>CABSIA010000023.1 GCA_902477645.1 uncultured Prevotella sp. | reverse complement strand
AGACAATATTCCAGGCTTTCGAGGAACTGCGCGACAGATATACTGAGATTATGGCGCGTTGCCGTCAGCTCGACAAGAAAATCTACGATGACGCACTCGCTGCCGGCAACGTGAAATATGCAGAGATGCTGGCAGGCAACTATCGTCTGGTCATGGCAGCACACAAGCTGTTTCAGGATGACAAGGGACATATTCTCTACTTCTCTAAGGAAAACAAATCGAACGGATGCGTAAACACCGTTGACCTTACATATCCCGAATGTCCGCTCTACCTGCTCTACAATCCAGAGCTGCAGAAAGGCATGATTATCTCAATTCTCGAATATGCGTTGTCTGACGAGCGAAAGGGCAAGAACTGCGCCGCTCACGACCTCGGGCAATATCCTCTGGCTAACGGACAAGTTTACGGTGATACCATGCCTCTTGAAGAATCGGCAAACATCATTCTGCTTGCCAATGCCATTTGCCGTATCACCGGCGACGGTGAGTGGCTGAAACCTTACCGCAATGTACTGAAGACATGGGCAGACTATTGTCGTGCTGAAGGACAGAATCCTGGCAGCCAACTTTGCACTGATGATTTCAAGGGACCAAGCGAACAGAACACCAATCTCTCGATAAAAGCAATCTTGGCTGTAGCCGCATATGCCGACCTGATACCATACATAGGCGGCAATGTGCGTGATATTCCTAAATTTGAACAATACGCAAAGGACATGGCATTATTGTGGGAGGCTGATGCACGCGACGGCGATCACTACCGCATGGAATTCCACAAGCCAGGCACCTGGAGCCAGAAATACAATCTCGTCTGGGACATGATGTGGAATAAAAAACTCTTTCCACAAGAGGTCATTGACCGAGAGATAAGCTACTACCTGACAAAACAGACAACATTCGGCCTGCCACTCGACTGCCGTGACACTCAAACAAAGGTGGACTGGATATTATGGACGGCATCCATGTCACCCGACACTGAAACTTTCCTCAAGTTCTCAGACCTCTTGTATAAATATGTCAACGAGACAAGTACACGTATACCTTTGAGCGACTATTACGAGACAAGCAACGGGCAATCGATAAACTTCAGCGCACGCTCTGTATTAGGCGGCCTGTGGATGAAAGTTCTCATGGACAAATATAGGCCTGCTGCCACTGAAACGGCATGGGAACCTAAAGGCAACCACATAAAAACCCGTTGGGCTGCCGATGTCACCCCTGAGAACGTGCTGCCTGAATACCCGCGTCCGCTGATGCAGCGTACAGACTGGCAAAACCTGAACGGCCTGTGGGACTATGCCATTACAGGCCAGGGAGAGACTCCACGCGAGTTCGAAGGAAAGATTCTCGTCCCATATCCCATAGAGTCAAGTCTGTCGGGAGTAATGCGCCCATTAGAACCGGGCAAGGCCCTTTGGTATAAACGTGACATCACAATTCCAGAGAAGTGGGCAGGCAAGAAAATCATTCTCAACTTTGGAGCTGTAGACTATAAGGCTGATGTATTCGTAAATGGAACAACAGGACGCTACAAAGTGGCATCGCATACAGGAGGACACACATCGTTCTCTGTAGACATCACAAACCGTTTGTCTGGTGGCAACACAGCAACCATATATGTCAAAGTAATAGACAATACTGACGAAAACATGCAGCCAGTAGGCAAGCAGCGCCGGTATCCTAACGGTGGAGGCGACATATTCTACACCTCAACCTCTGGCATCTGGCAGACTGTATGGATGGAGCCTGTCGACTACACTTACATCACCGATATCCGAACCACACCAGATGTAGACAATAGCAAGCTGAACTTCAACATCGCTGTAAACAGTGCACAAACCGACGGAAAAGTGAAAGTAACAGTTAAGGACAACGACGGTGAAACCATTGCCGAGCAGACTGCTACTGCCGGCAATAACGTCAATATAGAGGTCCCAGTGAACAATCCGAAACTGTGGAGTCCTGCACATCCCAATCTCTACAAGGTGAATGTAAGCTACATTGCAAAAGGTGAAACTATCGACAACATTGAGAGTTATGCCGCCATGCGCAAAATATCATATCGCAAGGATGACCAGGGCTACTGGCGTCTGCAACTGAACAACGAAGACTTGTTCCAGTTCGGGCTGCTTGACCAAGGCTATTGGCCCGACGGTCTGCTCACGGCACCAACCGACGAGGCTCTCCGCTACGACATAGAGAAGACCAAAGAATGGGGCTTCAACATGATACGCAAGCACATGAAGGTTGAGCCTGCACGCTGGTACTGGCATTGCGACAGCCTCGGAATACTCGTATGGCAGGACATGCCCTCTCCCTTCCGCAGCACTGAGAGCGGCTGGATTACAGACAGGTGGTGCGACGGTGACACAAAGACACAAGACGCCACTCTCGACAAGAACTTCCGCGCTGAGTGGAAAGACATCATCAACCAGCTTTATTCCAATCCATGTATCGTGGTTTGGACACCATTTAACGAGTGCTGGGGACAATATAGCACCGCCGACATCGTTTCATATACACAGAGCCTCGACAACACCAGGCTGGTGAATCCTGCAAGTGGCGGAAACCACTACAAACTGGGCGAAGGCACAATTGTTGACCAGCACACCTACGACCAGCCCATATGCATGGGGATAAACGATCCGGAAAGACCTTATGTGCTCGGTGAATATGGCGGACTGGGACGCAACATCAGCGGACACCGGTGGTTTGAGCGTAATGCCCAAACATATAATACTTATACAAGCGAGAGCTCTATAACAGATGCGTTCGTCACACTTGCCGGACAAATAAAGACACTCTCTGAAGGTGTAAACATCAATGGCAACAAAACCGCTTATGGAGCTGCTGTCTACACTCAGACCACCGACGTGGAGACTGAGGTAAACGGAATAATGACCTACGACCGGGAAATCGTGAAGTTTAATGAGAACAGACTGCGTGAAGCAGTACAGAAGCTCACATCACTCTATGGAGCGGAGACTGGTATTAAGCGCCCTTTCGTAGAAGGCACCGGTAAGCGCATGATTTATAATGCCGCAGGAATGCGCATTAGCTCACCGGTGCCTGGACTTAACATAATACGATACGAGGACGGGACTACATCTAAATATATAGTCAAGTAAAAAAATGAAAAGAACAATGAGAAAAAAACAGTTGAAAATGATCTTTCTGCTGGCGTTGACATCAGCACCCGCCTGCGTCAATGCACAACAAGCCGAATACGGAAGCGAATATATTGCTCTCACAGCACGCCGGGACATGGTGATGCAGTCAAAACGACCGCCAGTGGACGAGCGTCTGTTCCGCTCTGACATCATCGAGAAAAAGATAAAGGAAGTGAAGAAACTGCTGAAAGACAATCCCTATTTGGCATGGATGTTTGAGAACTGTTTCCCCAACACACTTGAGACCACTGTACACTACCGCACAACGGCAGACGGCGATGACGACACTTTTGTTTACACTGGCGACATTCATGCCATGTGGCTGCGCGACTCCGGAGCACAGGTATGGCCTTACGTGCAGTTTGCCGGCAAGGATGAGAACCTGCGCAAAATGATACGCGGCGTCATTCTGCGACAGTTCAAGTGCATTAACATTGACCCGTACGCCAATGCCTTCAACGACGGCCCCACGGGCGGCGAGTGGCAGAGCGACATGACCGACATGAAGCTTGAGGTACATGAGCGCAAATACGAGATTGACTCTGAGTGCTACCCCATACGCCTTGCCTATGAGTACTGGAAGGTGACGGGCGATGACACCATCTTCGGCGATGAATGGATTCAGGCTGTAGACAACACGCTGAAGGTGTTCCGTGAGCAGCAGCGCAAACACGGCAAGGGCAACTACTCGTTCAAACGCAAGACCGAACGCGCCTACGACACTGTTGGCTGGGACGGATGGGGACACCCGGCAAAGCCCGTCGGACTGATAGCCTCTTCGTTCCGTCCAAGCGATGATGCCACTGTGTTCCCCTATTTGGTTCCGAGCAACTTCATGGCTGTATCGGCACTGCGCAAGGCCGCAGAGATACTAACCTCAGTAAATAAACAACCAGCCAAGGCTGCCGAATGCCGTGCTCTTGCCGATGAGGTAGATACGGCTTTGAAGAAATACGCTGTTGTGGAGCATCCGAAATATGGAAAGATTTATGCTTTCGAGGTCGACGGCTACGGCTCACATTTGCTCATGGACGATGCCAACGTACCGTCGCTCCTTGGCATGGGCTATCTTGGCGACGTAAGTCTCAACGACCCCATATACCAAAACACACGCCGTTTTGTGTGGAGCGAGGACAATCCCGCATTCTTTCGCGGCAAGGCTGGCGAGGGTATAGGCGGACCTCATGTTGGCCACGACATGCCATGGCCTATGAGCATAATGATGCTGGCCTTCACAAGCAACGACGATGCCGAGATAAAACACTGCATTGAGATGCTTATGAAGACTGATGCCGGCACGGGGTTCATACATGAGTCATTTAACAAAGACGACGCCACAAACTACACACGTCCGTGGTTCGCTTGGCAGAACACGCTTTTCGGTGAACTTATCCTGAAGCTGATAGCCGACGGTAAAGTAGACCTGCTAAACAGTTGCAAACCATAAAAAACATTTTTCCGCATGAAACATATCATAACAACTATTGCGGTATTATTCAGCGTGCTGACGACGGGAGCCCAGGCTCTCTTCGTCGGCACTTATAATATCCGCAACAAAAACGACGGCGACTCTATAAACGGCAACGTATGGACGAAACGCTGTCAGGTAATCTGTGACCAGATAAACTTTGAGCAACCCGATGTGTTCGGCACACAGGAAGCCTATATCCGTCAGCTCCACGACTTGGACAGCCGACTTGACGGATATGCCCATATCGGCATAGCGCGCGATGACGGCAAGGAGGCAGGAGAGCATTCTGCCATTTTCTATAAAACCGACCGTTTTGACCTCTTGAACAATGGTGATTTCTGGCTTTCTGAGCATCCTGACCGCCCGGGACTCGGATGGGATGCCGCATGCACAAGGATTTGCTCATGGGGCGAGTTCCGAGACAAGGTCACATGCTTCCGTTTTTTCTTCTTCAACCTACACATGGACCATGTGGGCGTGGTGGCCCGTCGCGAGGCGGCACGGCTTGTAGTCCGCAAAATCAGAGAGATTGCAGGGACAAAAATTCCTGTAGTGCTGACGGGTGACTTCAATGTGGATCAAACGGATGAAATCTACCGGATATTCACCAAGTCTGGCATACTGAAAGATTCCTACACCAGTGCGCGCATGCGTTTTGCCGAGAACGGGACGTTCAATGACTTTAAGACTGACCTTAAGACGGAAAGCCGCATAGACCATATCTTTGTGTCATCGGAGTTTGAAGTCAGGAATTATGGGGTCTTGACAAACGGATACTGGACTGTTTCTTCCGACAAGACCAAGAAACGGAAGAGCCGCAATGCGCCGCAGGAAATAGATTTCAAGAAGAACATCCGTCGCACCCCGTCCGATCACTATCCTGTATTCGCCCGTATCGTATACCGCAACTGACAGAACATGATCCCGATGCCTGCAATGCCGGTCTTGATGTGCCGGAGGACATCACGCAGACCTGAGCGGCCGATGCCATGTTGCAAAAAATCCGCACGACAGAAAGAAAAAAAGTCTCACGCCAAAAAAATTACAGCGGATATTCATCGAATGCATATAGCACCGTAGAGAGATATCTCTCGCCCGTATCAGGAAGAACCACCACTACCCTTTTGCCCCGGTTTTCTGGCCTCTTGGCAATCTGTGCGGCTGCAAATGCGGCCGCCCCCGACGATATGCCAACCAACAAGCCATCATGCCGTGCCAGCTGGCGGCCTGTAAATATGGCGTCGTCATTCTCTACGCAGTACACCTCGTCTACAACAGACGCATCGTAAGTCTCAGGAACAAAGCCTGCTCCAATACCTTGTAGTTTATGCGGCCCGGCGGTTCCTCCGCTCAGAACAGGCGATGATGCCGGCTCTACGGCAACAACTTTCACATCGGGATTTTGCTCTTTCAGATACTTTCCTGTTCCCGACACGGTGCCACCAGTGCCTACACCGGCAACAAAAATGTCGATGTTGCCGCCGGTATCCTGCCAAATCTCAGGTCCCGTTGTCTCGTAGTGTATCTGAGGATTGGCAGGATTTACGAACTGTCCGAGAATTACGGAGCCAGGAATGGTATTGCGAAGCTCCTCCGCTGCCTTTATCGCTCCCTGCATCCCGTCTTTTCCCGGTGTCAGACGTACTTCCGCACCATACGCCTTTACAAGATTTCTTCTCTCAACGCTCATTGTCTCAGGCATGGTGAGAATAAGCCTATATCCTTTCACTGCTGCAGCAAGCGCCTCGCCCACTCCGGTATTTCCGCTTGTTGGCTCAATGATAGTGGCGCCTGGAGTCAGCAGGCCTCTGCGCTCGGCATCCTCAATCATCGACAGAGCCGTACGGTCTTTTATGCTGCCGCCAGGATTAAAATATTCCACTTTTGCTATCAGCGGCGTGTCAAGCCCGTGCTGCTCAGAGAAATTGGCAAGCTCAACAAGCGGTGTGCGGCCGATAAGGTCGGTTATTCTTTTTGCTATTTTTTCCATGTCTGCCTGTTTCTGTATAATATTTATGTGCAAAGATAGTGCAAACGAGAGCAAAACCATCAAGCTTGCTTGAATGTTATGCCGAGTGCCGCCTATCTTCTGCAAAGATAACACCTTTTTTTGTCTATAGCATATTAAAAAAAATTAATTCGCTTTGCAGATATTTAATTTTTACATATCTTTGTAAATACAAACTTAATGAGAATGACAATTACTGAAGCTAAAAAGATACATTCCGCACATATAGCCCGTGGCATAATGCAGGCTATGAGCAACGACTGCTGCCAATATTTTGCAGGCCCCGGCCATACATTAGCTGAGTTTGAGGCAGTGATGACTAAACTTGTTGAGACAGAAAACACTCAATACAGCTACCGCAACACCCTTGTGGCGCTTGACGACGACGGCACTGTCGCTGGCATCTGTGTAAGCTACGACGGAAAAGACCTGCACACACTGCGAAAACCCTTTATTGCAGCGATAAAATCCGCATTCGGCAGAGACTATTCCGGTATTGGCGACGAGACACAGGCTGGAGAGCTGTATTTAGACAGCCTTGCCGTAGACGAGAGATACCGCCGCCGCGGAATAGCAGGCAAACTGTTGCAGGCAACCAAGGAGAAAGCCGCAAGGCTTGGACTGCCCGCTGTAGGACTGCTCGTGGACAAAGGCAACCCAAATGCCGAGCGGCTATACCGCGCCAACGGGTTCGAATATGTGAACGACACGACATGGGGCGGACACCAGATGAGACACTTGCAGCTTGCAGCAAAATAAAATATTCTGACCTAAATCTGATACAGCCATGCAAATAAGCAAATACATGGTGGCCAACACCAAGGACGCGCAGTGGGGACTCACCGTAAGCACCGTAGGCTACGAGGAGATTTCCCCAAACGACCCTTATCCCACCAAAGGGCATGCCGACGGCTACTATTTTGACATCGCAAAGGGACGCATACTGAACGAGTACCAGCTCTTGTACATCACTGAGGGCGAGGGCTTTTTCAGCTCTGAGCATGTGAAAGACGCACAGCTGAAGGCGGGCGACCTGTTTCTCCTTTTTCCAGGCGAGTGGCACTGTTATCATCCGCTTGACAGCAAGGGATGGAAAAGCTACTGGATAGGATTTAAAGGAAAAAACGCAGACGACAGGGTAAGGGCTGGCTTCCTCTCGGCAGAAAAACCGATTTATCATG
Source organism: uncultured Prevotella sp. (assembly GCA_902477645.1). Classification (GTDB taxonomy): domain Bacteria; phylum Bacteroidota; class Bacteroidia; order Bacteroidales; family Bacteroidaceae; genus Prevotella. Next base: position 20,948 of record CABSIA010000023.1, on the reverse strand, counting down.
TTGGATTCAGTGCCGACATCATAAGACTCTACGAGGAGGCATACACCCGGGCGCAGGAGGAGGCGCCATACTCGCAACAGATTTTGGCCGGGATAGTAAACCATCTTGTAGGCCTTATGTATGCGCTTGAGCGAAGCATAGAGCTTGTGAAGGACCGCTCGCATGTAGACATGATAAACCTCGCCCGACTGAGAATAAGGGAGTCGCTTGAGAAAGACCTCACCATTCAGCAGATTGCCGAAGAGCTTGGTGTCAGCTACAGCAATTTCCGCAAGCTGTTCAAGGAGTTTACGGGCATATCGCCATCTCTGTACCAGCAGGATTTGCGCCTGCAAAGGGCAAAAGAGCTTCTTGCCACAACCTCGCTCAGCATAAAGGAAATTGCCTATCGGCTCTGCTTTGAGTCGCCCGATTATTTCTCTTCAAAATTCAAGATAAAGACAGGCAAAAAGCCAAGCGAGTTCCGCAACATGTAGGTTGCGGAACTCGCTGCTTTTTCAGACAGACATTATGTTTTCCGAAATATTGCAAAGTGTAATTTATGAAAATACAAAGTGTAATTTATGAAAATACAAAGTGTAATTTATGGAAATGCAAAGTGCAATTTATGAAAACACCAAGTGCAATTTGCTGTTCAAATCATGCGTTTCACCAAGGTGACGAGCACATTTCACCAAGGTGACGAATACGCTTCACCTTGGTGACGAGACCGTTTCACCTTGGTGAAACGCTTTTGTTGATCATATAAACACACAATGTATCAAACCGCCTTACAAGTCTATAGCCATATATTTCCACGGCCATTTTCCCACGCGCACAAAAAATCAGAGCTTGCAACACCTGAATACCGGCGTTGCAAGCTCTGGTTTTATTAACAATTGCATTTGCTCAAATCAAGCAGTGAAAATGGCTCTGCGTTTTTCCATTGAGCCGCAAAAATATATTCAGAATACGAATGTGCGCAGCAGCCAGTAGCTGACGATACCGGCAAGATAACCCACAAAGGCTACCCAGGTGATATTCTTCATGTACCAGCCAAAGGTAATCTTCTCGAGTCCCATAACGACAACGCCTGCGGCGCTGCCTATGATGAGCATTGAGCCGCCGACACCCGCACAGTAGGCAAGCAACTGCCAGAACACGCCGTCGACAGCCATGTCGCCAACAGCCTCAACAGGATACATTCCCATGCATCCGGCGACAAGAGGCACATTGTCGACAATGCTCGAGAGCACGCCGATGATACCGGTAACGACATAATGGTTGCCGTTGAACCAAATGTTCAAGCCCTCGCCAAGCTGCGCCAAGACACCGATTGTCTGCAAACAGCCAACAGCCATCAGAATACCGAGGAAGAAAAGAATTGTAGACATGTCGATGCGGGTCAGCATGCGGCTCACGCGCTTCTGCATGCCGTCAGAGTCGTCGTGCTCAAGATGGCGGTACATGGTCTCGGTGACGGTCCACAGAACGCCAAGCACGAGCAAAATACCAACAAACGGAGGCAGATGGGTTATGGTCTTGAAGATTGGAACGAAGACAAGTCCACCAACACCAAGGCAGAAAATCACCTTGCGCTGAGATGCCGTCAGATAGTCCTCGCTGCCCTCGGCGGTCTTTTTGGCGGCAGGCTCTACGAGGTTGCCCTTCAAGCTCAGCGACAGTATATAGGCAGGAATAACCATCGACACAAGCGACGGAATGAAAATCTCCATTATAACGCCAGCGGCTGTAATTACCCCTTTGTTCCACAACATGATGGTGGTAACGTCGCCAATAGGCGAGAAAGCGCCGCCTGAGTTGGCCGCTATGACAACGAGCGAGGCGTAGATGATGCGGTCTTTCTTTTCCTTGACAAGTTTTCTCAATATCATAATCATCACTATAGAGGTGGTGAGGTTGTCGAGGATAGCGCTCAAAATGAAAGTCATAAAGGCAATTCGCCACAACAGCGACCGCTTGCTCTTGGTCTTCAGCGTGTCCTTGACAAAGTTGAAGCCGCCGTTCTGGTCAACAAGCTCAACAATCGTCATGGCACCCATAAGGAAGAACAGCGTGGTGCCAGTCTCTCCAAGATGTTCCTCTATGATTTTCCCAACTTGTCCGGCAACCTCGCCATGGTCTATTCCGGCAAGACTTGGAACAAGTCCGGCAGGATCTATCATAAACAAGGTCCAGCACACAACAAACATAAGCAGCGCAATGGCCGCCTTGTTGATTTTCGTAACACTTTCAATGGCTATAAACAGATAGCCGATAACAAACGCCACAACAATGGCAACAGTTAGTGATGACATGATTTAAGTGATTGATTCTTTATTCTATTTTTTAATTTGCCTGCAAACTTACATATTTTTTTTCAGACAAAGCTCATATTTGCTTTTTTTCTTGTAAATAACACGCCGCCAGTATGACGACATGTTGGAAATCTCAAAACTTAATGGACAAAAATCAAATAACAATGTTGGTATTGACTGAAAACAAAGTATCTTTGCAAAAGATAAACATCTACTTACTTAAATAAAAAATACTACCCTAAAATATGGAACAGACTAAACATTATTTTGCTGTAGACTTAGGAGCCACAAGTGGCAGAACCATCATTGGCACTATCAGCAACGGGAAGATGGAACTCGAAGAGCTGACACGTTTCGACAACAACCTGATTGAGACCGGAGGCCACGTATACTGGGACATTTTCGCACTGTACAACGAGGTGATTAAGGGATTGAGGCTCGTTGCCGAAAGACAGATACAAATATGCAGCATCGGTATTGACACATGGGGAGTTGACTTTGTGTGTGTAGGTGCCGACGGAGCACTGCTGCGCAATCCGCTGGCATACCGCGACCCTCACACCGTGGGGAAGATGGAGGAATACTTCGAGAGCTGCCTGCCTAAGAATACCGTATATGGCATAACCGGCATACAGTTCATGAACTTCAACTCGCTGTTTCAGCTCTACGCCATGCGCAAATCGGGAAACACAGCCCTGGAGAATGCAGAGAAGATACTGTTTGTGCCCGACGCCCTCAGCTACATGCTGACAGGAGAGGCTGTCTGCGAATATACCATAGCGTCAACATCACAGATGCTCGACCCGAGAACCCATGAGCTTGACGACAGCCTTCTGGAAAGTGTAGGGCTGAGACGCAGCCAGTTCGGGCCTATGGTTAACCCGAGCACCGTTATTGGCACATTAACCGGAGAAGTGCAGCAGATGACCGGGCTTGGAGCCGTACCGGTAATAGCAGTAGCCGGACACGACACAGGCAGCGCTGTAGCAGCCGTGCCTGCAAAGAATGAGAAGTTTGCCTACCTGAGCAGCGGCACCTGGAGCCTCATGGGTATAGAGACCAAGAACGCGGTGATAAACGACAAAAGCTTCGGCCTTAACTTCACAAACGAGGGAGGCATAGAGGGAACTACACGTTTCCTGAAAAATATCTGCGGAATGTGGATTTATGAGCGTTGCCGCAAGGAATGGAAAGATGCCGAGGGACTGGGGCATGCAGAATTGCAGAGCGCCGCCATGGAATGCGAGCCTTTCCGCAGCATTATAAACCCAGATGACGATATATTTGCCAACCCGCCGTCTATGGTTGAGGCAATAAACAAATATTGCCGCCGGACAAATCAGCCTGAGCCACAGGGGTATGCACAGACATGCCGCTGCATATTCGACTCGTTGGCTCTGCGCTACCGCCAGGTGTTCACATGGCTTAAAGAGTTTGCCGACTTCGACATTGACGTTCTCCACATCATTGGAGGCGGCTCAAGAAACGAGTATCTTGACCAATTCACAGCAAACTCATGCGGCGTAAAAGTGCTTGCAGGCCCTCAGGAGGGAACAGCCATCGGAAACATCATGCTACAGGCAAAGGCTTCTGGCGAGGTGAGCGATATTTGGGAAATGCGAGCCATCATAGCAAACAGCATTGAGCTGAAAGAATTTGAGCCTAAGGACAGCGAGATATGGGCACAGGCATACGAGAAATATCTGAAGTATAACAAATGAGAAATAACAAAAAAAACAAATTACTAAACAAATAAAACATCAAAAAATGAAAACAGAACTTGTTACAAAGGCATACGAGATTGCCAAAGAGCGCTATGCCGCCATCGGTGTAGACACAGAGAAAGTATTGAAGCAGATGCAGGATTTCCACCTCTCACTCCACTGCTGGCAGGCTGACGACGTAAAAGGATTTGAGGTACAGGCTGGCGCCATGTCGGGCGGTATTCAGTCGACAGGCGATTTTCCAGGCGCAGCACGCAACATAGACGAGCTTCGCCAGGACATTCTGAAGGCAAAGAGCCTCATCCCTGGTAACCACCGCCTTAACCTCCACGAGATTTACGGTGACTTCAAGGGAAAGGTTGTTGACCGCGACGAGGTAACAGTAGAATACTTCCAGTCATGGATAGACTGGGCTAAGGAAAACAACACCCTGCTCGACTTCAACTCATCAAGCTTCTCACACCCGAAGTCAGGCAGCCTGTCGCTTGCCAACCCTGACGAGGGCATACGCCAGTTCTGGGTAGAGCACACAAAACGTTGCCGCGATATCGCAAACGCAATGGGTGAGGCACAGGGCGACCCGTGTATCATGAACCTTTGGGTACACGACGGATGCAAGGACGTTTCCGTCAACCACGCACTTTACCGCAACACTCTGAAGAAGTCTCTTGACGAGATTTTCGAGAAAGAGCAGCCTATGATGAAAGACTGTATCGAAGGTAAGGTATTCGGTATCGGTCTCGAATCGTTCACTGTCGGCTCACACGACTTCTACACAGCATACGCAGCACAGAACGACAAGATCCTGACTATCGACACAGGCCACTATCACCCGACAGAGTCACCCGCAGACAAGGTATCTGCAGTATTGCCATTCTTGAAAGAACTGATGCTTCACGTATCCCGTCCTGTACGTTGGGACTCAGACCATGTCACAATCATGGACGATCCTACACAGGAGCTGTTCTTCGAGATTGTACGCGCTGGCGCTCTCGACCGTGTACACTATGGGCTCGACTTCTTCGACGGCTCCATCAACCGCATCGGAGCCTACGTCATCGGCTCACGCTCAGCACAGAAGTGCATGCTCCGCGCGTTGCTCGAGCCGAAAGAGACAATATCGCAGCTTGAGCTTGCAGGTGAGGGCTACAAGGTTCTCGCCCTCATCGAGGAGCAGAAGGCAATGCCTTGGCAGGCTGTTTACGACGAGTTCTGCGTCCGCAACAATGTTCCTGTCGGTCAGGAGTTCATTGCCGACATCGACCAGTACGTTGCCGATGTGACATCAAAGCGTTAATTTTTCCAGTCTGAATAAATGGACATCATAATCGGACTCATAATCATAGCAGTTGGAGCGTTCTGTCAATCCAGCTGCTATGTTCCAATCAACAAGATAAAGGATTGGAGCTGGGAGAGCTATTGGATAGTGCAGGGCGTGTTTGCATGGCTGCTGCTGCCGTTGCTCGGAGCTTTCCTTGCCGTGCCTGAGGGCCACGGCATTTGCGAGCTTATAACAGAAAGCCCGTCGTTCAATATCTGGATGACTATTCTGTTTGGTGTGCTGTGGGGTGTGGGCGGCCTGACTTTCGGATTGTCAATGCGCTATCTCGGTGTGGCTCTCGGACAGTCTATCGCTCTCGGTACATGCGCAGGTTTGGGAACCATAATGGGACCTGTGCTGCTGAACATATTTTTCCCCGAGCTTAACGCCCTCGACTCACTGACATTCTCCGTCATTCTCGGTGTTGTAGTTACTCTTGTAGGCATTGCCGTTATAGGGCTTGCCGGCTCTATGAAAGCGGCATCGCTGTCGGAAGAGGAGAAGAAAGCTGCGGTAAAAGACTTCAATTTTCCGAAGGGACTTGCCATAGCCCTGCTTGCCGGTTTTATGAGCGGATGCTTCAACGTAGGTCTGGAATTTGGCAAGGACATCAACTTCGGTGACCTTACACCAGATATGTACAAGACTCTGCCTGCAACTCTGCTCGTTACATTTGGCGGCTTTCTGACCAATGCCGTTTACTGCTTCTACCAGAACAGCAAAAACAAGACATGGGGCGACTATGCCAAGACCTCGGTTTGGGGCAACAACCTGCTGTTCTGTCTGCTGGCAGGCGCATTGTGGTATAGCCAGTTCTTCGGATTATCATTGGGCAAAGGCTTCCTCACAGAGTCGCCTACCCTTATGACCCTTGCTTTCTGCATTCTGATGGCTCTCAACGTTACATTCTCAAACGTGTGGGGAATAATACTCAAAGAGTGGAAAGGCTGCAACACAAAGACCATTGGCGTACTCATAGCAGGAATTATAATTCTTGTCTTCTCGACATTCCTGCCACAGCTGATAGGATAAAATATTAAAACAAAAAATAGCGAAGAGAAGTAAACACATCCACTTGCTCTTCGCTATTCTGTTAGCCAATATATACTATATTATCTTGGCAGATTAAACGCAACCGTCATCTCGCGCATCTGCTCCTGCGTCATGCCGTCAGGCTCAAAGCCCATGCACTTGGCATCGATATAAATCTTTGCGCTCTTTGAGAGAACGTCAATCTGGTCAAAGGCATCCATGGCATCAAGTCCTTTGGCAAACACGCCATGCTTCTCCCACATAACAACGTCGTAGTCCTCAAGCTCGGCAAGAGTGGCATCAGCAAGCTTAACACTGCCAGGAAGCTCGTAAGGCACAATGCCCAGACCAAGCGGACAGAAAGCCTTTGTCTCGGGAATCATGCTCCACAGAATGTTTGTCAGCACGTCCTTGCCCATAAACTTCTTGTTGTGGCTCATTGCAATAAGCTCTATAGGGTGCGTATGAACTGTAGCTTTGTAAGCAGATCCCTTTTCGATCATTCTGTTGTGAACAGAAAGATGGCTTGGCAACTCGCTTGTAGGATTGACTGCATTGTCGGCAATGATGACATAGCTTGCACAGTCGTCAAGAATACGTATTACAGAGCCATTCTCCATAGGCCAGCGCGCAAGGTCGCGCATACGCTTGCCTGTACCCTTGCAATAGAAATAGCAGCCTTTAAGGAAAGGCAGCGTCAATCCAATCTGTTTTACCTCGCTTATGGCCGACATATTTCTTCCCCCATCGTCGATAAAATCAGTTATATTTACTGTGATGTTGCCGCCATTACGCTCAGCCCATCCGTTTTGCCACAAATAGCCTGCCACCTCGGCCGTTTTCTCTACCTCTGCCTTAAGTGCAGGGCGTCCGTCCAAAATACTTTTCATATTGATTTGTCTTATTTTGTTTACGCTTAAAAGTAATTGTTAAAAGCTTATGGTGCAAAGATAGTGCAAAAGAGTGGAATGACAAAATAAATACGAAATTTTAATATATCATTCTCCTATAATCGTCACCCTATGACGTTTATGGGAGAGATCTTCATGATGCAATATGTAATCTTATCCAAACACATCTTGGCACCATCCGCCAAAGGAATACAAGCAGGCGGTATCTCCAGTCGACGGTAGCTACCGCCTTTCGCTTTTCTATCGCCCTTACTATCATCCTCGCCACGTCGTCAGTCCGCAGCTTCATCGGATATCTGCCGTCCTTTATCAGGTCTGTAGCCACAAATCCGGGGCGGACATCAGTAAAATAAATCTTCAGTTTCCTCATCCTTGCCAACTGTTCCAGACATTCCACATAATGATTCTGATAGCGTTTGGCCGACGAATAGGCAGCTGCCGCCCCGAGTCCTTTTGTTCCGGCAATGCTGCTTATCACCGCAATGTGCCCTACCCTCCCCTCATGCCCAGTTTGATTTCCATGTCCTGCAAAATAATTAAAGGCTGCCGTCACCATTCTTGTAAATCCCACAACATTGGTCTCTGCCGTCAATATCTCTTTCCCTGCATCCAGTCCCATGTTCTGCCATCCTATGCCCGAGCTGTGGAAATACAGGTCCATACCTCCTGTTTCCTCTATCAGCTCGCCAAGTCTCTGTGCCGCCCCGTCATCAGTCACGTCAATCTGTCTCACCGCCAATACCTGCGGCAGCTCCTCCCTCAGCTCCTTCAGCCGCTCCACTCTGCGCCCTGCTATGCCGAGCCTCCAGCCTTTACGGGCAAGCTCACGTGCCACCTCCATCCCTATGCCCGATGTTGCTCCCATTATTATCGCCCTGCGATGTGTGTCAGTATTTGTCATATAGTCATTTTTACCTGCAAAGATACAAATAAGCAGGTGCTGAACAAAATATAAAATAAGAATTTGATATAACTTCTAAGCAAAGCCAATAAAAAACTATAAAAATGTGATTTTATCACACAGAAAACATTGATTTTTGTGATTTTATCACTACTTTTGCATCAAAAAATGTGATAATCATATAGATTTCATAATATAAAAATGTGATTATGAAGGATTACCTGCACACCATCTTCCTTCCCCTCAATCATAAAGATAAGGAACTCCGCTATGCTGTTTCGTATCTCAAACTTCTTTGCCATAATTAGTCAATCCTCCTGTTCGTAATAATAAGAATAGTCGATACCCTTCATAAACATTTCACGATCATCAATCTTATTTGTTAAAGCTGGCTTTACCAATTTTTTGATGTGTGAGCTGTCGGCTACACTCTCACGCATAGCCGCCAAATATGCATTCTTGTCAATTTGACTCCAATCAACACACCGTTTTAAAGACCGTTTCAACATCAGGTCAAGCCAAATGCGGGTACTTCGTCCGTTTCCCTCCATAAATGGATGAGCAACATTCATCTCGACATACTTATCCATAATCTCGTCGAATGTCGTCTCTGGCATCCTCTCTATAAGTTGCAGTGTTTCGGGAAAATGCATGCAGTTGGCAAAAGTGAATCCTCCCTTTGAAATGTTTTTAGTACGTATCTGTCCTGCAAAGTCGTAAAGTCCCCCGAAAATATAGGCATGAATTTGTTGCAGACACTTTATGCTTCCTGGTTCGAGGCGCTGTAGCAAGCCACTCTCATAAAGTTGGTATGCTTTTTTCCTGCTCTGACCGTCCAATGTGTTATCGCTGTATGTAAACCAATCAAGAAATTCATTTGCCCTGTTGTTGGGATAATGCTTAGCCAATATGGTAACGGCTTCGCTATTAAGCACATCTGCCGCACGGAGTTTCCCGTCAGGTGCTTCAAACTTGAACCCGTGAGTGTCACTCACAAGTTCAATATCCTTCTGTTTCAGCTTGCGTTTTAGCCATCGCCAATAGTTTCCGGCTTTAACATAGTCAGGCTCATTGTTAATGGCTCTGACTATATCAGTCGCAGAAAACCACCAACAATTACTATCATCATCCCACACCGCCCGCACTTCACGGTCATTGAAGAAGCGTATGGATTTCTTATGCTGTTTTGTTTCCTCTTCCATAAATGAGAATTTAGCAGTTTAAAACATTTGGTTTTTTATTAATGCCTCCAACAAAGCAAGCCCTTTAACTGTTAAGAGATACTTTTGACGTGAATGGCGTGGCTTATCAGGATATAATAAGGTTACAAAACCAGCCCCTATTGCCAGATCAAGATACAGATTCAGGAAATGGACTCATTCACAGATATTATTGTTTCATCCCCACATATATTGCGGATTTTCATCCTAAGAGGCTTTATATCTGAATGTATTGTGCCATCCCAAAAATCAGAGGTTTTGTGACCGTTGATTGTTACGGTGCTGTCTTTTTCTATTTTTATTTCTGAGTCGCTATGCCACGGAGCATTGGGGGCGGCAGTGGTGCAGTCGAGTGAAATCATTTCGATGGCTTCGAGACATTCTTGGCTCAATTCAATAGGCACAAACTTCTTTTTGGAGTTTATCATTGCTTTTTTATTAAACTCAAGAATTTTGTGACCAACTCTGTCGCTATAGAATCGGGTTATGGCTACGGTAAATATATCAACTATCTTGGAAGTATCCTCTGTAAGAGTATATTCCACCTCGTCTTGAAGAATTGCATCGTCAAGAAGTTCTTTCAAGTCACGGAACTCTACATCTATGACTGTGTCATTGTTGTCTTTAATAAAATCATCAAGCTCTTGCCTGTCAACCATATCTATATAATAGATAATGACACGTTTTGTCGATGGCGGCAACTGAGGCATGGCATCGTTTATGATTCGATTGAGCGTAACAATGTCAAGAACCCTTGATGTTGAGTCCATCAAATCGGGCACATATACAGGCGAGGCACCGTGGGTGGTGTCCATGATACTGCCAATCCACATCTGACCAATTGTCGGGTCAATGCGAAGTCCTGGGATGATGCGTGTAATGGCATCTTTTGTCTGAATAGGATTGCGATATAGCGTTACTCCGTCCTGTACTTTTTTGAGAGAAAAGGCTGCTTTAGCAGCATATAATCTGTCTCGTGCAGTTTGAATAGAATTGATGTTAACATCTACATGTATGAACTTTCGTTTATTTAGGAAAGATGCTACTGAAGCCACTCCACTGCCACCAAAGAAATCCGCAACAATCATTCCTTCTTTAGAAGAACCTTTTATTATACGTTCTACTAAAGGATAAGGTTTTTCTGTCGCATATTCAACACGCTTTATACCATCAACAGGATAACGTGATGCGACAGCAAATTGCCACCAATCTTCGGGGATTTTTCCTTTTTGGTTTAAATCATAATTATCAGAAACAAATCCAGAACCTACAAGTCCACGTTTAAAATTATCTATAGTTTTGGCATTATGAGCAATCCTAATTTCAGAATCATTAAAAATATATTCTCCAGAACTTTTTGAATACCAAAATATAGTATCATGTTTACGGTTATATTGTTTCATACCTGGAGAGCCTGGACCATTATAACACCAAACAATCTCATTTATAAAACAATCCTCTCCAAATACCTCATCAAGAAGAATCTTCACATAATGACCGATATGCCAATCAAGATGTACATATATTGAAGCATTCTCACTCATGACTGACCGTATAGCCACAAGATTCTCATACATCCAATTAAGATATTTCTCCTTATCCCAGATGTCGCCATACATTTTTTCCTCAAAGGCTTTCAACTCGTCATCTTCAAGTTCCTGCGTTGCTTTTTGAATAGCTTTCGCTACAAGGGGATTTCTGCGGATATAAATTTTCTTGGCATAGTCTGCGCCACTGGCAAATGGCGGGTCGATATACACCAAGTCAACTTTTATCCCTTTCTCTTTGAGATAGGCACAAGCAGACACACATTCGCCATGAATTATCATATTTTCAGACTCTTCATCGCCGACACGTTCTTGCTCTGTCACTTCATAAAGAGGCATTCCACGGGTTATACGCTCGGTGACTTTGTCACTCTCACGATAACGCAAAATGCGCTTTGTGCGCACGAAGTTGTCTAGTATAGCCTGCCCCGATACCGTAGTCGGGAAATAAGGAACATATTTTATAGCCATTATTGAATCAGTTTAAAAGGAATTCTTGAATTATTTTACGGGTCTTTTTCAATCGCTCTTCTTTCGGTTCAGTGTCCTCAACATAGAGAAACGCAAACTTTTCGCGACCATAATAATCATTATTAAGACGGATGAACATATCTTCCATGAAGCTGCGTTTAGGGACGAATTTAGCAGCAAAACCTTCACCCTTTGTCTCGGCAATCACTATCTTGTTGATTGACTTGTCTTGATTACGAGTAAGGATAATGAAATCGGGATAATAATATCCGAGCAGTTTCCATAGACGTCCCCGTTTTTCATAGCAACGTATTTTGAAATCAGTAAGAGTGTCATCGCCGTTGAAGTATATTTCAGCTCCCGGCAAATCGCCAAGACTGCCGATTACGTCCGACAGATATTCTTTCTCAAACTTGCTGTCAAGATGATAAGGCAGATAATGATAAGTACGGTCATAGACATCATTCGATTCAGGCAGCGGTATATTTATTCCACGTTTCTGCATGTCAAGAATCATCTTGCGCTCTGCTTCTGAAATAGAACTACCACCATGCTCATCTGAATAAAGAATCGATTCCACTTGTTTTTGATCGGGCATATATATTGCCGTTTTAGGAACATCTATAGTCCTGCATTTTTCTTGTATATTGAGAATCTTTGCCTTTTCGGGTATCAACTCTTCACTTACATTAAAAGAGCGTTTCACAGAGAAACACTTACGTATATCGGAACGTACAGCCTTTTGATCTATCTTTGAATTCAACCAACAATGATTGTCATCTGTAAATATAATTTTTTTGAATACAGATAATAAATCAGATTCAAACGGCTTTAAATTGCCGATTGAAAGAAGGCCAAAACTTTCCTTTATTATAAGATTAAGCCATTGACTGAATGTTATATTCTCCTGATAGCCGTAAGCAGCCCCGCCTTCAGAAACAATGTTGCTAATATCAAATCCCTGTGTATATATCATTGTCTCACCAAGCAACGGAGGCTGGTAATTTGCAAGATAGTCACTAATGTTGCCAACAGCTTCGGTCTCAACAGTATTGTAATTGATTTTTATCTGGCAGAATTCAATAGGAGGCAACTGAAGCTTATCCATACGGGAATGCCATGAAACAGTAACAGTATCTTCCTGCTTACGACTGCCGAACTCAGAGATTGTTGTATATTGCTGCTCCTGCAATTGCTTGTTCAGCTTGTCAGCATTGAACTTGTTTAGCCAAATAAGCGCAGTTTCTTTTTTAGCATTATCAACTTCGCGGAGGCACCGGCAACTGATTTGCAGCACCATATTCTGCGGGCATGAATTTCGCTGTGAGAGAATGACTCCTGTAAGACTCTTACAGTTCCATCCCTCACGTCCTATCCCCACAAGCAATATAATACGCTTTTTAGATAACGGAGAGTCCAGCATTGAAAACTCAAACTGAGCATCCGTCGGAGTTTTATATTGCGCATTGCCCTTGTGATATTTCAGTATAGCCTCAACAGGCTCAATTCCCAATTCACGGCATACGGAACATACCTCTGGATAAACCTCTTCTTCCAAGGAAGATATAGAAGGTGCATAGATGGCAATTTTTGCCAATGCTCCATTATCATAAGTGCGGGATTTGTATTGCTCAAAGAACTCCCGCAACCCATTCCCTATAACCTCATTTGAGTCTATATTTGCATAGCGCACGGTCGGGACTTTCAGGAAGTTGCCAAGTCCGTTTATCAAAGGATAGTATGTAACAACATTTGCATATTGAGTATATTTTATCTCCAATTCCTCTGTGATTCTGATTCTCGAAGCAGGATCCATATTCGGTGTTCCTGAAAATCCAAGGACAGAATTAAAGTTACTCTGCTCCATCCACTTGTTCACAATCTGGCGCAACTTTTGATTATCGCTGGCATGGTGTACCTCATCTATCAAGATACAAAGTCCCGGTATCTTGCCTATCTGCTCACGCAATTCATTGGCTTGCTTAGCCGCCTCATATTCCTTTCGCTCTTCCTCTGATAATGTTCTTAACAGAGTTTCATCAATGTTGCAATGATTGTCCACCCTGTCAAGAATCACCTTCTCCGCATTCGTTACAGCCACCAGTCCTATTAAATCAGGATTAGCTGTGTGCATACTTATCTTGCGTGCATTAGGATTCCTAACCAAGTTGCTCTTTGACGCGGAGGATGATTCCTGCAACCACTCATATTGAATAAGATTCTTTAATTGTGAGGCAACAGGGTCGGGAAGAATCCAGAGAGGATCGAAATTCTGAATGTCCCGAAGACTCGGTACGATTGATGATTTTAAACCAGATGGAACAAACAGAATAAAGTTATGTGCAAACAATGGATTGTCCGGCTCTGTGAGTGCGAAATAGAGATTGAGATAAATCATTGCAGCCATCAGATACGTCTTACCAGCTCCCATGGGTATGCTGAACAAATAATCCGGATAACTGACATTGAAAAACAAATCTTTGATTACGCTTACATAATCAATAGATTCAGGAGTCCGCTTTATCGCATCTAATATCTTAGGAGAATTGACATTCCCGTTCTCGTCAGAAATAGAAGCATATTCCCAAAGAGCCAACGCTGCCGGATTGTTTTCAAGAATATCTCTTGTCATCCTATTAACCTCAAGGTCATCGACATTCGTAGAATTGAACTTACCGGAAGCAAACAGTTCCCATAAAGGACGATTCTGGCATTCGATTTTCAGAAACAAATAGGTCTTAATTGATTCAATCTGAGCATCACGCATTTTATGCTGACGCTCAATATAAGATATAAGATCAGCAATGACACAACTGGACGAGTTGAGCCATTCATTTCTTTTCTTTTCAATAATCCTATAGAACATAGCGTTAAGATTTATAATGCGCAAAAGTTTACCGCCTGTAAAGTTAATAAATAAATTTGAGACTCAGAAGTTTTATAAAAGAATTTATATGGGGAATGATAAAATAAGGTGAAGCAAACCTGCATTATTCACATATTTCCCAGCGAGAGCCACAACAGGCTGCGCAGGTAGGAAATTTGTGAATAATGCAGGTTAAATTTGTGAGCTCACGTTTTATTTGTGAGCTCACGTTTTGATACACATTGATGAACTATATAAACAAGTTTACGTTGGCATTGTCCGCACGGTTCATGTATGTTGCCACACCGCCGACAGTCACGTTGTCGAGAAGCTCCTCACGCCTCACGCCCATAACATCCATCGACATCTGGCAGGCTATAAACTCCACACCGTTCTCTATGGCAGCGGCACGCAGAGTCTCAAGAGAGTCCACATTCTTGTTTTTCATTATATGGCGCATCATCCTGTTGCCGATACCGCCCATATTCATTTTTGAGAGCTTCAGTTTCTGTGAGCTTGACGGCAGCATCATGCCGAACATTTTTCCAAAGATGTCTTTCTCAACCTTTGGCTTATGCTCTTTCTTTATGGCATTCAGTCCCCAGAAGGTGAAGAAGATTGTTACCTTCTCGCCTGTCGCCGCCGCTCCGTTGGCCAACACAAACGTTGCAAGGGCTTTGTCCAGGTCGTCGCTGAAAAGAATAAACGTCTTTCCGCGGCCTTGTCCGGCTGTGCCGCAGGCTTTGTTTTCCCTCATCTGCCGCTCCACAACAACTATATGCTTGCCTGATTTTGATGCCGACGACACGAAACGGTTTCCCGTAGACATGCACCATGCCTCTGCATCGCGCACAAATCCGGGGTCTGTGGCCGTTATCTGCAACTGCTCTCCGGGTTGCATGGTCTCCATGCTCTGCTTAAGTTTCATTATCGGACCGGGGCACGACAAGCCGCAGGCGTCAACACTGAGTGTCTTGGCGGCCAAGGGCTGCGTCTGCCCTGTGAATGTTTTGTCTGCGCTGCTGTTGTCTGCATCAAACGGCAACGGCTGCGGCAGAGGCGCAACTGCCGCCATGTATGTCTTGTAGCCGCCTATCAGGTTGCTGACATCTTTAAAACCGCTATGCAGCAAGATGTTTGATGCGAGATAGCCGCGCAGCCCCACTCCACAATAAAGTACAATGGGCTTGTCTTTCGGAATGCCGGCAAGGTGACGGCGCATGTCGTCAAGCGGAATATTTACCGCACCTTTAATGGCACCCAGGGCAAACTCATCAGGCGTACGCACGTCTATAAGTGTTATTTTCTCAACGTCTGTGTCTCTCAGCTGCCGCCAGTAACACGGCGTCATCCTGCCTTTAAGTATGTTTTCGGCAACATATCCCGACACGGCTACGGGGTCCTTGGCCGACGAATATGGAGGAGCGTATGCGTGCTCAAGAGACATGAGGTCGGCAATGGTGCCATGATGCTTTATGACCTGCGCATACTCGTCAATGCGCTTGTCCACACCGTCATACCCTACAATCTGCGCTCCGAGCAGACATCCGTCTGCCGGCGAGAAAATTATCTTGACCGACATAGGCAAGGCATCAGGATAATATCCGGCATGCGACGAGGGATGTATTGTTGCCGAGAGATATTCCCGTCCTATCAGCTTAAGGCGCTTTGCCGCCATTCCTGTTGCAGCAACAGTAAGATCGAATACTTTGGCAACGGATGTGCCTATGGCTCCCTCATACCTCACTTTGTTTCCAAATACCATATTGTCAGCGACTATGCGCGCCTGACGGTTGGCAGGCCCAGCAAGGTAGTTAAGCCACGGCTGCCCCGTCAGCGGATGAGGGTACTCGATGGCGTCGCCAACAGCGTATATGTCCTCACACGATGTCTGAAGATATTCGTTGACCTTTATACCGCGCATCTCTCCAAGTTCCAGTCCCGCCTGTGTCGCGAGCACGGTGTTTGGGCGAACGCCTATAGACAATATCACGATATCTGCCGTCACGTGCCTGCCGTCTTTAAACATTACGTTTATGCTGTTGCCGTCGTGCTCAAACGACGTTACGGCAGTCTCAAGATACAGGCGCACGCCTTTTTGAAGCAGATGCTGGTGTACGAGCGAGGCCATAGAATAGTCTATTGGAGCCATAACCTGATTAGCCATCTCCACAATGGCCACCTGCGCTCCGCAGTCACAAAGGTTCTCGGCCATCTCAAGCCCGATAAATCCCGCACCGATTATAACGGCCCGCCTCACGTTTTTCTCTTTGATATAATTCTTTATGGCATCGGTATCATCGACATTGCGGAGAGTGAAGATACCCTCACCGTCAATGCCCGGCAACGGAGGCTTGACGGGCGAGGCACCCGGCGACAGCAACAGTTTGTCGTAAGTCTCAGTATATACATTGCCGTCGGCGGTCTTTACCTCTACGGTTTTCTTTGCAGAGTCAATGGCCACCACCTCTGAGTTTATACGGACATCAATGTTGAAACGCTGTCCGAAAGCCTGCGGTGTCTGCACAAACAAGTTGTCGCGGTCTTTTATCACGCCGCCGATATAATACGGCAACCCGCAGTTGGCATAAGAGATATGCGCGCCTTTTTCGAAGAGTACAATCTGTGCCTCTTCCGAGTTTCTTCTTATTCTGGCTGCCGCAGTAGCGCCGCCTGCAACACCTCCAATAATTACATATTTCATAAACTGGATATTAAATCTATACTTGATTTTTCTTACAAATATAGAAAATATGCCGCAAAGCACAATACATTTCCGCTAAAAATAAACTATTATGCTGATTTATTATTGAGAATTAACACTCACTCCCCCATTTTGTAACCACTCATTCCCCGCAGTAGGGGAACAATTACAAAAGTGCTAACTCCGCCGCCTTACAGCATTCAAGACATTAGTATTGTAAGCAATTTTCCAAACACACCCTTATAAAAGCACTCATGCTTCCCTCTGCGTTGCCAAACGCTTATATATGCGTTCTGGATAAGATTATTAATCTTAAGGCGATAAGATTAATAATCTGTTGGCCGTAAGATTATTAATCTTATCGCCAACGCAGCCGTATGCGTTTTTAAACGGACACCAATGACTCTGGCAACACACACGGAAGATCTCAGCAAAACGTCAAGAATAATTACCCACACAAGCACTCACAAGCAAGTTCTCGGCCGGCATTGTTTGCATTCGCCCCATAAAACTTATCTCAAACAGACTTAGCATTGCTCTCGCTGCTCCATCGGTTCAGGAATAAAAAGAAAAATTGCATTTTCCTTTTATATTCCATTCGTTTAGATAAATTTCTCACGCTCAAGAATACAAATTCATTTGCATTCTCTTCGCTTAACCGAAATTTTGCACTATCTTTGCACTTATGAATATTGAAAACACTACAACAGTTAAATGGAGCGAAAATGTCATTATCGCAGATGCCGATTATATTGACAATGTAGCTTTCGACCTTATAGTAAACTTTGAGCGGATGCTCGGCAGAAGAATTCCGCCAGCCGACATAAGCCAATGGGCTGTCTGCATAGCTCTCGACGGCGGACTAAGGCCAGGCAACCACGAGACACAATTGGTGCTGGTACACGACAAAGGCTCAAAGTCGATAAGCAATTTCAAACCTTCGGACTATGAGCAAGAGCTGAATTCAAAGGCTTTTAAAGACAATCAGCTTGGAGAATTTATAGTAACATCGCTGCCGGTAGAGGATATGGTGACGAAGGGAGATTTTATCGCAGAGCTTACACTGGCTGTGCTCGCACAGGAGACGGTAAAGAGAGTGATGGTTGTACCAAACGGCGACACACCGGAAGTATACGACGAGCTGAGACGGATACTAAAAAACGTGGACGATGAGAAAAAGCACGTCACCCTGTTTGCCATGCAACCCATGCAGGGAGGAAACTTCAAACAGGAAATTCTCGGATATTCGCTGCTGAGCGCATTGGGCATAAAAGCCGATGAAATAAAAGAATAAACAAAAATATAGAAAAAAAATGAGCAAAGTACTTATGATTGGTGCCGGCGGTGTGGCTACCGTTGCGGCATTTAAGATTGTCCAGAACTCTGACGTTTTCACAGAGTTCATGATAGCCAGCCGCCGCAAGCAAAAATGCGACGAGCTGGTTGAAGCCATCAAAGCAAAGGGATATAAAGCTGACATCAAAACCGCACAGGTAGATGCCGACGATGTGGAACAGCTAAAGGCATTGTTCAACGACTACAAGCCCGAGCTGGTCATAAACCTCGCATTGCCATACCAGGACCTCACAATCATGGACGCTTGTCTGGCATGCGGATGCAACTATCTTGACACAGCCAACTATGAGCCAAAAGACGAGGCGCATTTTGAGTACTCATGGCAGTGGGCATACAAGGACAAGTTTGAGCAGGCCGGACTTACAGCCATTCTCGGTTGTGGTTTCGACCCGGGTGTGAGCGGTGTGTACACGGCATGGGCTGCAAAACACCATTTCGACGAGATTGAATATCTCGACATAGTTGACTGCAACGCTGGAAACCACCACAAGGCTTTCGCAACAAACTTTAATCCGGAGATTAACATCCGCGAGATTACGCAGAAGGGACTTTATTACAAAGACGGTGAATGGATTGAGACCGAGCCTCTTGAAATTCACAAGGCACTCACATACCCCAACATCGGCCCACGCGAAAGTTATCTGATGCACCACGAGGAGCTTGAGAGTCTGGTGAAGAACTATCCTACTATTAAACAGGCACGTTTCTGGATGACATTCGGACAGCAGTATCTGAACTACCTCGACGTGATACAAAATCTCGGAATGAGCCGCATTGACGAGATAGAATATGAGGCACCGCTTGCTGACGGCTCTGGCAAGACTGCTAAAGTAAAAATTGTTCCACTGCAGTTCCTTAAGGCCGTGCTGCCTAACCCACAGGACCTCGGCGAGAACTATGAGGGCGAGACATCTATAGGATGCCGCATACGTGGAAAGAAGGACGGAAAAGAACGCACTTATTATGTCTACAACAACTGCTCACATCAGGAGGCATACAAGGAGACTGGCATGCAGGGCGTAAGCTACACCACTGGTGTTCCGGCAATGATTGGTGCCATGATGTTCTTGAAGGGATTGTGGCGCAAGCCCGGTGTGTGGAATGTTGAGGATTTCGACCCAGATCCATTCATGGAACAGCTCAACAAGCAGGGACTGCCTTGGCACGAGGTGTTCGATGGCGACTTGGAACTATAATACCATCTAAAATAATATATTAAACAAATGGCTAAAGAAAACGACGACGCATTGAAGGCTATGCAGGAGGGCAAACTGAAAGCCCTACAGGCCGCAATGTCAAAAATAGAAAAAGACTTCGGAAAAGGCTCAATAATGAGAATGGGCGACGAACAGGTTGAAGATGTTGAGGTGATACCGACGGGAAGCATCGGACTCGACGTGGCTCTCGGAGTTGGCGGTTATCCTAAAGGACGCATCATAGAAATCTACGGCCCGGAGTCCTCAGGTAAGACAACTCTCGCCATTCATGCCATAGCAGAGGCACAAAAGGCAGGAGGCATCGCCGCATTCATCGATGCCGAGCATGCCTTCGACCGCTTCTATGCGGCAAAACTTGGCGTAGATGTGGAGAACTTGTGGATATCACAGCCTGACAACGGAGAGCAGGCCCTTGAGATAGCAGACCAGCTTATACGCTCAAGTGCCATAGATATCATTGTAATAGACTCTGTGGCAGCACTTACTCCAAAGAAAGAGATTGAGGGCGACATGGGCGACTCAGCTGTAGGCCTACAGGCACGACTGATGAGCCAGGCTCTTAGAAAACTCACATCAACAATCTCAAAAACAAACACCACTTGTATCTTCATTAACCAGCTGCGTGAGAAGATTGGCGTGATGTTCGGAAATCCCGAAACCACAACCGGCGGTAACGCCTTGAAATTCTATTCAAGCGTGCGCCTCGACATCCGTAAGGTTACGGCCATAAAGGACGGCGACCAGATTGTCGGCAACCAGGTGCGTGTAAAGGTCATCAAGAACAAGGTAGCGCCACCTTTCCGCAAGGCTGAGTTTGAGATAATGTTTGGTGAGGGTATATCAAAGATTGGCGAGATACTCGACCTCGGCGTAGACTATGGAATTATTCAGAAGTCGGGTTCGTGGTTCAGCTACAACGGCACTAAACTTGCTCAAGGACGTGACGCCACAAAGCAGATGCTGAAAGACAATCCAGAGCTGTGCGAGGAACTCGAAGGGCTCATAAAGCAGGCTATAGCCGACAACAAAGAATAAACAGCCGTGCGTTTGCACAACAAACATAAAACGACAATACAACAAAAGTCCAGATAGCGCAACGCTGCCTATCTGGACTTTTTATATTATGGCTGAACCAATAGAAAATCAATGGAGGATTATAGGGACAGTAGAAATTTAGCGGGGATAAACATCTTTGCAATACAAAAATAACTGACATTTGTCAGTCATGGACACAAGTTATGAGATAAAAACAAAGGCATGGCTGAGGCATTCCATATATATAAGTGCATAGAGATATATAACAGACTTTGCGATAAGATTAATAACCATAAGCGGTCGAAAGATGTTTTAGTCATCGTTTGTTCCTGTTCGCTATATAGTG
>CABSIA010000022.1 GCA_902477645.1 uncultured Prevotella sp. | reverse complement strand
CGAGAGCCTTGCGGAGTAAATCTCTGTGCCTCTATGCCTTTAGGCATAAACTCTGTAAACTCACTGTAATTTAATTTTTACGTCAAGAAGACTCTATGCACTCAGTGTCTCTGTGGTAAAAAATACGTTTTTTCGCAAGAGAACCGACACGAAGCCAGACAAAGGGCATTTGCGAAAATCAAAAAGTTAACCAATGTGAACGTCTAAAGGCTAAACGCCTGAAAAACAACCATATATGCAAAATCCGTATTTTCGCAAATGATTTAGGCTTATGCTGTTGGGGGCTTGCACCTAATTATAAGAGAAAATTTGGAGTAATATTGGGAGGCGGGCTGTAGGCCCAAAAAGCGCACAGCCCAGGGCAGAGCGAAGCGGCACCCTGGGTTCGCAATTAAGGTGTGAGAAATGCGCCCTGTAAGGGCAAAAGCGTTAATTATCAAACAGATACATTGGCTTATTTACGCTTTTGCCCTTACAGGGCGCATGGATTGTTATTTCGTTATTCTCCCCAGGGTGCCGCTTCGCTCTGCCCTGGGCTAAGTGCCTTATGCCCCTCCAGGGCGCGCTGCTTGAGATTTCTACACAAAATACAACAAATCTAAGTGCAAATAACATAAACGGGTCTTAATCCCGCTTATCAGGAAATTCTCTTAAACCATCCTTACCCTGACCAAGCCCAGCCCGAAACACCGTCTTAACAAACCTGAAAACATTTTACTTCAAACTCTAAACATTAAACTTCATATTACAGATACAATACCGCCTCGTTGCCCTCATTGAAAAGGAGGTCGAGAATAGAGAGATTGGGCTGAAATCCATGCTTCTGGGCGAATACCTGATAATATGGCTTCGGAGAAAATTCATTGTCAGCAATAGGATGCTTGGGACGGATTACATCACGGAAATCAGCGCCAACGATGTTGGCGGAAAGGCTTGAAAGTTTTTCAGACGGTATGTATTCGCCAGAAAGGGATATGCTGGGAGAAATATCGAGCAACTCGCACATTTTGGCGGTTATCTCCATGTTGAAGTCGAGAAGATATATCCACTGCTTATCATAAAACGGGCGGATATCGTCCTCATAATATTCGAAGAACGGACTCTCGCCGTATGCCGACACCAGTGCGTTCCAGTGCTGATGCCGCCAGTTGCCGTGACTGCTAATTTTAACATCGCGCATTGGCTGTTTTCCGTCGGGCGATGATGACGGCTCTACTGGAATTGACAATGTTTGAACGCCCTGTGTGGCCGATATTACACAACGGTTACGGTAAGTCTGCTTTATAAAATTATCGTGCTGCTCAATGACAACATTTTGGTACCTGAAAAGTTTCTGATACCATTGCACGGGGCCGAAATATGTTGATGAAAGAAGTACGGAAGTCATATATAAAGGAAAAATGTATCACCAAATTCGCCACGCCTTGCCGAGCATCTCGTGTTTCTGTACGAGCAACTCAGCGTTCCCCACATCGAGCATATAGGTGTGGCAATCAGAACTGTTGCACCTGTTGCAGCACTGGCGGGGTATGATATATCGTGTGCCTTTGACCAGAACCGAGTCACCAGGTATGGCTTTTATCCGTCCTATGTTTTTTGTATCCTTGCCGAACACCACTACATCGCCACGCCGCAGGTCTGAGCACAGCCAATGAAGCGCACCTAC
This sequence comes from uncultured Prevotella sp., assembly GCA_902477645.1. Lineage (GTDB taxonomy): Bacteria > Bacteroidota > Bacteroidia > Bacteroidales > Bacteroidaceae > Prevotella. The sequence continues at coordinate 27,146 of CABSIA010000022.1, read as the reverse complement.
ACGGTTGCCTTTTTTTATGTCATTGCCGACATCTACGGGCACCGTGTAGATGGTAAATACATAGGCGCGAATGGCGAGCATTATCACTGTCGCCACCAATAGCGCCACAAACGTTTTGAGCGCCTGGTTCAATTTTTTTATTTTATATTATCTACAATATTGAAGAGTCTGCCCCAGCGTATTCCGCCAAAGCCTCCACGGTCTGGATCACTCGACCACCAGATGAATATTGGTTTGCCCACCACATGGTCTTCAGGCACAAAGCCCCAATAGCGTGAGTCGGCAGAGTTGTGGCGGTTGTCGCCCATCATCCAGTAATAGTCGAGCTTGAAAGTGTAGCTGTCGGCAAGTTTTCCGTTGATGTATATCTGTCCGTTCCTCACCTCGAGCTGATTGCCCTCGTACACTTTTATAGGACGCTCGTAGATAGCTATGTTGCTCATTGAGAGATGAACAGACTCGCCCTTCTTCGGAATCCAAACAGGACCGTAATTATCTCGTGTCCAACCTGTTACGGCATTCTGCGGATAGAGTGTGCCTGAATAAATATCCTTGTCTGTAACCATGCGTATGGCTGATACAACCCCACGTCTCTTAAGCTCTGAGGCCGCATGTTTGGTAAGTGGCAGATAGCCGTCGAACTGTTGAAGGATAGAGTCATTCAGAATGTAATGGGCATCAACATCGTAGCCACGGAGTCTTGACAGCGACTGCACGTCCTCATTAGTTATGCCAAGCTCCTTGCGCATGTCGTCATAGCGCATGTCGAGGAAATCGACCATAGACATGTTTTTCAACTTTATGAGGTATGTATATTGCACGTTGTCGGGCTCTTTATTGGCTTTTCCGTCAAGGTACACTATTTTTTCCTTAATCTGCAATGTCTGTCCTGGCAGACCCACGCAACGCTTCACATAGTTCTCGCGGCGGTCGGTAGGGCGTGAGTCTATGTTTCCGAACTGAACAGGATTGTTGGCAATATAATTGCGGCCGAGCTGATAAATATTGCTGAAATAGCCATATTGCTGAACTGTGTTGAGGTCGTAAACAGTTGGCGCATCAGGATTTACCTGACGGTAAATATCCTCGCCAAAACCATAGCACATGGCATAATAGTCGTTGGCGTAAGCCTCCTCGGTAAGAATAGAGTCGCCGGCCGGATAGTTGAACACTACGATGTCGTTGAGTTTAACGTTGCCAAGACCTTTTACACGTCGATAGTCCCAATGAGGGTATTCAATGTAGCTCTTACAATTAAAAAGCGGCAAGGTGTGTTGTGTCATAGGCATTGTCAACGGAGTCTGCGGAATGCGCGGCCCGTAGCTTACCTTGGACACAAAAAGATAGTCACCAGTGAGAAGACTTTTCTCAAGAGACGATGAAGGAATTACGAAGTTCTGGAAAAAGAAAATGTGGATGAAATATACTGCTACAAGGGCAAATACAATAGCATCTACCCACGACATTATGAATTTAACCGGTCCCTCAGAGTCTTTCCACCACTGCCAGCGGATTTTCTTTGTTATATAAACATCATAGATGAACGGAACCACCAGCAGTCCCCACCAGCTTTTTACCCACAACAGGAAAAGCAGGTACAGCAACAATACGCCAATGAACTTTGTCCACTGCACCTTCATATTGAGTTTTACTTTTTGCTTGTCAATCATGATTTTATTTTTTTTCTTGTAGGGCCGCTATGTATAGCGGCCGCAATTTGATGTTGAAATGGATTTGTTTGCGGCCGCTATACATAGCGGCCCTACAGAGTATTCTAAAACTTGAAAAGGTCGCTTGTTGTAAGCAATCCTGTATGATCTTTTGTATATTCGGCAGCAAGCACCGCACCCAAAGCAAACCCTTTGCGTGAGTGTGCGCTGTGACAAATGGTTATAGAGTCTGCCTCAGAGTCGTAGGTTATCTCATGTATGCCAGGCACCTCATCGCGACGTACGGCATCTATAACAAGTTCCTCTGGTTTTACAGCCTTTGCTTCTTCATTTTTCTCCGGACTCTCAGGCCACGTAACAGTACCTTTCACCCAATCTGACTTACGGTCCATATTGTCTACAATTTCCTCGGCAAGAGTTATTGCCGTGCCGCTTGGAGCATCGAGTTTGTGTACATGGTGTGTCTCTTCCATTTTTACGTCATATTGCTCGAAACCGTTCATAATTTTTGCAAGATAGCGGTTTACGGCAGAAAATATAGCCACACCTATCGAGAAATTGGATGCCCAAAACAATGTCTGACCGCCCTCGCTACACATACGGCGCACATCGTCACCATGCTCTTTCATCCAGCCTGTAGAGCCAGATACAACCTTTACATTGTGTGCAAATGCCTTCTGATAGTTGCCGTATGCAGCCTGTGGAGCTGTAAACTCAATTGCTACATCTGCCGATGCAAATTCTGGAGAATCAAAATCCTGCTGGTTGTCAACATCTATAACAGACACTATCTCATGGCCACGCGCCTTGGCAATCTGCTCTATCATCTTGCCCATTTTGCCGTAGCCTATCAAAGCTATTTTCATAGTCTAAATCCTTTATAATTACTATTTTCCGTGCAAAGTTAATGGAAACAAGCGGAATATCAAAACAAAAATCATACAATGAGTCTTCTTTTAATGTTTTTTTTTGTAGTTTTGCAACATATTTAACAACCCGTCCGCTTATGGAGCAACTGCTGCATTATTGCTGGAAACATAAACTGTTCAAGCAATATGGCCTTAAAACCACTGAAGGCAAAAACATTGAGATAATAGACGCAGGACTGCACAACACAAATGCAGGTCCCGACTTTTTCAATGCAAAAATAAAAATAGACGGCACAATGTGGGTGGGTAATGTTGAAATACACGACAAGTCAGGCGACTGGTATCTGCACGGGCACGACAAAGACCCGAGATATGACAACGTGATACTCCACGTTGTGGCAAGTGCCAACCACACTGTAAAGACGAGCAACGGACGTGAGCTGCCACAAGTGGAGATTACGGTACCAGAAAATGTAAGACTTCATTACGAGGAGCTTTTGTCTACAGACAGCTATCCGCCATGCTACAAAATTGTTCAGTCACTTAGCAAACTTACAACTCACTCATGGATGAGCGCACTGGTAACTGAGCGGTTGGAACAAAAGACAAATGCCATAATACAAAAAGTGGAAAAAAACAACGGCTCATGGGAACAAGCTTATTTCATAACATTGGCCCGCAGCTACGGATTTGGAATAAACAGCGACGCATTTGAGATTTGGGCCGAGCATATTCCACTAAACAGTGTAGCACATCATCAAGACGACCTGATGCAGATAGAGGCTATATTCCTTGGACAGGCAGGATTGCTCAACATGAACGCCATTCCTGAAAAATACAGAGAACTGGCCGCCAAAGACTTGTATTATACAAAAATGTGCAGCGAATATAAATATTTAGCACATAAATTCTCACTGTCGCCAATGGACTATAAACTGTGGCACTTTCTGAGACTGCATCCTCAGAACTTTCCACAGATAAGAATATCGCAGCTGGCAAATTTACACTTCCAAAGAAAAACCGGATTGGCAACACTGCTGGAATGTAAGAATATCAGCGAGCTTATGAGAACTCTCAATACAACTGCTACCGAATATTGGCAGACACACTACAATTTCGGACAAGAAAGCAAAATCAGCACCAAACGAATATCGAAACAGTCGATAAACGTGCAGGCTATAAATGTCGCCATACCAATATTGTTTGCATACGGCAGATATAAAGGCAAAGAATATTTTTGCGACAGAGCTTTCGAAATGCTTGATGCGCTGAAAGTTGAAAACAACATGGTGGTGAGAATGTGGCAAGATGTGGGACTGAAAGCAGAAACGGCATCAGACTCGCAGGCTCTGCTGCAACTGAAAAAACAATATTGCGACAGGAAAGACTGCCTGAGATGCAGAATTGGTTATGAATATCTAAAGAAACAATAATATGACAAATTATGTTTTTGAGACACGGATTGAAGTCCGCGACTATGAATGCGATATAGAGGGTATTGTCAACAATGCCAACTATTTACATTATATGGAGCACACCCGTCATCTCTTTCTGAAAGAGACAGGACTAAGTTTCGCAAAAATGCACGAAAAAGGAATCGATGCTGTTGTGGCACGAATGAATCTGCAATATAAAGTACCACTGAGATGTGACGACATAATGGTGTCGAGACTGTGGCTGGAAAAACAGGGAGTAAGATACATTTTCCATCAAGACATATTCCGTGAGGCTGACAACAAGCTGTCTATGCGGGCAACAGTGGAGCTGGTATGTCTGGTAAATGGCAAACTGGCTTCAAGTGATGATTACGACAAGGCTTTTGAGCCGTATATGTGTAAATAAAAAACAATTTATGAAACCTCCATATAAGGAAAAACATATTGAGACAGAAGAGGTACTGAATGCCATGACACTGGCACGTACCGACTACTTCAATCTTACCGGACTGCGCGACCTTATGGCGGTTGCGGGCTCGGCAACGAGGATAATGGAGGCTAAAGATGATATTCGACAGTTGTTGCCTGAGGCATCGCCAAGACTGATAACGGCTTTTAAAAAAGCTGATGAACACAGACGAAAAGCAGAGGACGAGCTGCAATGGTGCTTAGACAATGACATTTTGCCTCTCGTCATGAATTCAGAACTCTATCCGCAGAGGCTTGCAGAATGTCCCGATGCTCCCGTCGTGCTGTATTATATGGGAAATGCTGACCTTAACAGGCAAAGAATTATCAGCATCATAGGCACAAGACATTGTACCGCATACGGACAAGACCTTATAAAAAATTTTATAAGAGACCTCAGAGCTGCATGCCCAGAGACTATAATAGTCAGCGGACTTGCATACGGAGTTGATATTTGTGCCCATAGATGCGCACTGGAAAACGGTATGGACACAATAGGCGTATTGGCTCATGGACTCGACAACATATATCCGCAACTGCACAGAGAAACTGCCACGAAAATGATAAAACATGGCGGACTGCTCACAGAATTTACATCAGGAACAAGAGCTGAGAAGATGAACTTCGTAAGAAGAAACCGAATAGTTGCAGGAATGAGCGACGCTACCATTTTGATAGAAAGCGCAGAGAAAGGCGGTGGACTTATAACAACAAGCATTGCAAATAGTTACGGACGTGAGGTATTTGCATTTCCAGGTAATGTTGGCACCACATACAGTGCAGGCTGCAACAATCTTATAAAAACAAACAAGGCAATGCTTATAACATCGGCAGAAGACTTTGTAAAAGCCATGGGATGGGAAAACGACGCTGTTTTGGCAAAAGCAAGAAAACAGGGCATTGAGCGTCAACTGTTCCCCGACATGTCACCAGACGAGCAGCGTATAGTCGACATACTTGAAACAACCAATGATTTGCAGATAAACATGCTGGCGGCAAAAAGCGGAATTGCCATAGGAACATTGTCATCACTGCTCTTCACTCTCGAAATGAAGGGAATTACCAAAAATCTCGCAGGAGGCGTATGCCATCTCATAATGACATAAATAAGGAAATCAAAGAATAAAATATGATAAGGTGTCAAGAACCTAAAAAAACATAAATAAAAGTTGCCTACATCAAAAAATATCGGCAACAAACAAAATATTTTGTATATTTGCAGCAAACTTCAACTATAAAATTATATGAACAGCAATCCAAATAAAGTAATCCGTTTCGACTGGGCCATGAAGCGTCTGCTAAGAAACAAGGCCAACTTTAGCGTACTGGAGGGATTGCTCACCACTCTGCTTGGTGAGAAAATTGTCATACAGAAACTTTTAGAGAGTGAGAGTAACCAGGAGTCGGAATATGACAAATACAACCGGGTAGATATGCTGGCGGAGGATTCTAAAGGAGAGCTAATGCTGATAGAGGTGCAAAACAGCAATGAGTTTGCATATTTTCAGCGCATGCTGTTCGGAGTCTCCAAACTGTTGACCGAATACATAAACCGCGGTGAGGGCTACGAAAAAGTGCGTAAGGTATACAGCATCAATATTGTTTATTTCAATCTTGGCCGCGGCACCGACACGGTATATCATGGCAAAACTGAATTCCGTGGCATACACAACAACGACCTGCTCGAACTTTCCCCATTCCAGAAACAGCAGTTTAAGGTTGATGCGGTAAGCAAGCTATATCCTGAATATTATATATTGAAAGTAAACGATTTCAACAGTGTAGCAAAAACTCCTTTAGAAGAATGGATATACTATCTGAACACAGGAGAGATACCATCCACAGCTACGGCTCCAGGCCTGGACGCTGTCCGGGAGAGACTGAAGCTGGATCACATGAGCAAGGATGAGCTTGACGCATACTATCGTCATCTTGACAATGTGGTAATCCTCAAAGACAACATACTTACAGAACGGGCAGAAGGACGTGAGGAAGGAAGAGCAGAGGGAAGAGCAGAGGGAAGAGCAGAGGGACGTGAGGAAGGATTGGTCGAGGCTTCTATTAATATAGCCCGAAGCTTAAAAAGAAACGGCATTCCTGACAATATCATAGCACAAAGCACAGGATTGTCCGAATACGAAATATCACAACTTTAATCCGTTTTCGTATATAATTAAATAAGTGAGCAAAATTAATTATTATATAAAACTTAGTTATTTTTGAGATTTCTCTGTCTTGAAACGCTGAATCACAGTGGACTATGTGACTGAGCAGCAAGGCGGAAATATCCAAAAATAAAAAGTTTTATAAATGCAATATATTGTTGCCCGCTTTTAAAATAATTGTTCACTCAATTAAAACAATGACTGAAGAGTTTGATATAAGGGAAGAGAGAATTGGCAGAGGAGAGAAGGATTTTGAGAATGCTCTGCGCCCGTTGAGATTCAACGACTTCAACGGACAGCAGAAGGTGGTTGAAAATCTTGAGATATTTGTAGAGGCTGCCAAATCCCGCGGCGAGCCTCTTGACCACACTTTGCTTTACGGACCTCCTGGACTTGGAAAAACAACTCTGAGCAATATTATAGCCAACGAGCTTGGCGTTGGATTTAAAATAACAAGCGGACCTGTTCTCGACAAGCCAGGCGATCTCGCAGGTATTCTTACCTCGCTTGAGCCAAACGACGTTTTGTTTATCGACGAAATCCATCGCCTGTCGCCTATAGTCGAGGAATATCTTTATTCGGCTATGGAAGACTACCGCATTGATATAATGATAGATAAAGGCCCATCGGCACGAAGCATACAAATAGACCTTAATCCGTTTACACTTGTCGGCGCAACGACCCGGAGCGGTATGCTGACAGCTCCTTTAAGGGCACGGTTCGGCATAAACATGCACCTTGAATACTACGATCCTGAGACGCTGCAGAAAATCATCAGGCGAAGCGCAATGCTCCTAAAAGTTCCAATTGAAGACGAGGCGGCAATGGAAATATCACGACGCTCACGCGGTACGCCACGTATTGCCAATTCATTGCTAAGACGTGTGCGTGACTTTGCCCAGGTAAAAGGCAACGGAACTATAACTCACGACATAGCAAAATTATCACTGAGAGCCCTAAACATAGACCAATACGGACTTGACGAGACAGACAACAAAATTCTATTGACTATTATTGACAAATTCAGAGGCGGTCCAGTTGGTGTATCAACTATTGGCACAGCTATTGGAGAGGATGCAGGAACCATAGAAGAGGTATATGAGCCATTCCTCATAATGGAAGGTTTCATAAAGCGTACCCCACGAGGCAGAATGGCAACACCACTCGCCTATCAGCACATGGGACGAAATCCATATTCTGGAAATATAATGGAACCATCATTATTTGATGAGTAATAAAAAAGCCATATTCACTAATATATTTTATAAAAATCACCACAAAAGTTAGATAATACTTTTGTGGTGATTTTTTTATTACATAGACTATAACATAGTAGTCTAAATTCTATCTTCTTCAGCTCAATTCAAGCATACGCTGTATGGGCTTCACCGCATCTTTGGCTATATCCGGATCTACATTTACCTCTGGCCAGCCATATTTAAGTGTATTATAGATTTTGACAAGAGTGTTGAGCTTCATGTATTGGCACTCATTACATGAGCAACCTACAGAGCCTTCGTTTATTTCTGGCGGAACGGGATAGAATATGGCATCGGGACACGAGCGCTGCATCTCATGAAGTATTCCTGCCTCTGTAGCTACTATGTATTCTTTTGTTGGGTTTGCCTTGGCATAGTCGAGCATGGTGGCTGTGCTGCCGACAATCTCAGCCATGGCTATAACTGGAGCCTTGCACTCGAGATGCGCCATTATTATAGCATCAGGATGCTCAGCCTTCAATTTAGCTATGGCATCTACGGAGAAACGCTCGTGTACATGGCATCCGCCATTCCACAGAAGCATGTTTCGCCCTGTGACGCTGTTTATATAGCTTCCGAGATTATAGTCGGGACCAAAAATATAATTGTCACCAGCAGGAAGTTTGTCAACCACTTTTTTTGCATTGCCACTTGTTACCACAACATCGGTCAATGCCTTAACAGCAGCCGTAGTGTTCACATAACTTATAACTTTATATCCAGGATGCTCAACCTTATATTTCTTAAGGTCTTCAGCATCGCATGAATCAGCAAGCGAGCAGCCGGCATTGAGGTCGGGACAAAGAACAGTCTTATCTGGTGACAACAATTTGCATGTCTCAGCCATGAAGTGTACACCACACATAACCATAACCTTTGCATCAGTGTTGGCTGCTTTACGGGCAAGTGCCAAGGAGTCACCGACAAAATCGGCAACATCCTGAACATCGCCTGTTGTATAATAATGTGCAAGAATAATTGCATTTTTCTCCTCACACAACTTTTTTATCTCCTTTTTCAAATCAAGAGCCTCGTCAACCTTTTCCGTAACGAAACCTTTATCTTGCCATTCTTTCTTCACCATATCATTATATTTATTGTTTTTTAAAAAATAGAAAAAAATATGGATATGATGATATTCCGTTGATAAGTTGGTAAGTTTTGTTCTGAATATTTGCATATTTTGATATCAACATATTGTTGTCTGTTTTCTACATTCTGTCTTTATATCTTCTTATTGATAGTCAGCCAACTTTCAGAGTTATCAACAATATCCACTTTCGGTGCAAAGATACTAAGTTTATATCTTTTTTATGTGCATTTCGGTTGAAAAGTTGTTTAAAAGCATGTTAAAACCATGTGGATATCCCATTGACGGCTGTTGTGAATATGCTGCATGTGGATATTAACAAAGTTATCAACAGGGTTATCCATGTAGTTATCAACAATTGAAAGTTAAGAGTTAAGAACGAATAGTGAAATATCAAATAGCTAATATTTTAAAGAAAACTATTTTATATAAATAATTTTTATTACTTTTGCAGAAAAACAAATAAATAATAGAATATGAAAGATATTTGTTGCGTTGGACATATAACAAAAGACAAGATAGTTACTCCACACAATACAGTATATATGGCAGGCGGAACTTCCTTTTACATGGCATGGGGAATAAACCAGTTGCCGCCTAAAGCCTCTTTTCAGCTTGTAACTAAAATGGCTAAGGAAGATATGGCCGAGGTTGAGAGGATGCGCCAGGCCGGTATTGATGTTATATGCCATGAGAGCAAGAATACCGTATATTTTGAGAACAAGTACGGTGAGAACTCAAACAACCGCACACAGCGTGTATTGGCAAAGGCTGATCCGTTTGTTTTCGATGAGGTGAAAGACCTCGAGGCCAAGATATTTCATCTCGGCACATTGCTCGATGATGATTTCTCGCCTAATGTTGTGAAGTATCTTTCTACCAAAGGATTGATATCAATAGATGTTCAGGGCTATTTGCGTGAGGTTCGTGGCGAAAGTGTCCATGCCATAAACTGGAACGATAAAGAAGATATCCTTTCGTGTACGGATATTTTGAAACTCAATGAGCACGAGATGGAGGTTATAACATCATATAAAAATCCGCGTACTGTTGCCATGTCTTTAAGTGAGCATGGCGTGAAGGAAATTATTATAACTCTTGGCAGTTATGGCTCGCTTATATATGCCGAAGGAAAATTCTATGAGATTCCAGCCTATAAGCCATCTGTACTGGTAGATGCTACAGGTTGTGGCGATACATATTCTACTGGTTATCTGTATTGCCGCTCACAAGGTATAAGTTATGAGGAGTCTGGAAAATTTGCCGCAGCCATGTGTACGCTAAAGCTTGAGCATTCAGGTCCCTTCGACCGTAGCGTCAAGGACATCAGAAAGATATACCGATAGAGATTTTTTACTGATTGGCTCCAATGTACTCTCCATCCACCACAGCTTGTCGGCCATTTTCTCTGCAAGCGTAAGGTCGTGGGTGGAGAGTATTATAGTTTTATTCATATTGTGGGCAAGATTTCTCAATAGTGAAATAATCTCAACCTTGCTCTGGAAATCAAGAAAAGATGTAGGCTCGTCAAGAAGCATTACGGGTGTGGATTGTGCCAATGCCTTTGCCGTCATTATTTTTTGTAGCTCGCCATCGCTGAGTCTGGAAATAGGAGTTTTTATATATTTGGCCATTCCTACGGTCTCTATAGTCTCAGCAACAATTTTTTTATCACCAGCCGATAATGTACCCCAAAAGCCAGTGTAAGGATTACGCCCCATGCCTACTATTTCCTCTGCAGTCATATTGTCAACGTCTGGTTTCTCGGTCAATACTATACTTATAATTTTTGCTATCTCATTTTGAGGTATATTAGAAATGTCAATTTTCTCTCCGTCATATTCTTTTTTATAAAAAATATTTCCATTTAATGGTTTCTGCAATGCCATCATGGTGCGCAACAAGGTTGACTTTCCTATTCCATTCGGGCCAAGCAGACATGTAAGCTCGCCCTCATTGAACTGTGCGTTGAGATTTTCAGCCACTATCTGCTGACCGTAACCTATCTTTAGTTTTTCTATTGTTATCGACATTTTGCAAAGGTATGAAAAAAAAACATTACCTTTGCAAACATGAACAACAATTCTTCTATACAACTGCTGATGCAGCAGCGTATTCTGCTGGAAATGGAACACGCTGCCGAACGTGAGGCCTTCAAAAAGCAGACCGAGACTATTGGTCTGCAAAGGAAAGTTAAACGTGGCGACGCATGGTTTCCTGTCAAAACAGGGAAAGGTTTTTATAACTCGCTTAACCAATATGTTGTAGAATTGTTGCGAAATGCAGACGACGAGACAGAGCACAATTTTGAATATGGCAAGCCGGTTATGTTTTTTACCATAAAAGACGCAGTGCCGTATTATTACAATTTATCATCTACCGTATCATACGTGGATGGCAACAGAATGCTTGTTGTTGTGCCGTCGCAGGATAGTGCCGCACTGCTTATGCCGGTTGAGCAGTTGGGCGTTCAATTGTCGTTTGATGAGACAAGCTACAAGGTTATGCTCGATGCCCTGGATAGAGTTATAAGAGCTAAGGAGGGACGCTTGGCATATCTCCGGGACTTATTTTCCTCAAAAACTCCTGCCGCTACGTTCTCATTCTGCGATATTTCTTTGCCATGGCTCAATGCCACTCAGCAACACGCTGTAAACGAAGTGCTTAGGGCAAAAGATGTGGCTATAGTCCATGGACCTCCAGGCACAGGAAAAACCACAACTCTTGTAGAGGCTATCAACGAGACATTAGCACGTGAGAGCCAGGTTTTGGTTTGTGCTCAGAGCAATATGGCTGTCGACTGGATAAGCGAGCAGCTTGTAGACCGTGGAATTAATGTTTTGCGCATAGGTAATCCTACACGTGTAAACGACAAGATGCTTGCATTTACATACGAGCGCAGATTTGAGGCACATCCCGATTATCCGCAATTGTGGGCCATACGTAAGGCTATGCGCGATTTGCGTGGGCAGAGAAAGGGACGTACGGAAAATTGGCATCAGAAAATGGACAGGCTGAGGAGCAGGGCTACCGAGCTTGAGATATCCATAAATGCTGATCTTTTCGGACAAGCCCGTGTTATAGCGTCTACACTTGTGGGCGCATCAAACAAAATTCTCGACGGAGAACATTTCTCTACTCTTTTCATCGACGAGGCTGCCCAGGCTCTTGAGGCTGCATGCTGGATTGCGATAAGAAGAGCCGGAAGAGTTATATTTGCCGGCGATCATTGTCAGCTTCCGCCTACAATTAAGAGTATGGCGGCATTAAAAGGCGGACTCGGGAAAACACTTATGGAGCGTATTGTAGAGACAAAACCGGAGGTTGTTACGCTTCTCGATACGCAATATCGCATGAACCGTGCCATAATGGAGTTTTCAAGCCAATGGTTTTATGAAGGTAAGGTAAAGGCTGCGCCTTTAACGGCAAACCGTGGTATTCTCGACTATGAGATACCAATAGAATGGATTGACAACGAGGCTATAGAGGACGAGGAACAAGGTGAGATTTTTGTAGGTGAGACGTTCGGCAGAATAAACAAAGTAGAGGCACGTCAGGTAATGGATATCCTTAACGGATATATTGAAAAAATAGGAAAAGCGAGAATGCTCGACGAACGGATAGATATAGGCATAATATCTCCATATCGCGCGCAGGTGCAGTATCTTCGCCATCTTATAAAGAAAGAGTCTCTGCTTAAGCCTTTCTGCCATCTGCTTTCTGTAAATACCGTTGACGGTTTTCAAGGTCAGGAGCGCGACATAATAATTGTTTCTCTCGTACGCAGCAATTCCGATGGACAAATAGGTTTTCTCAGCGACCTGAGGCGTATGAATGTGGCAATGACACGTGCCCGCTCAAAACTCATTATAATAGGCGACAGCAAAACACTCTCACGCCATTCATTCTATAGAAAGCTGTATGAATATATCTGCAGTTTAAGAAAAGAGTAGTGTTTTTTCTCATAAAAATCTCCAATGCAACCAAATATATTTTAAAACGCATGCGGTTGCGTAGGCAATAAGATTATTAATCTTATCGCTGTAAGGTTATTAATCTGTTGCCCATAAGATTAATAACCTTATCGCCTACATATATATAAGAGTATTCTTACGCAACTGTATGTGTTGTTGTTTTATATTAAAGTTTTATTATCAGGTTTACTCAATCTGTTTTTTCCTGTCGTAAAAGGCAGATAGCGGTAAACTGTCCATGCTATAAGAGATGTTGCGGCATAGACAATTAAAAAGGCTAATATTACTCTGTAATAGTCTCCATTGTATGGAAAGCCTGTTTTTTCGAATACCGTAGATATAGTAAAAGGCACACCTCCGCAGAAGAAATAATAAACCAGTGAATGTGCTCCAGTCCACTCTATAATTCTGTTTTTTGGCAACAGTTTGGCAATGTTTGTCATTAGTAATATAGAGACGATACTGTCTGCCAAAAAGACGGGTATATTGCTTACGATGATAGGATATATAATCATCGATATGCCATTGTATATTATATATATTTTTAATATTAAAAGTATAAAGAATAAAGAAAATGTATAGTATATGCTGTTGAAACGGTTGAGAACCTCTTCTTTTTGGTGGTACAGGAAACCTAAATACAAGTAAAAGAACGCCATACAAGCGATGTCTGTTTGCCACCAGAATTTTATTTCTGTTGTTGACAACAATAGGGAAAGTGCAAGCATAAGAACGGCTGACGGACACAACACGGAGTTTTTCCACTTACATGTGTATAAGAGTGTGGAAAACAGTAGCTCGGCAACAGCAAGTGCGGCTACGAACCATGATGCATTGCCACTTATTATTTTTAATGCAATGCTTGTAAATTCTGTGTCTGTATTGTGTGCTATGGCTTTCGGCAATGCTATTATGGAGGTGAATATAAAGTATGGCAGCACAATTCCACGTGCTATGCTTTTTAGTTTTTTCGTAAATATGCGTTTTCTTGCCTTGCTGTCATTTATGTCTGGTTGATAGAAATGATAACCTGATAGGAAAAAGAATATGACAAGAGCATTACAGACATACAGATTGTAGTTTATGATTTCTGTTCCGTCATTGTAATAAATTTCTGTATGAAACAGCAGAATTGCCATCATGCAGATGCCTTTCAGCAAGTCTATCCAGTGAATACGCTCTTTTTGCTTTTCCATAATGTTTTTGTTATACACAAAGACTCTTTTATTAATGTTTATTTAGCAACAGCTCATAAAGTTGTCTGTGTTTTTGTGATACTACCTCAAGTATTACGCCGCAGAAGAATGTAAGAATAGATGTAATGAAGATAAATCCACTGACAATAAGTGTAGGATAGCGTGGTACAAGACCTGTATGCAGATATACCAGAAATACAGGGATAAATAACCCAACAGATAAAACCAACAGCAAGAAACTTATGATGTTGAAGAAAGTCAAAGGCTTATAGTCGCGGAAAAGACGCAATACTGTGCCTATCACTTTAATGCCATCGCTGTAAGTGTTCAGTTTCGATACGCTGCCGTCGGGTCTGTCTCTGTATGTTATAGGCAGTTCCTGTATAAGAAAATTCTTGTCCAATGCATGTATGGTCATTTCTGTCTCTATCTCAAAACCTTTTGAAAGAATGGGAAAGTTCTTTACAAATCGCTTACTGAAAGCTCTATATCCGGTCATTATGTCTTTCACTTCATTCTTGAAAATCCAGTTTATCAATGAGCGTACCAATATGTTTCCAAAGTTATGGAAAGGACGTTTGTTCTCCTGAAAATATGTTGCCGACAGCCTGTCGCCAATAACCATGTCGACACCTTTCTCAATAACAAGGCTGCACATTTCCGTGGCATTATCAGACGGATAAGTGTCATCGCCGTCAATCATCAGGTAGCAGTCTGCGTCAATGTCTCTGAACATGCTTCTTATCACGTTGCCTTTTCCCTGCCTGTATTCGTATTTAACTATGGCTCCGGCTTCTTTTGCTATATGGTCGGTGCCGTCTGTGGAATTGTTGTCATAGACGTAAATATCCGCATAGGGCAAAACCTCTTTATAGTCATGAATGACTTTGGCAATTGTCTTGCTTTCGTTATAGCAAGGTATTAAAACAGCTATTCGTTCCATAGTATTGTTATAGTTTATAGTGCAAAGATAAATAAAAAAAACTGAATAATTCTATTGTAGTAAAAAGAAAAGTCCGATTTTTATTCGTACCTTTGCCATTGTACATTATTATAGGTTTATTATTAAATAAAGAAACAAGCAAATAGCATCAATGAGTCAACTGAATAGCATAATGAGAATATCTGCACTTATAACAGTAATGATAGCTTTATTTTTTTCATTATTGGTTATGGTGAATACCATACCTTCAGAAAAAATATATGACAACACTGTGAAGTCTATGAATATCATAGATAGTGAGGGATTGAAAAAGAAAATAGGCAATGTTTTTATTTTCCGGTTAGATAATTTCACAGATGCATTGATGATGAACATTGCTGTTGGATCAGATTCTGACACCCCTGTGAAATCATCAATGAAGGCTACTTATCACATCGCAGACGATGATCTTTCAACTGTTACATACGCTGCACGTTGCATAGCCTCAAAC
Organism: uncultured Prevotella sp.; assembly: GCA_902477645.1. Lineage (GTDB taxonomy): Bacteria > Bacteroidota > Bacteroidia > Bacteroidales > Bacteroidaceae > Prevotella. The sequence continues at coordinate 11,586 of CABSIA010000022.1, read as the reverse complement.
GATGACTGTAATTTGCAAAGTGTTGATTATGAAAGGTATTGGCATGGATATCTGGTGTTTTTAAAACCTCTTCTCACAGTTATGGACTATGGAAATATAAGAGTATTGAATTACATGTGTTTTACCATATTGATATTGTCTGTGTGTGTGCTTTTGTATAAGAAGTGTGACCGTAAAATGCTTTATACATTCTTGTTATCTATTTTGCTCATAAATTTTTGGGTTGTACCTTTATCAATGCAGTTTTCCACAACTTTTTATATATCTTTTATGGCCTCAATAGCCCTGTTGTTATGTAAAAATAAGGCTTTGCCATATATTTTTACAGTCATAGGATGTCTTACAGGCTTTTTTGATTTCCTCACCACTCCATTGGTTACATTGGGCTTGCCTCTTGTTATTTGTCTCTCATACGTAGAAAAACCTTCAAATAATAAATACAAAAGTCTTTTTAAATATTCATTATTATGGTTTATAGGATATTCATCTGTTTGGGTTAGCAAATGGATTATAGCTTATTTCATTATAGGATATAATATAACAGATGCTGTAAACTCGGTTATTGGCCGTGCCTCTTCTGATACATTCAATGGAGTGGATATGTCATTGACAGGATTGTTAAGAATTTTATATAGTAATACCAGTCTGTTCTTGGTATTTGTATTTATTGTTGTAGTATTTATTCTGTTCAACGCTGTGGTCTATTTGAAGAAAGCTCAAAAGTTCAAAGCTAATGCATATCTACTGCTTATAGCGTCAATGCCTGTAGTATGGTTTCTTGTTATCAGAAACCATACCATTGTACATTGCTGGTTTGTGTGGCGTATGTTTTATGTGTCTTTGGTTGCATATATACTTTTCCTTTTCAAAACACTTGTAAAGGAAAAAAATAGTTTTTAGTTAACTATGGCAATCTTGCATACCGTACCTTTTTCTCCATTCTCAGTTGCTGTCTCAACCATGTATATGCCGGATGCCACACGCTTGCCGCTGAGATCGTTGCCGTCCCAAGTGAAAGAGCCGCCATTGCTTCTGCCTTCTGTGACAAGAGCACCACTCGATGTAACAATTTTTATGTCGGCATTTATTGTTAGTCCAACAATGGTTATAAGTCCTTTGTAATCTGGTCTTACAGGATTTGGGTAGGCGTATACTTTGTCTTTATCCATTGTCTCGGCAGGTTTTGTGGCATCGCTCATATAAGAGCAAAGTCCCTTATCGGTGCCAAAGAAAACCTCGCCGGTGACGTCGTTTGTAGCAATAGAAATGATATTGTTGGAGAGCAGTTTGCTGTTTTCGATGGTGAAATGCTCTAACTGCTGTATGTTGTCATTGCTTATCAGGTAAACTCCGTTGCCGTAGGTTCCGAACCATTTACGGTTACCACCGTCAATGAGAATACAAGATATATCTACTCCTGAGAGAAGATAGTCGGCAAAGTTGGTACCGTCGTTGCGTGGTACTTTAACTTGCGTGAACAGTGGATTTGTCTCAGATATTTTATTCTGTTCGAGCAAGAACGGTCCCATATTAGTTCCGATCCACATATCTCCGTTTTTGTCTTCTGTGACACATCGCACGTAGGTTATCGTTATAGTTGTACCGTCTTGATTAACGAATGTTTTGAAAGAATTTATACCGCCTGTTGAGGGCTGAAAACAATGGACAGATGGGATGCGGAAGTAGTCATTGACAAACCATAGCAGGTTGCGGCTGTCGAAAAACAGCCCTGTAAGGTTTTCTAATGAGTAGTTGTCGTTAAGCATCAGTTCCTTAGGTTTCCATGTTGTCCATTCTTTGCCTTTCGACAGTTTCAGTATTATATTTTTATCACTGATACTGTTCATAGTCCATATATTGCCTTCTTTATCAAATTCCACACCTTCAGTCTTGACATATTGCATCTTATCAGGGTCAGTCTCGTCAATTAAAGTGGCTATTACTAAAGGGCTGTTTCCTTCGGTATAATGTTTTTCTAAGTTGCCGTTTAAGAACTCATACATGCCAGTTCGTCCTCCTGCCACTACATGGTCTTTGTCATTGTCGTCTACAGCAATGGAATTAAGGTCATAGCATGGAATGCCGGTAAGCTCCTTCATATTGTCCGGATAAATAATCCATTCGTTTCCGTCGAGTATCTGCACACATCCTGGAGTTCTATCTATAGCATTGTCGCTGCATGTGTATAGTCTGCCATGTTTAAACTTCATGCTGCCGAAACTATTACTTTTAGGTCCTCCTGGGTTCAGCGTCTGTGCTATGGCAAGCAGTTCCGGGGCTATGGCATTATTTTTTGATGTGTAGCCTCCAATGCGTTTCCAGTTGTTTTTGTCAATCATGTTGTTGCTCATGCTGCATGCATATGTGCCACTCCATCTTGATGCTGCAAAGAGAGTGTTGTTTTCCACATAGCAGTAGTTAACGCTTATTCCGATATTGTAGGTGTTACTTATCTCACAGTTTTCGACATTGACATCCACAATGCCGAAACCGGTGGAAAGCAATGCGTGTTTGCCATATATATATATATCATTTACAGTCTTGTCCTCTATCATCGATTTTGAGTAATAGTCAGGAATGTTGACAACATTGCCGTTGATATCCATAATGTCGATATTCTCATTATCATAGACAATGACGAGGCGTTTGGCGTATTGATTCCATTTTATGTGCGATATTGTGCAGTCCGACAGGGCATTCACCTTGTCGAAAGTCTGCAGGCTCTGGTCTTTGGTGTTATATGAGTAGAGTCCGTTTGATGCCAATACAAAAATTATGTTGCCGCTGCCTTGCTCTATTTCTGTTATGTTGCTGTAAGCAAGATAGTTGCGCCATGTGCCAACTCCGCCGGCTGTCGCAAAAAGCGATAATGTGAGAAGCAGTGCCGATATTATGGTTCTTAAAATCATGATAACGATGTGAAATATATTAGTTTATATAAATTAAACAGAAAAAGTTGCGGATTATTGCCTGCAAGGTTCTTTCTTATGCTCTTGCCGAAGATGCTGTGTATCATTCTCACACATGTTGCAAGATGCCATTTCTTAATTTTTCCGTAATAGGTAAGAAGTGTGGAATAGCCTTGCAGCTCGTTCTCAAACTCTTTCAGTGTGCGCATAGCCTCTTCAGTTTTGGCTACGAATGTCTCGTTGTCCTCGTAGTCGTCAAGAACAACAGGATTGTCTATATGCTCTATACGGATGTTGTTCCCGCTTAGTTCTTTTCCCATCAGAACATCCTCATATCCATAGCCTTTGAAGTTCTCATTGAAAGGAAACCGCAGTGCCAGCCGTCTGCTGATCATGAAGTTTATTGTGCGGAATTCCTTGTGCTCAGACTTTTTTCTGCTGTCGGCGTTGTGTGCGTTCTCAGCGGCTTTCTCATATAGAAATCTTATGTTTCGGTTAAGTTTTCTGCTGTCGCCGCCTATTGTCAGACCGCCTACAACAACATCGGCCTCCGTCTGCCGGTATTTGCTTATAAATGAGTTGTCGGTAATGGTTATATCTCCGTCAAGAAATAAAAAATTTTCAAGAGAGGCCTTTTTTGCAAGGAAGTTACGGATTGCGGCCCTGCCGACATTGCAGCCTCTCGTTATATATCTGCAATCGGGCAGTTCATTGATAGATTTGTTGTAATTTATGATGTCGTGACAAGTACTTCCGTCATCGGCGACAATAACCTCGTAACGGAATGTGCTGTCTGCATTCTTTTCTTTTTCCAAGAGAAAGTGCAGGGAGCTGACGAGTTCCCTGCATCTGCAGTTATAGCATGGTATCAGGACCGATATGCTATTTTTCATTTTTCAGAAATGCGGCAAGTTTCTCAATGGCTCTTGCCCTGTGTGATATTTTATTTTTTATTTCCAGACCTAACTCTGCAAACGACTTGTCGTAGCCGTCAGGCTGAAAAACCGGGTCATAGCCGAACCCCTCGCTGCCATGTTTCTCTGTCAGGATAGTGCCATCTACCCTACCCTCGAAAAATATGGCCTCCTGTTCCTCCGTTGGCTCGGCAGATTCTATGAGACTGATGACGGTGCGGAAACAAGCCTTGCGGTTTTCTTTTTCCTCCAACTCATGGAGAAGTTTCGCCATATTTGCCTCGCTGTTGTGGTCGGTACCCTCGGCATACCGCGCGCTGTGTACTCCCGGTGCGCCGTTCAGTGCCTCGACCTCCAGTCCTGTATCGTCGGCAGCGACAGTGAAAGGTTGCGGATAACCGGACTTTTCGAGGCTGTCGGCAACAAAAGCTGCTTTTATATATGAGTTTTCCTGCAGTGTTTGTCCGTTTTCCTCTATATCGGTATCAATGCCTACCTCTTTCAGCGACAGAACATCAAAACCTTCGCCGAGAATATTCTTTATCTCCGAGATTTTGTGCTCGTTGTTGGTTGCTAATATTATTTTCATTTTGGATTTATTGTTTTTCTGCCGGTTCGGTTTTTATCTTTACTTTCATCTCGTCGAAGCCTTCGCCATACACGCCTATTACCGAGCTTTGGCTCACAAATGCGTTGGGGTCAATTTGTTTTATCAGACGGAAAATAAGCACGCTCTCGCTTTTTTTAGCCAGCAGACATATCACCTTTGTGGGCTTTCCTGTCCAGAAGCCATGTCCGTCGAGTATGGTCAGGGTATGGTCTGTCTTGCAACTTATGGCGTATGCTATTTCCTGATATTTTTTTGAAAAAATCATGAACTGCACCGACTGTCTCTGCCAATACATCACATAGTCGAGCATCAGACATTCTATGAGCATTGTGCACAAACCGAACACCACTTTGCCAAATCTGACATCGAGAGTTCCGAACTGGTCGATGAAAAGACAGCTCCCGATGATGCAGAAGTCGACGATAATCAATGCCCTTCCAAGCGATATGTTATGAAACTTGTTCAGTACGGCGGCAACTATGTCGGTGCCGCCGGTACTGCCATTGTGAAGAAAGACTGTTGCAAGAGCTGTTCCTGTTATGATACATCCTATGACCAGCGACATGAAGTCGTTGTTCTCTCCAAGCAGCTTATAGAATGTTCCATCTGGCTGTATGATAATCTTTTGCGCCATCTCAAGCATGAAGGTAAGCGCAAAAGTGGCATAGATAGTCTTTGTGAGGAATTTCCATCCTAACGTTTTCAGCGCAAGGATGATGAGTGCTGCATTTATTAAAAAGAATGTGTACTGCACGGGAAATCCGGTGCTGTAGAAAATTATGGCACCTATACCCGCAATTCCTCCCGTCACTATCTCGTAGGGCAACAGGAACACTGTAAATCCGAAAGTGTAAAGAAGCAGACCTAACGTGATGTAGAGGTAGTCCTTTACTTCGTATATAATCTCTTGCTTAATCATTCATAATTATTTTATAACTATATTTACAATTTTCTTTGGTACGACGATTACCTTCATAACCTGCTTTCCGTCAATATATTTTGCCGCTTTCTCGTCGGCAAGCACAGTTTTCTGTATGTCGTCGTTGGTGGTGTCGGCAGGGAATGTCATCTGGTAGCGTGCCTTACCGTTGAAGCTTATGGTGAGCTGCATCTCGCTCTCCACGAGATAGCTCTCGTTGCAGACTGGCCATTGGGCGTCGCAAACGCTGCCCTCGCCGCCCAGTGTCTCCCAAAGCTCCTCGGCTATATGAGGTGCGAACGGAGCCAGCAGAACAGCCAGCGGCTTCAAAATCTCGCGGCTGTGACATTTTTGCTGCGACAGCTCGCTGACGGCAATCATAAATGCCGAGATGGATGTGTTGTAAGAGAAATTCTCGATGTCCTGCGTCACCTTTTTGATGAGCTTGTGAAGACTTTTCAGGCTCTCTTTCGAAGGCTCGTCGCCGTTGACAAGAATCTCGCCCTCAGCTCTGCCGAAGTAGAGTCCCCAGAATTTCTTCAGGAAGCGGTGACAGCCGTCGATACCGTTGGTGTCCCAAGGCTTAGACTGCTCTACAGGGCCGAGAAACATCTCGTAGAGACGCAATGTGTCGGCACCGTATTTCTCAACAATCATGTCGGGATTTACAACGTTGAACATAGATTTCGACATCTTCTCAACAGCCCATCCGCAGATGTATTTGCCGTCTTCGAGTATTAGTTCCGCATTGTTGTATTCTGGCCGCCATGCCTTGAAAGCCTCAATGTCGAGAACGTCGTTCTGTACGATGTTTACGTCTACGTGGATTGGGGTCACGTCGTACTGGTCCTTCAAGTTAAGAGAAACGAAGGTTGGGTGGCCCCCCACGTTTCCCCCAAGGGGGGATGAAGCATCCTTGTTTACTCCGTCAGAGTTCTCCCCCTCGGGGGAGTTAGAGGGGGCCGCTATTCTGTAAACAAAGTTTGAGCGGCCCTGTATCATTCCCTGATTTACGAGTTTCTGGAATGGCTCTTCCTTGCAGCTGACTCCGTAGTCGAAGAGGAATTTGTTCCAAAAACGTGAGTAGATAAGGTGTCCTGTGGCATGCTCAGTTCCGCCAACATAGAGGTCTACGTTTTGCCAATAGCCGTCGATGTCTTTTGCCACAAGAGCATCATTGTCCTTCGGATCCATATAGCGCAGGTAGTAAGCCGACGAGCCTGCAAATCCAGGCATGGTGAAAAGTTCGAGCGGGAAAATGGTCTCGTTGTCTACAAGCTGCTTGTCAACAACTTTGTTTTCCTTTGTGTCCCAAGCCCAGATTTTTGCCCGTCCCAATGGAGGCTCACCTGTCTCGGTTGGCTCGTATTTGTCGATCTCTGGCAACTCAAGCGGCAGGCACTCCTCTGGTATCATGTAAGGCATGCCGTCCTTATAGTAAACAGGGAACGGCTCGCCCCAATAGCGCTGGCGTGAGAATATAGCGTCACGCAGGCGGGAGTTCACCTTCACGCGTCCGAGGTTGTGCTCGGTGACAAACTTCTTTGTTGCGGCGATAGCCTCCTTTACGCTAAGACCGTTCAACGAGAATGAAGAGTTGCCCTCCCCCTTGGGGGAGTTGGAGGGGGCCGGACTGTTGATTACTGTGCCCTCTTTTGCGTCGAAACTCTCCTCGCTTACGTCTGCACCCTCAATCAATGGAATTATCGGCAAGTTGAAATGTTTGGCAAACGCATAGTCACGGGAGTCGTGGGCTGGTACGGCCATAATTGCGCCTGTGCCATATCCGGCAAGCACATATTCTGAAATCCAAACAGGAATTTTGTCGCCTGTAAAAGGATTTACGGCGTATGAGCCGGAGAACACACCGGTTACTTTCCTGTCGCTCATGCGGTCAAGCTCCGTGCGCTTCTTGACGTATGCGAGATATTCGTCGACCTCGGCTTTCTGCTCTGCCGTTGTCAACTGCTGAACAAGCTCGCTCTCAGGGGCAAGCACCATGAAGGTGACACCGAAAATGGTGTCTGCACGGGTAGTGAAAATGGTGAAACTCTCGTCGGTTCCCGCAATTTTGAACTGCATCTCAGTTCCCTCTGAGCGGCCTATCCAGTTGCGTTGTGTCTCTTTTATAGAGTCTGTCCAGTCTACAGTCTCCAGACCGTCGAGCAGGCGCTGTGCGTATGCTGACACACGCAGACACCACTGCTTCATTTTTTTCTGGACTACAGGGAAACCGCCACGCTCGCTCACACCGTCGACAACCTCGTCGTTGGCAAGCACTGTGCCCAGTCCCGGACACCAGTTTACCATTGTCTCGCCCATATAGGCTATGCGGTAGTTCATCAGAATTTGCTGCTGTTTCTTCTCGCTCATGGCATTCCATTCTGCGGCAGTGAAGTCGAGTTCCTCGCTCTGGGCGACATGCAAATTCTTTGAGCCGTTCTCGCTGAAATACTTTATAAGGTTTTCTATTGGTTTTGCTTTCTGGCACGATGTGCAGTAATAAGAGTTGAACATTTTCTGGAAAGCCCACTGCGTCCATTTGTAATATCCAGGGTCGCATGTGCGCACCTCGCGGTCCCAGTCAAACGAGAATCCAATTTTGTCCAGCTGCTCACGGTAGCGGTTTATGTTTGTGACAGTTGTTTTCTCCGGATGCTGTCCTGTCTGAATGGCGTACTGCTCAGCCGGCAGTCCGTATGCGTCGTAGCCCATAGGGTTCAGCACGTTGAAACCCTGCAGGCGCTTGTATCTGGCATAAATATCGCTCGCTATATATCCCAGCGGGTGGCCTACATGCAGTCCGGCTCCCGACGGATAGGGGAACATATTGAGCACATAAAATTTCTTTTTGTCCTTGTCCTCCACAACCCTATAGGTCTTGTCAGCGACCCATTTCTGTTGCCATTTCTTCTCGATTTCTCTGAAATTGTATTCCATATCTTGTTATTTATACATATTTATATTTCGATGCTGTCTGCAAAGATAGTGCAAACGGGAGCAATGCCAAATTTATTTGAGTATTGCCGAGTGCAGCCTATCTTTTGCAAAGTTAATGTTTTTAGCCGATATTTCTGTATAAAACCCACTTTTTTTCTGTTTTGTGAGTTTCTTCACCTGTCCTGTGGCAAAATTTTCTATTCTGAATTTAAATCTAAAAAACGGTTTCATATACCGCAAAAAAACGCGACCGCTTGCAATTGGCAATGAAGCCGCTTGCGTTGGCTATCGCAAGCGGCTTCATTGCCAATTGTGCCCTGTTGTATTTTTAGCGTGGGTTTTTAATGATGCTGAAGGTGGGTTCTATAAATTCTCACCGAAAATAAAAAAGAATTATGATGGTTTTCTACAGTTTTACGGAAACGGCTTTTCCTGAGTATTCTACCGTTGTTCCGTTTTTGGCTGGCTCATTGCCGGGTGCGCAGTCTTTTCCTACAAGCGTTATATTGAATTTTCTTGTTTCCAACATACCCTTGAAAGAGCCTTTGCGGTCGCTGACGCTGAGCTGGCGGGTTGCGTCGTTGTAGGTGAATGTAATCTCAGAGAACTGTCCCTTCTCGTAATTGTAGTTGTCGCCCTCGTCCTCATACAGCACGAATTTGCCGTCGGCGCCGGGGTAAACCCTAATCTCGATATTGTCCCATGGTTTCTGGTTGCTGTACTGCACATCGGGTCCGAAAGGCATTATGGTGCCGGCCTTTACGAAAACAGGCATTATGCTGATGGGGCAAGGTCTGAGAATTTCCTGTCCGCCATCGTACATGGTGTTGTCCCAAAAATCGAACCATTTAGTACCCTTTGGCAGATAAACCTTCACAGGAGCCGCAGCCTTGGCGGTTTCGGGGTATATCTCATGTCCGTTTTTGTGGTTGTCCCTCCATGTGTATAGAGGGTCTGTGACAGGTTTTACGAGCAGGTTTCGCCCAAACATATACTCATCGTTGAGCCGTGATGCCCTTTTGTCTGAACTGAAGTCCATAACGAGTGCGCGCATCATGGTTCCGCTGCGCTGCACGCAGTCGGCCGCCATGCTGTATATGTAAGGCAACAGCCGGTATCGGAGCTTTATGGCATTCACCATGGCGTCGTAGCACCAGTCGCCTTTTTTGCCGAAGAAATACACTTCACTTGTCATTGGTGATGAGCTGTGATTGCGCATCAGCGGCATGAATGTTCCCCATTGCATCCATCGGGTGTGCAGTTCTTGAAGGGCCGGGTTTTTCGGGTCGTTGCGGTAGTCCCAGTAGAAGAATCCGCCTATGTCGGTATTCCAGAACGGTATGCCGCACAGAGAGTAGTTAAGACCCGATGGTATCTGGTTTTTCATCTCATTCCAACTGGCATTTATGTCACCGCTCCACGACAAGGTTCCATAATGCTGAATGCCGAACGAGCCGCTGCGGGTCATCTGGAACAGCCGCTTCGTGTTGTTCTTCATGCTGCGCTGATGTTCGTATATTGACTTGTTGTGAAGCAGAGGGAAAGCGTTCTTCACGCTGAGCCATGAGCCGTCGAAAGTCTGATAGTTCTCGTCACCCTCGTGCTCAAAGTGGTCGGGCTCTGTAGAGTCTGTCCACCATGCGTCGATATCCATGTTGTATAGATGTGTGAGATGTTTCCAGTAAATGTCTCTTGCTTTGGGGTTGAAAACGTCGTATGGCATTACGCCTCGGTTCCGCGGCCAGGTGTCGAAAGGCAGCAGTGCGTTGATTTTCTTGAGTTCCTTGTGCTGTTTGGTCCAAGGTCCGAAATTGGCCCAAATGCTTATCATGAGGTGTGCGTTGTTGTCGTGTACATACTTTACCATTTCCTCAGGGCTTTTCAGCCGTGGCTCAGCCTGCGCCTTCAGTTTTTTAAGGTCTTCGGGCAGATATTTTGTCCATGCGGGGTCATTGACTTTATTGATGTAGTACGGATTCATGAATTTCATGGCGTTCCAGTTGGAGTCGCATCCCCAATATTGCCAGTCCTGTATGATACCGTCGACGGGTATCTCAAGCTCACGGAATTTGTCGAGCACTCCAGCCAGCTCGTCGCTTGTCTTGTATCGCTCGCGGCATTGCCAGTAGCCCATAGTCCATAGTGGGAACATTGTTGCCTGTCCTGTAAGGTTGCGTATGGCTGCTATCACACCGTCTTGAGTGCCGTCCTCGTACATCAGGTAGTAGTCAGCCGCTACCCCCACCTCACTTATGAATGAGGTTCCGCTTTCTGAGTCCTCGAAATAAGTCTTTCCGGCATTGTCCCAATATATTCCGTATCCTTTCTCGCTCGTGATGTATGGCATGGATATGTAGGTGTTGTGGTTCCAAATCTCTACTTTGCGTCCGCGTTGGCTCATGTGTGTGTCACGGAGCTGTCCGAGACCATAAATAGCCTCGTCGCTGTCGAGCATGAAGTTTTGGGCAACACGGTATGTTCCCTTGTTGGCCTCGTCGGTGCGTGGAGTTATAATTGTTTTTGTGTCTTTGACAAGTACCTCACCATTGGCTTTTGAGAAAGTTATCTCACCTGTAGCGGTATTCATTACTGCCTTGATAAATTTTGATGCGGCAGAAATGCTGTTGGCGGTAGTTTCTGTTTTTATGTCAATGTCTCTCTCTGGAGTCATTGTCACCGCATAGCTTTTTTTGGCTATTGTGTTGCCGGCGGCATTTTTTGTAACCCTTACAATGGATGGAGAATAGAATTCTATTGTCACATCCATGCCGTTGCATAGGCTTGAGACAACATTGGTTGCGGCTTTCTTTTCTGTTTTCGCTTTCTTGTTGTTGGCATGGCTGTCGGCTGTCGCAGTAAAAGCTATGCCAGTGCCAAGTAGCGCCATCAGAATAAATTTTTTAATCATAATGTAAAGATTTGGTAATGTAGTTGTTTGTCTTATTTTTCCTCTTTAAACTCCCGGTATGGTGTGTTCAGGTCGAGATAGTCGAAATTGTGCTGTATGCGCTTCTCCACTGGCGGTATTGTCATGTAGTCGCCGTACATGCATTTCAGATACGGGTCGTAGTTTTTTATGCCCATGACGGTGTGTCCCTCAAAGGTATATGGGCAATATTCGTCGATGATATACTTTGGCAAAATCTTTTTGTATCCGTCGGTGTAGCTCGCTGCGAGGTTACAGGTGTTGTAGTCGTATTTTGTCAGAACCGTGCGGATTCGCCTCTGCAGGCTTGCCATGGAGTGGATTTTGCGCACAAGCAGCGGTGCCCAGCAGCCGGGGCCATGTCCGTG
>CABSIA010000021.1 GCA_902477645.1 uncultured Prevotella sp. | reverse complement strand
ATTGAGGGCACAGGGAATAAGCGTTAAGTTCGACGACGCCGACAACAAGCGCCCGGGCTTCAAGTTTGCCGACTACGAACTCAAAGGTGTGCCTGTACGCCTCGTTATGGGCGGCCGCGACCTTGAGGAGGGAACCATCGAGGTTATGCGCCGTGACACTCTTGAAAAGGAGACTCGCCCTGTAGAAGGCATTGTGGAATATGTAAAACAGTTGCTTGACGACATGCAGAAAAACATTTTCGAGAAAGCACGCAAATATCGTGACGAGCATGTTTACGAATGCGAGAACTACGAGGAGTTCAAAGAGAAAGTTAAGGACGGAGGCTTCTTCCTCTGCCACTGGGACGGCACCGAGGAGACCGAGGCTAAGATTAAGGAAGAGACTCAGGCAACCATCCGCTGCGTACCGTTCGCCTACGAGCAGACACCGGGTGTCGACATGGTCAGCGGCAAGCCTGCCAAGTATAGAGTCATCATAGCAAGAAGCTATTAATTTCAGTGAAGAGTGAAGAACGAAGAGTGAAGAACAAAGAGTTAGGGATCAAATATCCGAGAAAGGTAAATGGATTCTTCACTCTTCGTTCTTCATTCTTCGTTCTTCACTCTTCGTTCTTCACTCTTCGTTCTTCACTCTTCGTTCTTCACTCTTCACTCCATTCTACACCCCTTTTCTCTTCCAGCGACCGTCTTACGTCAATAATCCTTTGGTTACTGCTGCCCCGGAAACGCAAGTCCGTGTCACGCAACTCTTTTTTGTAAGGACCGTCAACAACAACGTCAAGCTGCAGCAACAACGGCTGCAGACGAGAATCACTCATAATTTGCTCAAAGCTGAACCCCGTATAGCACCATATCGTCTTATTTGTTTTCGACTTTATGGCTTTTGCCAGCTCTGCGAAGCCCTCCGGCTGGTACATAGGGTCACCGCCGCTGAACGTGACATCGGCAAAAGGGTCGGCAAGAATTACTTTCATAATCTCGTCAGTCGACATATCACGTCCCGCATTGAAATCCCACGATTGAGGATTGTGACAGCCGGAACAACGGTGACGGCAGCCTGCGCAATAAACCGTCGTGCGCAAGCCCGGACCGTCCACCATGGTGTCTTCAACGATATCTAAAACCCGTATCATATTATAAATGCCTAATTGCTTGCAGTTGCTACGTGTAGCGGCCCTACAGAGTCCTTACAGACTCTTATTGCCCTCAACATGAGTTACACGGTCATTCAGCTCCGCCAGTTTTGCATGGTTCCATCTGTCGGTTGTTCCTACGAGATAGCCGGTAATGCGCTGCAGGCGGTCTATATTTTCACTTCCACATTTAGGACACTCGCTCATTTGCGGATCAGCATTCTCATATCCGCAGTCCATACAGCGGTTGCGGTTGTGGTTAACAGAGCCGTAGCCCATGTTGTAATAGTCCATCATGTCAACTATGCGCTCAATAACCTCCGGATTATGCGTGGCGTCACCGTCAATCTCAACATAGAAAATATGTCCGCCACGTGTAAGCTCGTGGTATGGAGCCTCAATCTCAGCCTTGTGGCGTGCGGAGCAGTGGTAATAAACAGGCACGTGGTTTGAGTTTGTATAGTAGTCACGGTCTGTCACACCCTCTATCGCCCCAAACTCCCTTCTGTCACCTTTCGTGAAGCGTCCGCTGAGTCCCTCGGCGGGTGTTGCCAAAACACTATAGTTGTGGTGGTATCTGTCAGAGAAATCGTTGCATCTGTCACGCATATACTCCATTATTTTGAGTCCGAGCTTCTGAGCCTCGTCGCTTTCGCCATGATGCTTGCCCACAAGTGCTTTCAAGCATTCGGCAAGTCCGATAAAACCAATGCCGAGCGTACCCTGATTTATCACAGGCTCTATACTGTCTGTTGGAGCAAGCGAGCCGCACCCAAGCCACAGTTTCGACATCAGCAACGGGAACTGTTTGGCGTATGCCGTTTTCTGGAACTGAAAACGGTCGTCGAGCTGACGGGCGGTAAGCTCAAGCATATTGTCGAGCTTTGCAAAGAAAAGATTTATACGTTCATTGGTGTCCTCAACGCTCATGCACTCTATGGCAAGCTTCACAATATTTACTGTAGAGAACGACAAATTGCCACGGCCTACAGATGTCTTCTCTCCGAAACGGTTTTCAAAAACCCGCGTACGGCATCCCATTGTTGCCACCTCGTGAAGATAACGCTTAGGGTCGTCGGCCTTCCATTCTCCGCTTTGATTGAAAGTGGCGTCAAGATTAAGAAAATTAGGGAAAAATCTGCGAGCCGTTACCTTGCATGCCAACTTATACAAGTCGTAGTTGGGCTCTCCCGGCTCATAGTTCACACCACGTTTCTTTTTCCATATCTGTATCGGAAATATTGCCGTCTCGCCATTTCCCACGCCCTCGTATGTGGAATTGAGCAACTCACGGATTATGCACCGGCCCTCAGCCGAGGTATCAGTACCATAGTTTATCGATGAGAACACGACCTGGTTTCCGCCACGCGAGTGTATGGTATTCATGTTGTGGATGAAAGCCTCCATAGACTGGTGTACCCTTGCCGTGGTCTGGTTTATGGCATGCTGCATCCAACGGCTGTCACCCTCCAGACCATCGAGAGGACGAACCGTATAATCATCAATTTTCACATTATAAAGCCGGCTCAAATCCTGCCCACAGAGTTTTTCGAGCGACTTAACCTCCTCAATATAGCTTGAGCGCACGTACGGGGCAAGATAAAAGTCGAAAGCAGGAATTGCCTGTCCGCCGTGCATCTCGTTTTGTGCCGTCTCAAGCGATATGCAAGCCAACACAGCCGCCGTCTCTATGCGTTTTGCCGGACGCGACGAGCCGTGGCCTGCAGTAAAGCCGTAGTCGAGAATACTGTCAAGAGGATGCTGACAGCATGTGAGCGATTTTGTAGGATAATAGTCCTTGTCGTGAATATGCAGATAATTGTGTTTTACGGCCTCCCTAACCTCCTCGCTCAGCAGATAGTCGTCAACAAAAGGCTTTGTAGTCTCAGAGGCAAACTTCATCATCATGCGGCAGGAGTATCGGCATTCATATTTGCATTTTCACGGGTAAATGTCATTATTCTTAATATTGACAATATCAAGAAAAACCGCACGAGTCTTAGCCTTGCGTGCTATGCTACGCTGGTTGCGGTACTGAATGTATCTCTGTGCCACATCCTTGCGCTTACTCTTCATCAGCTCCACCTCTACGGCATCCTGAATATCCTCAACCGTCATCTGTGACTTTCCACGGAAGGCGATATGGTCGGTTATCTGCTGCAAAAGCTGCGCATCCTCACCCTTGTCTGTGTGCATCATAGCCTTTCTGATTGCACCCATAATTTTCTGCTCGTTAAAGCCCACAACTCTTCCGTCGCGCTTCACAACTGTCTGTATCATATCTGCACAATATATTAAATTGATTTTAAATTACCTACAAAGGTGAGAGACAACATTATCTCACCAACAGCACTGCAAAGTTAACCAAATAAACAATATAATTTTTATTTTAGCAAACTTTTCTTGTGTTAAATTTTGTCAACCACCTTATTTACAGTTCTTTATAATTTTATTTTAGAAAACTTACAAAACTTACAGCCAAAGAATGTTATCCAAATAAGAAAACCACAACTCTTCCATTACAAACAAATTTTAAGGTTATTAGGTTTTAGGGGGTAATGTTGTGAGATTTTAAGGAAAACATGCAATCTCTGCATACAATCTTATCCTCCAAAACATTAAAACCTCAAATTAGTTTGTAAAAACAAGCGATTAAAACCATAAACGCAAACCTTTACGAACTTTTTTTGCCATTTATTTGAACAACCACAAAAGTTTTTTACTATCTTTGCATGCAGTAAAATAAACGATCAATCAAAACAAATCATGAAAGAGCTAAAAGCACTTAACAAGCGCACTGCGCCAAAGAGCGTAATGCCTGAGAGAATTATCCAATTCGGCGAGGGAAACTTCCTCCGCGCATTCGTTGACTGGATTATCTGGAACATGAATCAGAAAACCGACTTCAACGGTTCTGTAGTTGTCGTACAGCCTATAGAGAGAGGTATGGTTGACTGGCTCAACGGACAGGACTGCCTATACCACGTAAACCTGCAGGGACGGCAGAACGGAGAGGCCGTAAACACACTTGAGCGTATCGACGTGATAAGCCGCGCACTCAACCCATACACTCAGAACCAGGCATTCATGGCACTGGCTGAGCAGCCCGAGATAAGGTTTGTAATCTCAAACACCACCGAGGCCGGTATCGCCTTCGACGACAAATGCAAGTTCACAGACGCTCCGGCAAGCAGCTATCCGGGCAAACTCGTACAGCTCCTGTTCCACCGTTTCAAATTTTTCAACGGCGACCCGGCAAAGGGACTCATCATCATGCCTTGTGAGCTGATTTTCCTCAACGGCCACCATCTCAAAGAGTGCATCTACCAGTACATAGAGCTGTGGAAAGAAGACCTTGGCGCCGACTACGAGGCTTTCAAGAGCTGGTTCACAAACCACTGCTACGTCTGCGCAACTCTCGTAGACCGCATCGTTCCCGGATTTCCACGTAAGGAAATCGCCGACATACAGCAGAAAATATCATATAAAGACAACCTCGTCGTTCAGGCAGAGATATTCCACCTCTGGGTAATCGAGAAGGCCGAGAACATGACCTGCGATGAACTGCGCGCCGAATTCCCTGCCGAGAAGGCCGGACTCCACGTGCTCATCGCCGAGAGCGAGAAGCCATACCACGAGCGCAAAGTTACACTTCTGAACGGTCCGCACACCGTACTCTCGCCAGTTGCCTTCCTCAGCGGCGTAAACATTGTGCGCGACGCCTGCAACCACGAGGTTATCGGAAAATACATACACAAGGTTCAGTTCGAGGAACTGATGCAGACTCTCAACCTCCCGATGGACGAGCTGCAGAAGTTTGCCGCCGACGTTCTTGAGCGTTTCAACAACCCATACGTTGACCATCAGGTAACGAGCATCATGCTCAACTCATTCCCTAAGTTCTGCGCACGCGACCTGCCAGGAGTAAAGACCTACCTCGAGCGCAAGGGCGAGTTGCCACAGGGACTCGTATTCGGCCTTGCAGCCATCATCACATATTATAAAGGCGGTAAGCGTGAGGACGGAACAGAGATTGTTCCAAACGACGCACAGGAGATAATGGATCTGCTCAAAGAGCTTTGGGCTACAGGCGACACACAGAAAGTTACAGACGGCGTTCTGTCCGCCACCGATATCTGGGGCGAAGACCTCCACACCATCCCCGGACTCGCCGAACTCGTTAAGCACGACCTTGACATCATCCAGGAAAAGGGTATGCTCGAGGCTGTGAAGACAATTCTGTAAAACAGAGCCACAAGAAAATTCTGTAGGGCCGCTACACGCAATGGCCAACTATACAATATAAAAAAGGAGATAAAAGACTCATTTGTCTTTTGTCTCTTTTTTTACGGTTTCTGTTTTAAGGAACCCAGAAGCCCCACATCTTGTTCTCATATATAAATGGCATTTTCAAAAACCATCAAAAACGCAGCCGCTTGCAATGTACATTGCAAGCGGTTTCATTGGCCAATGAAACCGCTTGCGATAGCCCATGCGCACAATTGTATTTTTACGCACGTTTTTAAAGCCCTATACATATTAAAAATATTTGATACACCTTCATTTGGAAATATTAAATTCTATGATAAAATTCTTTGCCCTAACATGCGAACCAATAATAGTAGATGGCGGCAAGGGCTGCGATGATTGCCAGTGTGAAGACGGTGCGGATGAGACAGCTTGCCACCTTCTTGATGACAAACACGCCGACAATGATTGCAACGAGAACGTAAATGTAATATGTAAAATCGGTATTCATTTTTTTGAAGTTGACGAGTTGACAAGTAAACGAGTTGGCAAGTTTTTAAAAAAGTTACGTGTAGACGAATAAACAAGTAGTCAAACAAACCCGCTTACTTGTCACCCCGTATACTTGCCAACTTTAAAAAGCTATTTAAACAACATTCTGAACTGCGATGGTATTGGGGTCTGGAACTCCATGCGGGCACGTGTGACTGGATGATAGAAGCAGAGCATGTATGCGTGAAGGCAAAGACGGTGGATGGGGTCGTCGCCATTGCCGTATTTAATATCGCCACAAACAGGGTGTCCCATGTCGGCCGAGTGAACACGTATCTGGTTTTTGCGTCCTGTCTCAAGTTTATACTCAACGAGCGAGTGCTCGGTGGTGCGGTCGAGAACATGGAAATGGGTGACGGCATATTTTCCGCCATTGTCTACGGGACTTGAAAACGTTACGTATGCC
Source organism: uncultured Prevotella sp. (assembly GCA_902477645.1). GTDB lineage: Bacteria > Bacteroidota > Bacteroidia > Bacteroidales > Bacteroidaceae > Prevotella. The sequence goes on along the minus strand of CABSIA010000021.1, from coordinate 22,900 downwards.
TTATTGTCTTTAAGCCAGTTGGCAATGGTCCCCTCATCGTCTTCCATCTCCCCGCTTACGACTGCGACATAGCGGCGGTCGTAGACAATGTTGTGCCACTCGTGCTCCAAAATCTGCTCAGTCTGCATGTCCTTGGCATAGACCATAAGTCCGGATGTGTCGCGGTCGAGACGGTGAACAACATGGGCAGTGCAACGCTGGCGGGTACGGTGGAAATACTCGTCGAGAACGCTCTTTACGTTCAACGACTTATGCCCTGCAGCCATTGAGAGAATGCCAGGTTTCTTCTCGATTACAACAAGATACGGGTCTTCGTAAACAAGATTTACGTAGCGGTTTTTGAAAGTGTCGTTTTTCTTGCTTTTCGACACACTGATTTTCTGTCCTGCAGTAAGAGGATAGTCGAATTGCGTCACAATTTTTCCGTTCACCTTTATGCCGCGCCCCTGAAGGATATCCTTTACTTTGTTACGGCTCAGCGGCTTAAGGTTGGCTATGAGCCAGTCGAGAAGCTGCGCCTCAGACTGAACAATATATTCGGCATACATGCCGCGCTTTGAATCGTAGGTCATTTCTTTAATTCATAAATCTTAATTCATAATTATTTTAATACATAATTGTTATGGCGCATGCCAATTACACATTATGCGTCGTGAATTATGAATTGATTAATTTTTCGGCAAAATTATAAATTTTAATTGGAATAGGCAAAAAAAAACGTGAAAAGGGATATATTGTTGGCTTTTATTGTTAACTTTGCAAAGGAAAAGCCCCCCTGCCCCCCCGGCGGGGGGTCTTCCAAACAAATAATAATTTAAAGAAGTTCCCCCTCCGGGGGCTAAGGGGGCCTTAAATATTATGCCAGAAATATCAATACGTGGACTTGAGATGCCCGAATCGCCTATCAGAAAGCTTGCGCCTTTGGCTGCTGCTGCCAAGCAACGTGGCATAAAAGTGTACCACCTGAACATAGGACAGCCAGACCTGCCGACACCACAAGTGGGGCTTGACGCACTGAAAAATATAGACCGCACGGTGCTTGAATACTCACCGTCACAGGGGTATCTGTCATACAGGAAGAAACTCGTCGGCTACTATCAGAAATTCAACATCAACGTTGACGCAGACGACATTATCATAACGGCTGGCGGCTCGGAGGCCGTACTGTTCGCATTTATGAGCTGTCTGAACCCTGGCGACGAGATTATTGTGCCCGAGCCGGCATACGCCAACTACATGGCCTTCGCTATTTCGGCAGGTGCCAAGATCCGCACCATTGCCACAACTATCGAAGAGGGATTCTCGCTGCCGAAGGTGGAGAAGTTTGAGGAGCTTATCAACGAGCGCACACGTGCCATTATGATCTGCAATCCGAACAACCCGACGGGCTACCTTTATACCAGAAGGGAGATGAACCAGATACGCGACCTGGTGAAGAAATACGACCTGTACCTGTTTTCTGACGAGGTTTACAGAGAGTATATATACACAGGCTCGCCATATATATCGGCATGCCATCTTGAGGGCATTGAGCAAAACGTGATTCTTATAGACTCTGTGTCGAAAAGATACTCAGAATGCGGCATACGCATCGGAGCACTTATCACAAAGAACGAAGAGGTAAAGGCGGCTGTGATGAAATTCTGCCAAGCCCGCCTGTCACCACCTCTGATTGGACAGATTGTAGCCGAGGCATCGCTCGATGCGCCAGAGGAATACTACCGTGACGTTTATGACGAATATGTTGAGAGGCGCAAATGCCTTATAGACGGTCTGAACCGCATACCAGGCGTGTACTCCCCCATCCCGATGGGTGCATTCTACACAGTGGCGAAACTGCCTGTAGACGATTCTGAGAAATTCTGCAAATGGTGTCTTGAGAGCTTCGACTATGAGGGCGAGACCTTGATGCTGGCACCTGCGGCAGGTTTCTACACAACTCCAGGAGCAGGCATCAATCAAGTACGCATAGCTTACATATTGAAGAAGCACGACCTTGAGCGTGCGCTGTTGGTGCTGAGAAAAGCACTGGAGGCGTATCCGGGGAGAGTAATAGGAAGTGAAGAGTGAAGAACGAAGAGTGAAGAATGAAGAACGAAGAACGAAGAATGAAGAATCCTATAGTTTTAAATCATGTGGATTTTTCGTTTTTCACACTTAACTCTTAACTTTAGAATTATGAATTTCCCTCTTTTCATAGCAAAAAGAATATTCTCTACACAAGACGAGAAACAAAAGGTGTCGAAACCGGCTATAAAAATTGCTACAGCCGGTGTCGCTATCGGTCTTGCCGTTATGCTGGTGTCGGTGAGTGTAGTCTTGGGATTTAAACACACCATACGTGACAAAGTCATCGGCTTCGGCAGCCATATTCAGGTGGCTAACTTCATGACCCAGCAGACATCGGGCAACTATCCGATAGTAATTGGCGACTCCATTTGCAAGGTCATAAAAGGCATTCCTGGTGTAGCTCACGTACAGACTACAGCCATAAAACAGGGTGTGGGCAAAACAGACTCCGATTTCCTCGGACTTGTATTCAAAGGTGTCGGCGAGGATTTCGACACCACCTTCATTCACCAAAACATGGTGGAAGGCAGCATACCGAAATTCTCTTCTCAAAAAAGCGGGAACAAGATACTAATATCGAAGACACAGGCAAACAAACTTAATCTAAAACCTGACGACAAAATCTTCGCTTATTTTATTGACGAGAATGGTGTCAGGGCAAGACGCTTTACTATTGAGGGAATTTATCAAACCAACATGTCGCAATATGACGAGACATTGTGTTTTACAGACATATACACAGTAAGGAAGCTGAACGGATGGGAAGACGATATGGCATCGTATGCCGAGATAACTGTCAACGACTTCCACAATTTGGAAGATATTGCCAGCCGGATGATAGCCTCGGTAAACAAAACGTGTGACCGCAACGGCGAGACATACTCGTGCATGACGATAAAAGAACTGGTGCCACAGATTTTCTCATGGCTCGACCTGCTCGACCTCAACGTGTGGATTATTCTTGCGTTGATGACTGCAGTGGCAGCCGTGACGATGATTTCAGGCTTGCTGATAATAATTCTTGAGCGTACCACGATGATTGGTACCCTAAAAGCCCTCGGCGCACGGAATGTAACAATTAGAAAAACATTTTTGTGGTTTGCGGCTTTCGTTATCGGCAAGGGACTGGTGATAGGAAATGCCATAGGACTCGGACTGCTTGTACTGCAGAGGTACACAGGAATTGTAAGCCTTGACCCGGCAACTTATTACGTCAGCAAGGTGCCAGTCGAGTTCTCGTGGCTGATATTCGCACTGATAAATATTGCCACGCTGACCATAAGCATCCTCGTATTGATAGGGCCAAGCTATCTTATAGCTACCATCCATCCGGCAAAATCGATGAGATACGAGTAGAAAAAAACAAAATAAAAAGGGAATAATTTTGCAGTAACAAAATTATTCCCTATTTTTGTATCGTGATACTAACCTGACAACACATCTATTGAGACATGAGGTATATTTCCTTACCCGACAACACTGCGCGCAGGCTGAGTTTCTACCTCGCTATGGAGGAATACACAGCACGCAACCTGAATTATGACGAAGACTGCTTCTTCATGTGGCAGGTTGAGCCGAGTGTAATTTTCGGAAGAAACCAGCTTGTTGAAAACGAAGTCAACATAGACTACTGCAAACGCAAAGGCATAAAGACCTACAGGCGAAAGAGCGGAGGCGGATGCGTATATGCCGATCTGAACAACATAATGTTCTCATACATAACGCAGAGCGAGAACGTTGCCACAACATTTGACAGATATATCAAAATGGTGACACAGATGCTGCAAGGGCTCGGCGTAAAAGCAGAGACATCGGGCAGAAACGACATTCTGATTGAGGGACGAAAAGTGTCGGGAAACGCATTCTACCATATTCCAGGACATTCCATCGTTCACGGCACCATGCTCTACGACACAAATATGGAAAACATGGTTGCAGCCATAACTCCATCCGACGAGAAGCTCGTGTCGAAAGGAGTGAAAAGCGTAAGACAACACATAGCACTGCTGAAAGACTACATCAGTCTCGATATTGATGAGTTCAAGAAATATACGATGAAATGGCTATGCCCGTCAAAAATCATTCTTGAACAAGACGACATCAGACGCATAGAGGAGATAGAACAGGAGTACCTCTCCGAAGAGTTTATCTTAGGATGCAATCCGCGATATACCACCATCAGAAAAAAAAGAATTGAAGGCGCAGGCGAGCTTGAGGTGAGGCTCGAGATAAAAAACAACATCATAAAAGATGTCAACATCCTCGGCGACTATTTTCTTACCGGCGACCTAAACGCAGAAATAATAAAACCGCTCATCGGACAGCCTTACGACGAGCAGGCCATAAGGGAGGCACTTCCCGACCACACAGAACAGATTATACACAACCTAAATAAAGACCAACTAACCAATTTGTTATATGGAAAACAAAAGAACCTGTCTGTATGACAGACACGTAGCCTTGGGCGCATTGATATCTCCTTTCGGAGGTTTCGACATGCCAATCCAGTATTCCTCAATCATTGACGAGCACAATGCCGTGAGAAACCGTTGCGGAGTGTTCGACGTAAGCCACATGGGTGAAGTTGTGGTGACTGGCGCAGATGCCGAAAAGTACGTAAACCACATCTTTACCAACGACATCAAGAACGCACCACTCCACAAGATTTTTTATGGCATGATGCTGTATCCTAACGGCGGCACGGTGGACGACCTGCTTGTGTACAAAATGGGGAAAAACGAATTTTTCATTGTCATAAATGCAGCCAACATCGATAAAGACGTTGCATGGATGCGCGAGAACGCAGAGAAATTTGACGTGGTGATAGACCATTGCTCCGACTACTACGGACAGATTGCCGTTCAGGGACCAGAGGCCGAGAAGGTTGTTGAGGAGGTACTGTCGCTTCCTTGCTCTGAGCTGTCATTCTACACGGCAAAGACTATAGACACCGACGGCGAGACCGTAATAGTCAGCCGTACAGGATATACCGGCGAGGACGGTTTTGAGATTTATGGCTCGCATGACTTCATCATACGCCAGTGGGACAAACTCATGGAGAGCGGCAGATGCAAGCCATGCGGTTTAGGTTGCCGCGACACATTGCGCTTCGAGGTCGGTTTGCCGCTTTATGGCGATGAGCTGTCGGCAGACATCTCTCCAATAATGGCTGGTCTCGGCTTCTTCTGCAAACTCGACAAAGAGGAATTCATCGGCAAAGAGGCTCTCGTAGAGCAAAAGGCGAATGGAGTTGCAAAAAAGCTCGTAGGCATTGAGCTGAAAGACAAGGCAATACCACGTCATGGCTATACGGTATTGAATGTTGATGGCAATGCCATCGGTGAGGTGACCACAGGCTATCACTGCATTTCTGTAGATAAGAGCGTTGCCATGGCATTGGTAGACGCAGCATACGCAAAACTTGACACAGAGGTGAAAGTGCAGATACGCAAAAAAGTGTTCGACGGCGTAGTGGTAAAAAAGAAATTCTACGACAAGCATCATAAAAAGTAAAAAGGTGCCCCCTGCCCCCCGGCAGAGGGGTGTCCCTAAACAATAAAAATTAACAACGTTCCCCCCACCGGGGGCAGGGGGGCTTATATTTCATTATGGCAAAAGTAATTGAAGGACTCTTTTACAGCGAGTCACACGAATTTGTAAAAGTAGAGGGCGAATTTGGCTACATCGGTATCACAGACTATGCACAGCATGAGCTTGGCAACATTGTATATGTAGACATGCCCGAAGTTGACGACGAGGTAACTGCCGGCGAGGAGTTTGGCGCAGTAGAAAGCGTAAAGGCTGCAAGCGACCTGCTATCTCCAGTTAGCGGAACTGTTATTGAAATCAACGAGGCTCTTGAGGATGAGCCAGAGCTCATAAACAAAGATGCTTTCGAGAACTGGATTATCAAGGTTCACATAGATAATCCAGACGAGCTAAGCAGACTTATGAGCGCAGCCCAATACGAGGAGATATGTAAATGAGGTTATGAGGTCTTAAGGTTATGAGGTGAGATCCCATCATCTTCCACCTTAAAACCTTAAGGCCTAAAACCTAATAACCTAAAAACCATTTTATGAAATACTTTCCACAAACTTCTGACGACATAAAGGAAATGCTCAACTGTTGTGGTCTGGAAACACTCGACGGACTATATCAGGACATTCCTGAGTCTATCCGCTTCAAGGGAGAATACAACATTCCCTCTGAGAAAAGCGAGATTGAGATAAGGAAATTCTTCGAGAGGCTTGCAGGCGAGAACAAGCAGCTCACATGCTTTGCCGGTGCAGGTGTCTACGATCACTACACTCCTGCACTTGTCCCACAGATTACAAGCCGCAGCGAGTTTCTTACCAGCTACACTCCATATCAGGCAGAAATTTCCCAAGGAACACTCCACTATATTTTTGAATACCAGAGCATGATGGCAGAGCTGACGGGCATGGATATATCCAACGCATCACTCTACGACGGTGCCACAGCTACAGCCGAGGCTGCAATAATGGCTTGCGCCGCTGCAAAGAAATGCAACCGCATACTCCTGTCATCAACTGTTGACACAAAAAGTGCCGAGGTGGTTGACACCTACGCACATTTCCACGGCATTGGCATAGTACGCATTCCTGAAGCCGAAGGCGCCACAGATTTCGAGTCTATGAAGGCGCAGCTCTGTGAGGGTGGCGTGGCAGGAGTCATTGTCCAGCAGCCAAACAGATACGGCATTGTAGAGGATCTCAACGGTGTCGCAGATATCTGCCACGACAAAAAGGCTCTGCTTATAATGAACTGCATAGCCGCAGACCTCGCTGTGCTGAAAACTCCCGGAGAATGGGGAGCCGACATTGCCGTGGGCGAAGGTCAGTCGTTGGGAATACCAATGACATGGGGCGGTCCGTATATAGGCTATATGTGTACCACAGAGAAACTGATGCGCAAAATGCCTGGACGAATTGTAGGCAAAACTACCGACAGCCGTGGACAGCGCGCATTCGTTCTCACCCTACAGGCTCGCGAACAACACATACGCCGACAGAAAGCAACATCAAACATCTGCAGCAACGAGTCGCTGATGGCTCTTTGGGTAACAATATACATGGCTACCATGGGCAAAAGTGGATTGAAAGAGGCTGCACAGATGTCATGCGACGGAGCACACTATCTTGCAGAGAGGCTTTGCAGCGACAACCGTTTTAAGCTTACATTCGACAAGCCTTTCTTCAACGAATTCTGCGTCACCTACAGCGGCAATCTCGAAGCTCTTACATCAAAGCTTATTGCCAACGGCATTTTTGGTGGCGTAAAGATTGATGAGCATACTCTTATGATTGCAGTTACGGAGAAACGCACAAAGGAAGAAATTGACCAACTAATAAGCCTCTGCCATGAATAACAAGATATACGACAAACTGATTTTCGAATTGTCAAAAGAGGGAAGACGCGCCTACTCTCTTCCCAAAAACGAGTTCGAATGCCACAACTTTCCGGCACACCTCTGCAGACAAAAGGATGCCGGGCTGCCCGAGGTTGACGAGCTGACAGTTGTAAGACACTATACCAACCACAGCGGAAACAACTTTGGTGTTGACAACGGCTTCTATCCATTGGGCAGCTGCACCATGAAGTACAACCCCAAAATCAATGAGGAAGTTGCCAACATGCCTGCTTTCACAAATCTGCATCCGTTGCAGCCAGAGGAGACAGTGAAAGGCGCTATCGAGGCTCACGACACATTGCGCCGCTGCCTTGCCGAGCTTACAGGCCTTTACGACTTCACTCTGAAGCCTTGTGCCGGTGCCCACGGAGAGCTTACAGGCCTTATGATTATCCGCGCATACCACGAGTCTCGTGGCGACATGAAGCGCACAAAAGTTATTGTCCCCGACTCTGCCCACGGCACAAATCCCGCCTCGGCTGCAGTCTGCGGACTTGAGATTGTCGAAGTAAAGAGCACAGCAGACGGACTCGTTGATGTTGAGAACCTGAAGGGACTGCTCGACGATACCGTGGCAGCCATGATGATGACCAATCCAAACACTCTCGGACTGTTCGAGAAAGACATTCCCGAGATTGCACAAATGGTTCACCAGTGCGGCGGTCTGATGTACTACGACGGTGCCAACCTTAACCCAATGCTCGGCGTTTGCCGCCCTGGTGACATGGGCTTCGATGTTATGCACATCAACCTTCACAAGACATTCTCAACTCCTCACGGAGGTGGCGGTCCAGGCAGCGGTCCTGTCGGCGTAAGGAAGGGACTTGAGGAGTTCTTCCCACAGGTAAATCCATATCACGGAAACTTTGGCGTAGAGCTTAGAGCACTTACCTACATTCTCACATTAGGAAAAGAGAACATCAAGATGGTAGGCCCCCTTGCAACACTCAATGCAAACTACATTAAGGACAGCCTCAAGGATCTTTACGAGCTGCCTATAGACGGACGGTGCATGCACGAGTTTGTATTCAACGGACTGAAAGACAAATCGACGGGCGTAACGACTATGGATGTAGCCAAACGCCTGCTCGACTATGGCTATCATGCGCCAACAATCTACTTCCCGCTGCTGTTCCACGAGGCAATGATGATTGAGCCTACAGAGAACGAGAGCCGCGAGACCATAGACGGCTTCATTGAGGTGATGAGGAAGATTGCTGCCGAGGCAATAGAAAATCCATATGTTGTGAAAGCCGCACCTTGCAACACTCCAATAACAAGAGTTGATGACGTGCTTGCAGCAAAGAACCCTGTACTCACTTTCAAGAAAATGGCATGAAGACAGATCTCATCATTATAGGCAGCGGGCCGGGCGGTTACCGCACTGCCGGCTATGCGGCAAGAAACGGACTAAATGTCATGGTTTTCGAGAGCAACAAGGCAGGAGGCACATGCCTTAACGCGGGCTGCATTCCAACAAAATGTCTGGCACACGATGCCGAGGCTATGCCCGCAGACTTTGCATCTGCCATGAGCCGCAAAGCCAAGGTTGTCGGACAACTTAGGCAAGGTGTTGAGCAGTTGCTCTCACAGTCCGGCATAACTCTCGTGAATGCAGAGGCAAAATTCAAGAATGCCCACACCATTATTGCCAATGGCGAGGAATACGAGGCAGACAACATAATCATCGCCACAGGCTCAAGCGCCAAGATGCCTCCTGTTGAGGGCATTGACAACAGACGTGTGATAACATCTACCGAGGCTCTGAGCTTCGAGACTCTGCCCAGTGAGATTGTCATCATAGGAGCCGGTGTTATAGGCATGGAATTTGCCTCCATCCTCTCACGCTTCGGCACCAAGGTAACAGTCGTGGAATACTTGAAAGAATGTCTCCCCATGCTCGACAAAGACATTGCGAAACGTCTGCGAAAGTCTATCGAAAAGCAGGGCGTAACGTTCTTTATGGACTCAGCAGTTAAGGCTATAAGCGACACAGAAGTGGTGTTTGTGTCTAACAAGAACGGTAAGGAAACCCATCTTGAGTGTCCCGACGCTCCCGTCTTGGTGGCAATGGGAAGAAAGCCTAATTGCGACGGCCTAAACCTAAAGGCGGCAGGAGTTGCATACGATGGCAAAGGAATAGGTACGGATGAGAACCTACGGACATCACAGCCCAACATATTCGCCATAGGCGACGTTACGGGCAAGCAGATGCTGGCACATGCCGCCACGTTCATGGGCTTCAAGGCTGTCAACACAATCTTGGGTAAACCAGACAAGATACGCCTCGACATTATGCCGTCCGCAATTTTCACCTATCCTGAGGCTGCAAGCGTAGGACTCAATGAGGACCTGTGCAAGGCACAGGGATTGGAGTACAAATGTCTGAAAGGCTACTACCGTGCAAACGGCAAGGCTTTGGCCATAAACGAGCCTGAGGGAATGGTTAAGATTGTTGCCGACAACAACGACAAGATTATCGGCTGCTCTGCCTACGGAGCACACTCTGCCGACATGGTACAGGAGATTGCGGCACTTATGAACCGTGACTCCACTATAGAAGACCTTGCCTGCACCATCCACATCCATCCCACTCTCTCTGAAATTCTTCAAGATGCCTGCTGGTAAAAAAGGGAAGAATGAAGAGGGAAGAATGAAGAGGGAAGAATGAAGAGGGAAGAACGAAGAATCCATTAGCTTTTTCTCTGTATAGGATTCTTCACTCTTCGTTCTTCACTCTTCACTCTTCACTTACAAAAACTTATTCTGCGGACTCTTCCGGATTTTTCTCCTTATAATACTCAAGGAAAAGGCGGAGGGCTGTACATGTTGCAGTTGCGATGTTCACGTCGCGTCCCTCATCCTCAGTAAGTTTCAGCGTTCTTACGTCGTCCTCAGAGCCGTATGCTATCCAAATTGTGCCTACGGGAATTTGCGGAGTGCCACCGCCCGGACCAGCTACACCAGTTGCGGCTATGGCATAGTCGCAGTTTAAGGCACGGCACGCACCTATAACCATCTGCTTAGCCACAGGCTCCGACACTGCAGTTCTTTCCCTACACGACGCTCTTCCGATCTTCAGCAGGTTTTCTTTTATCTCATTAGTATAGCTAACTATGCCTCCCTTGAAATAATTTGACGCTCCGGGTGCAGCTATTATAGTCTGGGCAATGCGTCCGCCCGTACAGCTCTCGGCCGTGCCAAGAGTTTTTCCATTGTCGTAGAGTGCCTGCAGCAACTCACGGCTTAATATTTTACTTTCTAAATCCATACTTTTATAGTAAAGAGGGAAAAACGAAGAGTTAAGAATCAATATGCAATTAAAGTATATGATTCTTAGTTTTTCGCTCTTAATTATTAACTCACTTAAACGTCACTTTAGAGAATGCCGGCGCATCAATGCCACAGAAATCGTTGTCAAGATATTTGTAATATCCAGTAATGCCAATCATTGCAGCATTGTCGGTAGTGTAGCTGAATTTCGGAATATAAATTGTCCAGTGATAGCGCTGTGCATAGTCCTTAAAGGCATTACGCAATCCGTTGTTTGCACTCACGCCACCGGACACCGCCACATGTTTAATTCCGGTTTCCTTAACGGCGAGTTTTAGTTTTTTCATCAAAATATCGACTATTGTAAACTCAAGGCTCGCCGCTATGTCCTCCTTATGGTTCTCTATGAAATTTGGCTCATCCTCAACCCATTTGCGCAGATTGTATAGGAACGAGGTTTTCAGACCAGAGAACGAATAGTCATAGCCCGGGATATGAGGCTCGGCAAACTTGTAGGCATGCGGATTGCCCTGACGTGCCAGCCGGTCGATTATAGGACCGCCGGGATATCCGAGTCCCATAACCTTTGAGCATTTGTCGATAGCCTCGCCTGCCGCATCGTCGATGGTTTGTCCGAGAACCTCCATGTCGTTATAGGCATTTACCTTGACAATCTGCGAGTTTCCTCCACTGACGAGCAGACAAATGAACGGGAATGGAGGCGCACTGGTGTCGTCGTCAGATTCCTTGATAAAATGTGCCATTACATGTCCCTGCAGATGGTTTACATCGATGAGAGGAATATTCAGCGAGCGGGCAAACCCCTTCGCAAAACTGACCCCAACAAGCAGAGACCCCATGAGTCCGGGACCACGGGTGAACGCTACTGCCGACAACTGTGACTTGTCGATACCAGCACGTTTCAAAGCTTGATCTACAACAGGCACAACATTCTGCTGATGGGCACGTGATGCCAATTCGGGAACAACTCCGCCGTATGCCATGTGCACATCCTGCGATGCTGTAACATTACTAAGCAATACGCCATTGCGAAGAACAGCCGCACTTGTGTCGTCGCAGCTGCTCTCTATGCCCAAAATATAAATATCGTTTTCCATTGATCAATTCATAATGCATAATGCATAATTCATAATTATTAATCCATTACGGCGTATGCCAATTAAGAATCATGAATTATGAATTAAAATTAATACGTTAAAATCTCCACGCCATGCTCTGTCATAACGAAGGTGTGCTCCCACTGTGCCGAAGGCTTCTCATCCTCGGTGATAACCTCCCAGCCATATTCGTCATCGGCATCAATGAAAACTTTCCATGAGCCCATGTTTACCATCGGCTCAATTGTGAACACCATTCCCGGTACCAAAAGCATGCCCGTTCCACGGTGCCCGTAGTGAACCACATCCGGCTCCTCATGGAATTTCAGTCCTACGCCATGTCCGCAAAGATCACGGACAATGCCATAGTGGTATTTGTCAGCATGTTTTTGAATGGCGTGGCCTATGTCGCCGACAAAACAATATGGCTTTGCAGCCTCTGCGCCAATCTCCAGACATTCCTTGGCCACACGCACGAGCTGCTCTTTCTCGGGAGTTGTCTTTCCTATGATGAACATACGCGAGGCATCGGCATAATATCCGTTGTAGATAGTTGTGAAGTCAACATTTATTATGTCGCCTTCCTCCAGCACATCCTCTTCTTTTGGAATGCCGTGGCATACAACCTCATTGATGCTTGTGCAGACACTTTTTGGAAATCCCTCGTAGTTGAGACATGCCGGTGTCGCGCCATGCGACGTGCAATAGTCGTAACAAATCTTGTCAATCTCGAGGGTGTTCATTCCCGCATGGATATGTTTGGCAACCTCGTCGAGCACGCCGGTGTTTATTACCCCGGCAGCACGTATGCCCTCTATCTGCTCAGGAGTTTTCAGAAGGTCGCGCGTCGGCACTTCCCTACCCCTGTTTTCCCAATACATCACCTGTTTGTCAAGCTCCGTAACCGGCTGTCCTGACAGGCAATGCCATCTTTTCTTCTTAAACTGCATATTTTGTATATTATCTTTTTGACTTTTTGTTTGCGGCCGCTACACGTAGCGTCCCTACACCCGTCATTCAGCGGCCTGTAGTCCAAATTTAGCCAGTTCCGCATAGACACCGGCACTCCAGTCCTCTCCGTTTACAGGGCAGATGGTACGGATGCCAAGCTGCGATGCGGTGGCGCAGTTGCGCGGGCCGTCATCGATGAAAAGTGTCTCTTCCGGAAGCATCTGCTCCTTCATAAGCACATGGCGGAAAAAGCTCTCGTCTGGCTTCATAATTTTCACCTCATAGCTCTTGTACAGGGCATCGAAATAGTGATTGAGCGAATGGCCCTCGCCGTCGAACCCGTCGCTCTCGCACCACGACATCAGAAACGGATTGTTGTTTGACAACAGTACGATTTTATATCCCATCTGCTTAAGTTTGAGAAGCGTCTCAAGATTGTGTGCCGGAACATTTTTACAATATCCGAGCCACGCATGTCGGCATTCCTCGTACGACACCTTTCTGCCAACAAGTTTTCCAAATTCGCTGACGAACTCTTCTGCTGAGATTTTTCCTGATTCCAAATCACCGAATATGCCACCCTGTGTGTAAGGATCCAAAACCTCAGCTGCGTTTTTAAGTCCCAGCCTGGCAAACCGTCTCACGGCCTCATCGTGGTCTAATGTGAAGACCACACCACCGAGGTCAAAAATTAAATTCTTTATCATTCGAACAAATTGAGTTTGTTTTTTCTTGCCTCATCAATTGTCATGAGCCGTTGCTGCTGCCGGCCGTAATCTTCGCACAGCTTGGCGTAGCGGTCACGCAACTCTTGCACATAACGTTGTCTCTCCTTGTCATTCAACAGTTTAGCCAACACAACCACATTTTGTGCGGCATCTTTCACCCATACGACTGGGCCGTCGTACACTGGCGCAATTTTCAATGCCACATGCAGCTCACTGGTCGTTGCTCCGCCAATCATTACGGGTATCGACAAACCAGCTCTCTGCATCTCGCGCGCCACATTCACCATCTCATCGAGTGAAGGCGTGATTAGTCCGCTCAAGCCAATGGCATCGGCTCCGATTTCCTTTGCCGTGTCGACAATTTTCACAGCCGGAACCATAACGCCAAGGTCGTGTACCTCGTAGTTGTTGCATGCCAAAACTACCGAGACTATATTCTTTCCTATGTCGTGGACATCGCCCTTTACGGTTGCCACGACTATTTTTCCCGCCGTAACAGCACCGTCCGTTTTCTCAGCCTCTATATGTGGCTGCAAAATTGCCACCGCCTGCTTCATTGTCCGTTCGGGTTTCACAACCTGAGGCAAAAACATTTTACCCTCACCGAACAATTTGCCGACCTCGTTCATGCCATCCATTAGCGGCCCCTCGATTATGCCGACGGCACGGGGATAAACTTTTAAAGCCTCTTCGATATCTGATTGTAAATATGTTGACAAACCTTTCCTCAAAGCGTATGAAAGACGGTCATGGAGAGACATGTTGCGCCATTCATCGTCAGCAACATTGCCAGATGGCACATCTTTTACAGAATTTTTCTGAGCCTGTTTCTCTGCCGCAATTTTTGACGCTACTTCAATAAGCTCCTCCGAAGCCCCATGGCGACGGTTCAGAACAACGTCTTCGAGCAAAGTGAGCAAATCGGCAGGAATATCGGCGTATGATACCTTTGCCGCCGGGTTTACGATGCCAAAGTCCATGCCGTTCTGTATTGCATGATACAGGAATACGGCATGCATGGCCTCACGTATGTAGTTGTTGCCACGGAAAGAGAACGACAAATTGCTGACGCCTCCGCTGACGTGAGCGCCAGGCAGATTTTCACGTATCCACCGTGCCGCGCGTATGAAGTCGGCAGCGTATGCGTCATGCTCCTCCATACCTGTGGCGATGGCGAGAATGTTGGGGTCAAAAATTATGTCGAGTGGATTTAATCCTACTTTTTCTGTAAGAATGCGGTATGCGCGCTGTGCAATCTCTATGCGCCGCCCGTATGTGGTGGCCTGTCCCTGTTCGTCGAAACACATAACGACAACAGCCGCGCCATGACGTCTCACATCGAGGGCATGGCTTATGAAAACCTCCTCGCCCTCTTTCAGCGAGATAGAATTGACGATACACTTTCCCTGAACGCACTTCAGCCCGGCCAGAATGACATCCCAATTGCTCGAATCTATCATTATAGGCACCCGGGCCACATCGGGATCTGAAGCTATGAGGTTAAGGAAATGTGTCATTTCCTGACGGGCATCGAGAAGTCCGTCGTCCATATTTATGTCAATGACGAGCGCACCGTCCTCGACCTGCCGCCGTGCTATGCCGAGTGCCTCGTCATAATTCTTCTCATTTATCAGGCGCAAAAACTTCCTTGATCCGGCAACATTACACCGCTCACCGACATTTACAAAAGGAATATTCCTGTTTACGTCGAGCAGCTCAAGTCCGCTCAGCCACATTGTCGACGGCTTTTCGGGAACCCTGCGTGGAGTGAAGTTTTTGGCGATTTCGGCATACCGCTGAATAAACAAATCTGTTGTGCCACAGCAGCCGCCGACGATATTCACGAGTCCTTCCCGCATAAACTCCGCAATCTGCGGAGCCATGCTGTCTGCCGTCTCGTCGTATTGTCCAAGCTCGTTTGGCAATCCGGCATTTGGATATGCCGATATGTAACAAGGCGCCTTACGCGAAAGCTCTGCGAGGTAAGGTTTCATCTGGCGCGCGCCGAAAGAGCAGTTTAGTCCGACGGAAAAAATATCCATTCCGCCTATGCTGGCAAGAAAAGCCTCAAGGGTCTGTCCGCCAAGTGTCCGTCCGGCGCTGTCGCTGACCGTTACGCTGAGCATTATGGGCAACGCCAAATTCCTCGTCGCCATAACCTGCCGGCATGCCTCTATAGCGGCCTTGGCGTTTAGTGTGTCGAAAATTGTCTCTATAAGGAAAGCGTCTACACCGCCCTCTGCCAATGCGCCGGCCTGGACGGTATAAGCCTCAAGCAAATCGTCGTATGTAATATTTCGGGCCGACGGATTTTCCACATCGGGACTTATCGAGCAGGTTTTATTGGTTGGCCCGATGCTGCCGGCAACAAAACGCGGCCAGTCATCTGTCGAGAACTCGTCGGCAGCCTTACGTGCCAGCCGTGCGCCCTCGAGCGCAATCCGGCGGCTATGGCCTGCAATGTGGTAGTCGGCCTGCGATATAGGCTGCGACGAGAAAGTATTGGTCTCTATAATGTCGGCTCCCGCACGGAGATAGCGGCGGTGAATGTCAAGAATTATATCAGGCCGGGTTATGTTGAGAACATCGTTGTTGCCTTTCATCTGTACGCCGGCATCGCCAAAACTCTCGTGCCGGAAGTCGGCTTCCGAAAGGCCATAACCCTGAATCATGGTACCCATGGCACCATCCAAAATCAAGATTTTCCGCTGTATCTGTTCCTGAATATTCTTCATACCTTGTGTTTTTTGCCAAACTGAGGTCTAACAAGCCATGGCAAACAAATTTTCAGCTCTTAAATAAACTTTTTCATTGCACGGTCCATTTCCCTGCGGTCTTCCTTCTCCTTCATGGTCTGGCGCTTGTCGAAGACTTTCTTGCCACGGCAAAGGGCAATGTCTACCTTTGCACGGCCGTGGTCGTCGATGAACACCAGCGTTGGCACAATGGTGAAGCCTGGAGCCTTGGTGTCTTCGAAAAGATTTCTGATTTCGCGTTTCGTAAGCAAAAGTTTGCGGTCGCGCTTAGCCTCGTGGTTCGAATAGCTGCCGTAGAAATATGGCGAGATATTCATTCCCTTTATCCAAATCTCGCCCTTCACGATATAGCAATACGTGTCGACAAGCGATGCCTTGCCCATGCGGATTGACTTTATCTCTGTGCCAGTGAGCTGAATGCCGGCAGTGTAGGTGTCGACGAAAATATACTCGAACGAAGCCTTTTTGTTTCTTATCTGTACGGGACTCTTTTTGCGGAGTTCCAGTTCGTTTTTGTTCATTGCTGTGTGCTACTCTTCTATTGTAACAAAATTTTCAATATGCTCGTCCACATAGTGTGCCACGAGCGATGTAAACCCCTCTTCGCCATCTACGAAAGCGTCATCGTATTTGTCGAATTCGGGATATTTCTCAAACAACGCCATAAACTCGTCGTCCGAGCAGTCTGCCTCGAGCTCTTCCCTGTATTTGCTATACAGCTTGTGGCAGCCGTTGATTATCGGGCTAAGCCCGGCCAGGCCCCAGCCACGTATGGCACGGGCGAAAGGATTTAGGAATATAAATCCGCCTAATCCGTTGTGTATCAATTGTATGAAACCGCCATCCATCACCTCGTCTCTAAGATAACGGTATGCGAGAAGCGTTATCTGATCGGCATTGAGCAAAGCCATTGTCTCAGCATTGAGCTGACCGCCAATGGCACTGTGAATGGCATTCACGAAAACATCAAGAAACTCATCCATACCCTGCTCTGCAGCCTGTGCGAGCAAGTCGTCTTTAACCTTTATTTCCATAATTGATACATAAAAATAACGCCAGTAGCCGCCACCGTATATTCAACCGCCGGCAACGGGTCTGTCATCAGGTTGCAAAGTTACAACAAAAATTCGAAAACAAAGAGAAAAGACACAAGTTTTAGGAGTAACGAGAAGAGGAATAATGAGAATAAGGGTCAGGTTGTTACAATAAGAAAGCAACCTATTCCGTAGAATTAAGGTGGGTTCTAGTAATTTCCACCGTCAAAAAGTCAGTAATTATGAGTTGACGTTTTGTCATCTTTTGGTTTCTTTTCGGTCTAAATTGTAAGTTTCATCGGTCACGTAGCCCGCTACGCTCCCTCTTCTACTTACAATTTATCCTCGAAAATAATCCCAAAATCTGGCAAAGCGAATTAATAGAACCCACCTAAAAAAACCGCCGTCTCTTGCAAGTGCCAACGCAAGCGGCTTCAAGTGCCAATGAAACCGCTTGCGTTGGCACTTGAAGCCGCTTGCGTTTTTTATTAGGATTTTACGCCAAACCTTCTATCTCTCCATTCACGATATCTATATTCTCACTTTGCGGATGCTGTGGCAGACCAGGCATGCGGAGAATATCGCCAGAAATGGCAACTATCATTCCTGCGCCAGCACTCACCACGAAATCGCGGACGGTAAAGGTGAAACCCTCGGGCACTCCGATTGCTTTAGGGTCGTCGCTGAACGAATACTGCGTCTTGGCAACACAGACGGGCAGTTTGTCCAACCCCCACTCTGCAATTTTCGCCATGGCCTTCTTTGCCTTCGACGTAAACTCAACCCGTCCGGCACGATAAATAGTCTTGGCTATTTTCTCAACTTTAACATCGGGCGCATCATCGAGACTGTAAACATATTTAATATCCGACGAGGGGTTCTCGCCGATGGTCTTCATGCACAATCGGGCAAGCTCCTCACATCCGGCTCCGCCATGCAGGAACGCCTCGTTTGGCGCAAAGTCTACACCAAGCCTCTTGCAATAGTCTCTCACGCTCTCAACAACCTCGTCGGTATCTGTACCAAAGCGGTTTTGGGTAATAATTACGGTCTGCCCCATACCTTGGAGATTTTCAATATGGCGCGCCATGTTTTCAAATCCAGCCTCAGCCAGTCCCTTAGACGTGACAACAAGAACCGTCAGCTTCGGCCTGATGTCTGCCATACGGCATTTTATGTCAAGGAATTTCTCCGCTCCAAGATCAGCGCCGAAGCCAGCCTCAGTAACAACATATTCGCTGCACGACATAGCCATTTTCGTTGCCAACACGCTGTTGCAGCCATGTGCGATATTGGCAAACGGACCGCCATGTATGAATGCGGCTGTATGCTCTGTGGTCTGCACAAGGTTTGGATGCATGGCATCCATCAGCAAAACGAGCAGCGAGCCAACACCACCCATGTCGCGCATATAGAAAGGTTTGCCCTCGCATGTAACGCCAAGCAGTATGTTTTCCAAACGGCGGCGCAGGTCGTCCATGCTTGTGGCAAGACACATAATGGCCATAATCTCAGATGCGGGAGTGATGTCAAACCCCGACTCCCGCACAACTCCGTTGCCGTCGCCAAGTCCGGTTACGATATGGCGCAAAGCTCTGTCGTTCATATCCATAACTCTGCGCCAGTAAACAGTTTTCAGCTGGTCGGGTTGTCCCTGATGACGGAAAATGTAGTTGTCGACAAGTGCGGCTATCAAATTGTTCGCAGAGGTTATGGCATGCATGTCGCCAGTAAAATGGAGATTGATTTTCTCCATCGGCAACACCTGCGAATATCCGCCGCCAGACGCTCCGCCTTTCATTCCGAAACACGGTCCCATGCTTGGCTCACGGAGTGCAAGGGCACTCTTTTTGCCAAGCCGGTTGAAAGCCATCGAAAGGCCTATGCTTACTGTGGTTTTTCCGATGCCTGCCTTTGTCGGCGACATGGCTGTCATAAGAATAAGATTGCTCTCGGCAACCTTCTGCCCGTCGATGATGTCAAGTGGAAGTTTGGCTATGTTTTTGCCGTAATAAACCAATGAGCTCTCTGCAATTCCATAATCCGAGGCTATTTCGTTAATATTTTTCAGGGGTGTCTCTCGTGCTATTTGTATATCCGTCTTCACTTTTTTGTAATATATTGATTTTTTCGGAATGCAAAATAACTCAAAAAAATCTATCTGTGCAAATTAGCGGAACGAAAATTGCTCAAATTATGTATTTTATCAGCTTTTGCAAGACCATCAGATAAACAAACCTGTTGGCGGCATTAATTCCGCCAACAGGTATACATTACTAAACAAAATCCTCACAAAGATGCGCCGGTGTCCTGTTCTATATCTTCCTTATACTCCAAGATATCACCGGGCTGACAGCCGAGTTCCCTGCAGATGGCGTCGAGCGTGGAGAAGCGCACAGCTTTGGCCTTGCCTGTTTTCAGGATGGAGAGATTGGCCTGGGTAAGCCCTATCCGTGCAGCCAGCTCGCCTAATGATATTTTGCGCCGCGCCATCATTACGTCAAGATTTACTATTATCGACATATCTGTTTGTTTTTAGAGTTTATAGATATTGGCATCTCATCAGATGGTAAGCTCCTGTTCCTCACGCATTTGCAGTCCACGGGCAAAGACCTCGGCAATTATCAACAGTGCTATGCCGAGACCGAGCAGCAAAATGTTTCCACTCACTCCGCTGAACCAGTCGACCATATATCCCTTAGGGCTGAATATGCTCAATGCCATGGCATACTGCATCCACTGTGAAGCCACTTCTATCACGAAAGCCACAGTGACGGATATTCCCATCCCCCGCAGCATCCTGACATTGTTCCACTCGAAAATCTTGTCACGCCTTATGTTTATGATAAAGCGCACCAGATAATAGAGGAAAAAGATATAGGCAATGGCACCTGTCAGCCCCATGACGGACATCACGGTGTTTTTCATTGTAAAAGTGTCGGCGCCTTTCACAAACACCAAGCTCTTGACGGGCATTATCGTTGTCTGCTCGCCCGTGACAGTGTTTTCCATTGTGCTTTCTTTTTCGCCCGTCAAAACATCGGTAGGCACCATAGTCAGTGCACACATGGTGTATTTGCTGTTGTCGAAGATTTCCAGATTCTTTTTTATCTCCGCCGCATTCTCTTTTGACAGACTCATAGCATTTGTCGCAATTTTATAAGTCACAATTCCTGAATATGCAAATGTGCCTGCAAAATACAGAATTATCACTGCCACCATGCTAAAGCATAGGATGTTGAATTTCTTTCTCATAGGCGTTTTTGTTTTAAATGTTGCTGATTAAGTTTTGTTCTCTCACTTTTGCATTTCGAAATGTTTTCGTTTTAGGATAAATATTTATCGTTATTCGATATGGCAAAGGTAAATCATTTATTTCATACTGCCAAATATTTCGATAACTTTTTATCGAAAAACAATAAAATATTTAATTTTCGCATGTGCGAAACTAAGAAATTACGGATTCGAAATTCGATTTAAATTGTAAAAATGGGAATTTCATACCCTTTGTTCCAAATTATTTTTGTAACTTTGGCACGGCATATTGCGGCCGTTACATGTAGCGGCCCTACAGCCATACTACCGAAAGAAACAAAAAACAGATATATAAATGCACTTTAAATGGAATTACCAACCTCCTACAGAAGAGCAGAAGCGAACGGCTGACGAGCTTGCCGAGAAGATAGGCATGAGTCCCATACTTACGAAGCTGCTTGTGGAACGGGGCATAACGACGGAAAGTGCGGCAAAAAGGTTTTTCAAGCCACAACTGGCAGACCTCATTAATCCGTTCCTGATGAAGGACATGGACATTGCCGTCGACCGCCTGAACGACGCCATGGGACGCAAGGAGCGCATACTTGTGTATGGCGACTACGATGTTGACGGGTGCACCGCCGTGGCACTCGTCTACAAATTCCTGCTGCAGTTCTATTCTAACATAGAATACTATATTCCAGACCGCTACGAAGAGGGATATGGCGTGAGCCACAAAGGTATAGACTATGCCAAGCAGAAAGGCGTGAGACTCGTCATTATTCTCGACTGCGGAATTAAGGCTATAGACGAGATCGCATACGCCAAGGAGCAGGGCATAGACTTTATTATCTGCGACCACCACGTTCCAGACGACGTGATGCCGCCCGCCGTGGCTATTCTGAACCCCAAACGACAGGACGACTCCTACCCTTTCAAGCATCTGTGCGGTTGTGGCGTAGGATTCAAGTTCATGCAGGCCTTTGCCAAGAACAACGGCATTCCGTTCTCAAGGCTTATTCCTCTGCTTGACCTTTGTGCGGTGAGCATAGCCGCCGACATAGTGCCCGTAGCAGACGAGAACAGAATATTGGCTTACCACGGGCTGAAACAGCTTAACCAAAACCCAAGCATTGGCCTCAAAGCCATTATCGACATCTGCGGCTTGAGCGGCAGAGAACTTGCCATGAGCGACATCGTGTTCAAAATAGGACCACGCATCAACGCCTCGGGACGTATGGAGAACGGCAAAGAGAGTGTAGACCTTCTGGTGGAGAAAGACTTCTCTACGGCTCTTAACAAGGCAAAACACAT
The DNA here is from genome assembly GCA_902477645.1 of uncultured Prevotella sp. Lineage (GTDB taxonomy): Bacteria > Bacteroidota > Bacteroidia > Bacteroidales > Bacteroidaceae > Prevotella. The sequence continues at coordinate 967 of CABSIA010000021.1, read as the reverse complement.
AAACGAGTATAACGAGCTTCGTAAGGACATAGACAAACAGATGACCGAGGAGGCAAACGTCATAGTCTCAAAACTCGAAAGCCAGCAACATCAGTCAAGCATTGTTCTATATGACGAGAATTGGAAAAAGGGTGTCATAGGCATCGTTGCGTCACGACTCACGGAAATCTACTTCCGCCCTACGGTGGTGCTTACACGTGACGGAGAATTTGCCACAGGCTCGGCACGCAGCGTCATGGGCTTCGATGTCTACTCGGCAATAAAAAGCTGCCGCGACATGCTCGTAAACTTTGGCGGACACACATACGCAGCCGGACTCACACTGAAATGGAACGACATTCCTAAGTTCAGACACCGTTTCCAGCAATATGTCGAGGAACATATTATGCCCGAGCAGACAGAGGCTAACGTCTGCATTGACGCCATAATAGACTTCAAGGACATATCGAAAAAGCTGTACAACGACCTGAAGCGTTTCTCGCCATTCGGACCGGGAAACACCAAGCCCATATTCTGCACCATGGCAGTCTACGACTACGGTACCAGCAAAGTTGTCGGGCGTGAGCAGGAACACATAAAACTTGAGCTTGTAGACTCAAAATCGAGCACCGTCGTAAACGGCATAGCCTTCGGGCAAAGCGCCTCAGCACGCTACATAAAATCGAAACGCAGCTTCGATATCGTCTACACCATTGAGGACAACGTATTCAAGAAAAACCAGGTGCAGCTGCAAATTGAGGACATCCGTCCTAACAGCGACAACTAAACATTGCAGGATGGCTGACTACGTTGACATACTTCGGCAATATTGGGGACACCACGACTTCCGGGGCATTCAAAAAGAAATAATTGAAAGCATCGGCTCTGGCAGAGACACTCTCGGACTGATGCCTACAGGCGGTGGCAAGAGCATAACCTTTCAGGTACCGGCCCTTGCCGCCGAAGGTGTATGTCTTGTCGTAACTCC
>CABSIA010000020.1 GCA_902477645.1 uncultured Prevotella sp. | reverse complement strand
CTGGCCAGGCCTGCAACCTGCGCGACAATGGCTTCAACGTCATAGTCGGACAGCGCGAGGGAAAAACTTACGACAAGGCCGTCGCCGACGGGTGGGTACCCGGCAAGACTCTCTTCTCTATTGAGGAGGCAGCCGATAAGGGAACCATAGTCTGCATGCTTCTTTCCGATGCCGGGCAAATTGCCGTCTGGCCAAAAATTAAACAATATCTCACACCGGGCAAGGCACTCTACTACTCACACGGCTTTGCCATAAACTGGAACGACCGCACTGGCGTTGTCCCTCCAGAGGATATCGACGTGATAATGGTAGCGCCTAAGGGCTCAGGCACATCGCTCCGCACCATGTTTTGCGAGGGCCGTGGCCTGAACTGCTCATACGCCGTTTATCAGGATGCCACAGGCCATGCAGAGGAGAAAACCATAGCTTTCGGTATCGGCATAGGAGCCGGATACATGTTTAAGACTACATTCCAGCGCGAGGCGACATCCGACCTCACTGGCGAGCGCGGCTCACTGATGGGTGCCATAGAGGGACTGCTCGAGGCACAATACGACGTTCTCCGTGAGAACGGACACTCACCCTCAGAGGCGTTTAACGAGACCGTAGAGGAACTTACACAGAGCCTCGGTCCGCTCTTCGGAGCCAAAGGCATGGACTGGATGTATGCCAACTGCTCAACCACAGCACAGCGTGGCGCACTCGATTGGGCACCCCGTTTCCGCGATGCCATAAAGCCTGTTATGGAGTGGCTCTATTATTCCGTAAAGACAGGCAACGAGGCACAGATTTCTATCGACAAAAACTCACAGCCCGACTACCGTGAGAAACTGAACGCAGAGCTTGAGGCGATGCGCAACAAGGAAATGTGGCAGGCTGGCGTAACAGTACGCAAGCTGCGTCCCGAGAACAACTGATATTTGCTTTAGCAGATATATTATGCAAACCTTTTAAAGATTATTGTTCAGGCTGAGTTTCAAGCGAGAAAACTCAGCCTGTTTTTTATTGTTATTTCCTTTACAACCTCTCCTCCTATAACCAATCCTGCTGCTGCGGGTACGAAAGCGTTGCTGGCTGGGGTAGGGCGGCGTGATGTATTGTCGCTCTCTGGCTCATATTCCGTTAAGGGCTTCATTGGCTGTTCTGGACTGAACACAACTTTCACGTGCTCAATGCCTATATGTCTCAGCTTTTTTCTAAGAATTTTTGCAAGCGGGTCGATGCTTGTCTCTGTGATATCGACAATTCGAAATTGTGTAGGATCCATTTTATTGGCTGTCCCCATGCTGCAAATAATAGGTTTCCCTAATGTGTGACAACGCTTGATAAGCTCAATCTTTGCTGTTACGGTGTCGATGCAGTCAACGACATAATCGTATTTTTGCAAGTCTATTGTGTCGGCATTTTCGGGCAGATAAAACATGTTGAATTTCTCCACCCTACAGTTTGGGTTTATGTCTTTTATACGTGCTGCCGTCACGTCAACTTTTTGTTGTCCGATAGTTGAGTGCAGTGCTATTATTTGCCGGTTTATATTCGTAATGTTGACGGTGTCGTTGTCAATGATATCTATTGCGCCGACGCCACTCCGTGCCAATACTTCCACCACATATCCGCCTACGCCTCCTACGCCGAAGACGGCAACATGGGCATTGGCAAGTCTCTGTACGGCATCGTCGCCTATCAGCATTCTGGTTCTTGTAAATTGGTCTTCCATAATATTTTTATAGTTGACGAGTAAACGAGTTGACAAGTTGACGAGTTGTTAGTAAATATGTAGATAAATACTCGTCTACTTTCCCCAATTTCCACTTCTTTCATATTCCTCCCTATACCGCTGCTTTATCTCTGCCTCAATCTCGGAGACAGGGCGGTTGCCTGTGATAAGCGATTTTACAAATACGGCACCAATAAACATCACGATGGCAACGGCTGCCGCAACAATCCAATTAACAAACTCGCTGTTGAAAAACGAGCAGTCCAATACTATGATGGCACCAACAACAGGCATGCCAAACAAAAGCCAGTCAGCTCCCGAAGTCATCCTGTAGCTTTCGGTAGCCTTGTGATATTCCTCGTCGGCTGCAAGTATTTGTTTGCGCCTTTCGAGCCATAACATTTCAAATTTGTCTTCCATCTGTTTTTTTAGTTGATGAGTTCCTGTATGGCCGCTATATATAGCGGCCGCAAACAAAGAGTTATAGTGGGTTATCTTCTTTTAGCTACAAAGATAATTATTTTTCTCCTCTCTACAAATTTTTCATCTATATTATCGTTGCTTCAACAGAAAATAATTAGCCTTGTTAATTGCGGCCGCTATATATAGCGGCTCTACAAACCCCATAACCTAAAATATCAACTCAGCCATGACCATATCGCTGACGAATAAGCCTTTGCGCGTCAATTTTATGTGTGAGCCGTTGAGTGTCAGCAGATTATCGTCTATAAATTTCTTTGATGCTTTAAGTATGTGTGCCCTGTATTTAGGCTTTAACTTGGCCGTGTCTATTCCCTCGCAAGTTCTCATTGCAGTTGTGACAATGTCGTCGTAATGAGTATCATCATCGATAATCTCATGTTCCGATGGCAATTTGCCTTGCTCTATGCTCCCGATGTATTTGCCGATGTCGGCAACGTTCCAGCTCCGTGTTTTTATGTCGTATGAATGTGCCGCCGCGCCAATACCGATATATGGAATGTCGTGCCAGTAGCTGCTGTTATGGCGTGAGCGCACAGAGTGTTTGCTCCCCTGCCCCCCAGTGGGGGAACTTAAGGTCTGCTGTTTTGCAAAGTTGCTTATCTCGTAGTGCTCATACCCGTTTTCTGTCAGCAAGTCTATTAATTTGCTGTACATCCCGATGCTCAAATCCTCGTCAATCTCTCTAATTTTTCCCTTATCACGCATAGCTGTGAGTGGTGTTCCCTCTTCATACATCAGGCTGTATGCCGAAATGTGCTCCGGGTTCAGTGCTACAGCCTGCTCAATGTCGTATTCCCATTCCTCCATTGTCTGGTTGGGGAAACCGAACATCAGGTCTATGCTGATGTTGTCAATTCCCATATTCCGCAGCGTTGCGACGGCATTTTTTGCCTGCGTTGCATTGTGGCGGCGGTGAAGAAAACGCAGACGCCCGTCGTTGAAGGTCTGTATTCCCATGCTGACCCTGTTTACAGGAATGCCGTCAAACATTCCAACAGAAATGTCGTCAGGGTTGCATTCCATCGTCACCTCGGCATTTTCGTCAACGTCATATATCTTATATATATATTGGAACAGACGGCGAAGACATTGCAAAGACAATTGCGAGGGGGTTCCTCCGCCAAGGTAAATCGTTGAGATTTTTGTGCGTTGCGGGCTGTTTGCGGCTCTTAATTCCATCTCCCTGCATAGCGCGTCGACGTATCTGTCGTGCATTTCATGGTGGGTTGTAGAGTAAAAGCCGCAGTATATGCATCTGCTCGCACAGAACGGTATGTGAATATATAATCCTGCCATATATGCCGCAAAATTACTAATAAGTCTAAAAATAACATCAACTTTATGCGTTTTTCTTTGGCTGTTTCATAAAAAACAATTAACTTAGGCGGCGAATTGGGATTTGAGTCCCGATTTATATCAGACAGATCATATTACTAACATTTAAACCTTTTTGATATGAGAGTATATCAGACTAACGAAATCAAGAACATTGCCCTTGTTGGCAGTGCGGGTTCAGGCAAGACCACTCTTGCCGAAAGTATGCTATTCGAAGCCGGTATCATCAAACGCCGTGGCACAGTGGAGGCCAAAAATACGGTGAGCGACTATTTCCCTGTTGAGCAGGAATATGGGTACTCGGTATTCCCCACAGTTTTCCACACAGAATGGAACAACAAAAAACTGAACATTATAGACTGTCCCGGCTCTGACGACTTTGTTGGCGGCACTATCACAGCCCTCAACGTAACTGACGAGGCTGTTATACTTATAAACGGCCAGTATGGTCCAGAGGTAGGCACACAGAACCATTTCCGCTATACCGAAAAACTTAAGAAACCTGTTATCTTCCTTGTAAACCAGCTTGACAGCGACAAGTGCGACTTCGACTCAATCATCGCCAACATGCAGGAAATTTATGGTCCTAAGTGTGTGCAGATACAATATCCTATTGAGACAGGTCCAAATTTCAATGCGCTTATCGATGTTCTTCTGATGAAGAAATATTCTTGGAAACCTGAGGGCGGCGCTCCTATCATCGAGGATATTCCCGCTGAGGAAATGGACAAGGCTATGGAGCTTCACAAAGCACTCGTTGAGGCTGCCGCAGAGAATGACGAGGGACTTATGGAGAAGTTCTTCGAGGAAGAGACTCTTACAGAGGACGAGCTTCGCGAGGGTATCCGCAAGGGACTTGTCACACGTTCTATCTTCCCTGTTTTCTGTGTTTGCGCAGGCAAGGATATGGGTGTCCGCCGTTTGATGGAATTCCTTGGCAACGTTGTGCCTTTCGTCAGTGAGATGCCAAAACTCCACAACACACGTGGCGAGGAGGTTGCGGCTGAGACCGACGGGCCTACTTCTCTCTATTTCTTCAAGACCGGTATGGAGCCACACATTGGCGAGGTTTCTTATTTCAAGGTTATGAGCGGTAGCGTTAAGCCTGGCGACGACCTTTCGAACTCTGACCGCTGCTCAAAGGAGCGCATCGGACAAATCTATGCTTGTGCGGGTGCCAACCGTATTCCTGTCGATCAGCTTTGTGCGGGCGACATTGGCTGTACTGTGAAGCTGAAGGATGTTAAGACTGGCAACACTCTTAACGGCAAGGACACTGAGCAGCGCTTTGACTTCATTAAATATCCGAACTCAAAATATTCACGCTCTATAAAGGCTGTCAACTCTTCTGAGACCGAGAAGCTCATGGCCGCCATGTTGAAGATGCGTCAGGAAGACCCGACATGGGTTGTCGAGCAGTCTAAGGAATTGCGCCAGACCATCGTTCACGGACAGGGTGAGTTCCACCTCCGCACATTGAAGTGGCGTCTTGAGAACAACGAGAAGATACAGGTACAGTTTGGCGAGCCAAAGATACCTTATCGTGAGACTATCACCAAGATGGCGCGTGCCGACTATCGCCATAAGAAACAGAGCGGCGGCGCCGGACAGTTCGGTGAGGTTCACCTCATTGTGGAGCCTTATGCTGAGGGTATGCCTGATCCTACAACATACAAGTTCAACGGACAGGAGTTCAAAATGAACATCAAGGGCCGTGAGGAAATCAATCTGGAGTGGGGCGGTAAGCTCGTATTCATCAACTCTGTAGTAGGCGGTGCTATCGACGCGCGTTTCATGCCTGCCATTTTGAAGGGTATCATGGAGCGCATGGAGTCTGGTCCGCTTACAGGCAGCTATGCCCGCGATGTACGCGTAATAGTTTATGACGGCAAGATGCACCCGGTAGACTCAAATGAGCTTTCGTTCATGCTTGCTGCCCGCCATGCGTTTGCCGCAGCCTTCAAGGAGGCAGGTCCAAAAATTCTTGAGCCTATCTACGATCTCGAGGTTTATGTGCCTTCAGACTTCATGGGCGACGTAATGAGCGACCTTCAGGGACGCCGTGCCCTCATTATGGGTATGGACAGCGAGGCCGGTTATCAGAAGCTTCAGGCAAAGATACCATTGAAAGAACTTTCTAACTACAGCATCGCCCTTAGCTCATTGACAGGTGGACGTGCGTCGTTTACAACAAAGTTCGCAAGTTACGAGCTTGTTCCAAACGATATTCAGCTGCAGCTCATCCAGGCTCACGAGGCTGAGGAGCAGGACTAAGCCTCTCTGATATATCATAAAATATAAATAGCGCTTGGCAATGTGTCAAAACAATTGCCAGGCGCTATTTTTTTCCGGAAAGCGCACAGCCCGCTCATGGCAAAACGAAAGGCTCCATGATTCATTTTTATTTTCAGTGGAATTTATAGAACCAACCTTAAATTTCGGATGAGTCATATTTATTTTGCTATGCGAAAAAAACGCAGCCGCTTGCGATGGCCAATGAACCCGCTTGCGACGGCCGTCGCAAGCGGGTTCATTGGCCGATGAGACAGACGGCGTTTTTTGAGGCGTTTTTATAGGCTTTTATAAAGTTTCTCATACCGTCGGGCCACTTTGATATAGTCGTGGTGACGGCGTGTGTATTCTATACTTTGGTTTTGAAGTTCCGGAATACGGTCTGGTGACAATGCGAGCCGTTTGATTTCTGAATATACGCTGTCGTAGTTTGGCTCCACATTTATTATTGGTCTCAGCTCCGTCTCGCCGAGAATTTCATAGTTCTCAGGCTCTCCGCCACCTATGCATATCAGTCCGTGCGACATAGCCTCCAGCGGGTTCATTGAGGGTGTGTAGCTGTAGAGCTGGTCGACAATGGCATCGCTTCCGAGCATCATTTTCCGATATTCGTTGAAAGGCACGTTCTCTACAACGGTGAGTCTCAGTTTTTCGGGCATGCCGGCGGCTACGTCCCCGGCGGCTCTCAGCATAATGTCTGTGCCCTTATATTCTGAGCGTGACTTGTTTATTCCGATAAAAACTCTCAGCGGAGTGCCTTTATCCCGTTTTTTCAGAACGGCGGCATTTTCGTCGCACACAATTGGGAATGGGATGAATGTTGTTTTTTCGGGAAACAGCGGGCCGTAGCATGCCAGATATTCGTATAGTCCGGTTACTATGGCGTCGCATTCGCAGGCAATAAGCTGGTTTAGTCTCTGTTTTGCCGTCCCTGTCCAGTCGGCTATTTCCTTTCGTGTGTCGTTGGTGTCCCTAAGCTTGTCGCCTATGTTGAAGTCGCTGTATCTCAGAGGTTTGCGGGTGCGGTTTTCGTTTACCCAGTAATAGTCCATGCCGAATGCGCCGAGCACAATTTTCCCGTTTTGTTTTTTCAGCCGCTCATAGATGCTGAACAGCCTCTCAGCCTTCAGTTCGAAAAACATAGGGTTTATGAGCTGCACTATGTCGTAGCCTTTAAGTTTGGGCAATAGTGCCAAAATCTTTAAATACAGACAAATGCCGCCAAGTTTTCCTGGCCTCCGTGCCACGTCTATGTCGCGTGGATAGTTTTTCCAGAAGTCGCCGTTCGATACCACCGTAACCTCATGCCCGAGTTCGCGGAGTCCTTGGGCAAGTGTCCAATGCACGTTGCTATATTCGCCAAGAAGCAGTATTCTCATTCTATAGCCCCCTTCATTATCAGCAAGTATCTGCCGGCTTTTGTAGCCATCATTTTTCTGAATGCCGAGTATTTCCAAGTGTAGTTTTTATCGGGTAGAGGGTACAGCCCCTTGCTGCTCAGACTCTCTATGGCATCGTTGAGCTGGTGCATGGATTTTGTTAGCACGGCAGTGTTGTAGAGATAATCCATGCTGAGCTGTGCAATGCGCCGTTGCAGGCGTTGTTGCGCGTCCTCGGGCATGCGTGTGCTCCGGTCAAGCAAACGGCAGATAATTCCGAACACGTCATTCAGCTGTCTGATGATTTTTCTGTTATCGCTCTTCACGTTTGTTATTGAGCCTTCGCGCTGACGGTAGAAGTATGCCTTGGCGTTTGTGGCATAAAGTCTCTGTGCTCTGAGAACGAGCCTTGGGGTAAACTCCTCGTCTTCGGAGACAATGCCTGGCGTGAAGCGCAGCGAGCCGATAATAGCCCGTTTGAAAATATATGTGCATGCGCTTGCCCTCAGGTTGTTGTTGAGCATGAACTCAATTCCCGTTACCGGTTGCCTGCAGCTGAAGGGAATGTCGGTGACAGGTGTTTTTGTGAACGAGAACAATACCATATCCGGATTTTCATAGCGTGCTATGTCGAGACAATGCTCGTATGCGGCAACCAGAATAGTGTCATCGCCATCGACAAACTGGATGTATTTGCCCCGGGCCATTCTCAGCCCCGTATTTCTTGCCTCTGAGAGGCCCTTGTTGGCTTGCCTTATATAGACAATTTTGTCTGTAAAAAGTTCCAGATGTTCCAATGCGGGAGTCTTGCTGCCGTCGTCGACAACGATTATCTCCATATCGTCGTCGTTTGGTGACAGCTTCGATATGCTGCCGACACATTCGCAGAGCATGTCGCCGGGGATGTTGTATGCAGTTACGATGAAGCTGATCAGTGGTTCTTTTTGTATATTTTGTGCAGAGTTTTGTTTATCAAGCATAGTGTCTTAAATCCTAAAATCTTATTGAGTTTTGCCCTTATGCCCCTGCCGTATGGCATTTTCGGAAAATCGGGATATTGCCCTGTGGCCTCGTAGACATCGAGCGCTATTTTGAGGACCTGAGAATAATATTCGTCATCGCATGCCTTCGTGAGCATCGGCAGATGTGCGTTGAGCAGGTCGGTAAGATCTTTGCCTGTAGCGTTTCTTGTTATGCTGGCGGGATTGTCGTGGTAATAATACATTCCTGCCGATGTCGTAGCAATAATCTTGCAGTGCCTCAACAGCCGGCAGAGCATGTAAACGTCTTCAAACTTTTTGCCGACAGGATATTTCTCGCTATTGAAAAGCTCACGTTTATAAATTTTGTTCCATGCGTACGAGTGCTGGTATGCTTTCGATTTCAACCAGTATTCGTCCATGTCGTGGTATTCCTTGTCCATGCCGAAATACAGGCGTTGTTGCAGTTTTATGTTGCCGTATCTTACGAAAACCGGAAATTCGAGAATGTCATAATCCGGGTGGACATTAAGTATGGCGAACAGCCTGGCGTAGGTCTCTTTGTCCACGGTGTCGTCGCTGTCTACGAATGTTATGTATTCGCCCTTGGCACGTGCGATGCCTGAGTTGCGTGCAGCCGACAGGCCTTGGTTGGCGTTGTGACGGACAACTTGAATTCTGCCGTCATCACGGATCCATTTGTCACATATTTTCGAGCTTCCGTCTGTCGACGCGTCATCGACAAGGATTATCTGCAAGTCGCGCATTGTCTGTCCTGCCACACTTTCCAGACATCTGTCGAGTGTGGATGAGACATTGTAAACAGGGATTATGACCGATAATTTCATACGTGCAAAATTATGAATATTTTTTTGTTTAAATAAAATAATTGCCCACAATCTTTCAAAATAGGCTGGGAGTATTAGAATAATTAACACTTAAGGCGGGTTTTATAAATTATTTTTGTTTGATTTTGGATTTATTTTCGGCGGGAATTTATAGAATCCGCCTTAACATGCCCCAATGCGGAAAAAAACGGCAGCGGGCTTTCGGATATTACAAAAAGATGTTGTAACTTTGCAGGCACAGTCTTAAAAATTATCAAACAGCTATAATCTATTATCTATTATGAGAAAACTGATTTTATTACTGACAACAGTCATTTCGTGTGTGTCTGTGTATGGCGGCAAAACCTTTAAGCCGGCAAATCCAGACTACAAGCTTAGTCCGTTTACGGGCATGACACGTGACCATTGGATTGAGGCAGACAAATATCTGCTTGAGGGTGCTTTCAGGCACATTAAGAGTCTTGACGACCCTATGTATTTCCAGCGTATGGGCGATGTCTGCTATCCGAAAGACGAGACCAACAAAAGCCGTGTGCGCGGGGCTACATTGGAGGGCATGGCACGTACACTTTTCATGGCGTCGCCATTGATACGCGAGGACTCTACAATCACCATCAACGGCATACGCCTTGTAGACTATTACCGCCGTCAGCTGACTTTGCTCGTGACTCCCGGAAGTCCGCAGTTTGTTGGTCATCGTGGAAACCGCGGGCCGTGCCAGGATCTTGTGGAGTTTGGAGCTTTGGGAGTATGCTTTTTTGTTTGTGGCGAGGCCGTATGGGACCCTCTTCCCGCCGAGACCCGTCAGGCCCTGTACGAGATGATGGAAAGCTATGCCGACGGACCTACCGTTGCCCAGAACTGGAGATTTTTCAATATTTTCGTAATGTCGTTCTTCAATACCCGTGGGTATAGAATAAACGAGGGACTGATGAGGAAATATCTCGATGCGCTGCTTGGCGACTACCGTGGAGACGGATGGTATTACGATGTGCCAAACTATGACTATTATTCAATGTGGGCTTATCAGCTTTACGGCAAGTTGTGGTCAAAATTCTATGGGCGGAAGTATATGCCTGAGTATGCGGAAAAGTTTGAGAAAAACTTTAACGACATGTACACCAGCTACCCATATCTTTTTGCCCGTGACGGTCGCATGCCAATGTGGGGCCGCTCCGACATGTACCGTTTTGCAGCCACCGCACCGCTTGCATGGGGCGACGACTGTAATCATGGCTGGATGCGCCGGATAGCCTCGGGCTGTTTGCTTCAGTTCCTTCAGCATCCAGAATTCCTTGCCGACGACGGTATTCCTACCCCAGGCTTTTACGGTTTGTTCGATCCTGTATTGCAGGGATATAGCTGCCGCGGCTCCGTTTATTGGTGCGCAAAGGCTTTCCTGCCACTTGTTTTGCCAAAAGACGACAAGTATTGGTCGGCGGTAGAAAACGAGGGCGACTGGAAAAACATGAAGAAAGACGAGGTTGTGACACGTTATTTCGCCGGGCCGAAAATGCTCGTTACCAACTATGGAAAAACTGGCGCGTCGGAACTCCGCGCTTATTGCGACTACGATGTTAACCGCAGTTGGCCAGAGCATTTCCGTGCGTCGGAGCAGTACAACAGACTTGCCTATAACACAGATCTTCTGTGGATGGCAGACGGCAAAAATGGCGAGGTAGCCATGAACTACATGGTCTACAATGCAGAGAAATCATTGTGGGAGCCAATGCGCCGGTATACCACTCTTGGCTATGCAAACGGCATTCTCACCCGCTCTGTCTTCCCGCAGCAAAACCAGGGTTTCGTAATGAGACTGCAGGAAAAGGAAACAGCCGACGGAATTATCCGCTGTGACGTTGTCGACAGTTGCGGCACCGCCACTAAAGTTCGTCTCGGCCATTATGCCCTTCCAAAAATCAATGGCGGCATCACTACAAAGACCATGGACTTGGGCGGCGGAATTGTAGCCTACATAATGTGCAACGGCAACTATGAGCTTGCCATGATACCTGTAAAGGGATGGGAAAAAGCGGAGTTCATAACAACCCACGGACTGCATCCAGAGGCTGACGAGTGTAAGGTTATCAATGCGTCGGCAACAGTAAGCAAGGGCGACAATTTGGTTTGCTGCCAGCTGATGTCGAAGAAGCCATTCAAGAAAAAACAGCTGCTTAAAGCTGTGGCGGAGGCAAAAGAAATGATGAAATAACAAAAAAATGTGTGGGCGGCAATACAATTTAGCCCACACATTTTTTTATTTTAGCCTCCACCTTTACTTCTGGTGTTGATAGTCTCAAGTTTAGAGAGAAATCTCGCCGGCTATCGATTTCGTCATAAGGCTCCGTATTGCGTCCGCATCGTCGTATTGTGCCAGCAGGAACATCAGTTTGGCAACCGCAGCCTCTACCGTAGAATCGTAGCCGCTTATAACTCCGGCTTTTTTCAGATGGTAGCCAGTGCCGTAGCGTGACATCTCTACGCTGCCAGCAACACACTGGCTGATATTTACAATTACCACACCCCTTTCTGTCGCTTCCGACAACAATTTTTTGAGCCACGGATATTGCGGTGCGTTGCCGCTACCGAAACTTCGCATCACGATGCCACGAATTTCGGTCGCTTCCAGGACATGACGTATTATGCTTTCCTGAATTCCCGGGAACAGGCTGAACACAACCACATTAGGATTCATTGCTGTATGCGGTGTCATTGGCTTGTTGAAATCGGGCTGCAGAAAGTGATGCTCGTGGAACGTGAAGTTTACGCCGGCGTCGCATAGGTGTGGATAGTTGAACCACTCGAATGGGGTAAATCCGTCGGCATTCTTCTTTGTTGCTCTGTTTCCACGCAGAAGCCGCCCGTTGAAATGAATGCAGACCTCTGGCACTTTTGCCAGTCCGTTCTCGTCTTTCAGAGCGGCAAGCTCAACACTTGTTATGAGGTTTTCCTTACCGTCTGTACGCAGTTGTCCCATTGGAAGCTGTGAGCCGGTGAGAATAACAGGTTTTGTGAGATTTTCCAGCATAAACGACAGTGCGCTAGCCGTATATGCCATGGTGTCGGTGCCATGAAGAATTACGAAACCGTCGTAGCCGTCGTATCTTTCTGAAATGATTCTTACGAGCTCAGCCCACAATGCCGGACTCATATCGCTTGAGTCGATAGGCGGTGTAAAGTTATAAACCTCAACTCCTGTCTGTAGCAGCTTGAACTCAGGCATGCTCTCAACGAGATGATTGAAGTCTAATGGCTCTAACGCACCGGTCATGGGGTTTCGGCCCATGCCTATAGTGCCTCCTGTATAGATTAAAAGTACCTTCTTTGACATTATGCACACTTGTTTTGGTGCAAAATTAGTTAATTTTTGCCGAACAAACAAGATTTTTGCAATCTTTTACCTTGCAAAATGTCAGATGGTGGAATGTTTTAAATTTTGCGTTAACAGTTCAGGTATGATTGTTTTTTTATATAATTATGTTGAGGTCGCATTTTCCGTAATGATATAAATACAGTTGCCAGTTAAGGCTAATAGCGGCGTTATATATAAAAAAAATAATATTTCTTTTGCCGTGAAATGTTTTTCTATTATCTTTGCATTCGATGAAGATAACTGAATAAAAAATATATATAACAACAATCTTAAAAAACAAATCGAATATGAAAAAGTTCATGGACGAGAATTTCCTGCTCGACACATCTGTCGCACAGGAGCTCTATCACAATCATGCGGCAAAGATGCCTATCATAGACTACCATTGCCACCTTATTCCGGAAATGGTTGCAAACGACCATAAGTTCAGCAGCATTACAGAGTTGTGGCTTGGCGGCGACCATTATAAGTGGCGCGCTATGAGAACAAATGGCGTTGACGAGCGTTTCTGCACAGGCAAGGACACTACGGACTGGGAAAAGTTTGAGAAGTGGGCAGAGACGGTTCCTTATACATTCCGCAATCCTCTTTACCACTGGACACATCTTGAGCTTAAGACTGCTTTCGGCATTGAGAAACTTTTGTCGCCAAAGACTGCAAGGGAAATCTTTGACGAGTGCAACGAGAAGCTGCTGCAGCCAGAGTATTCCGCACGCGGACTTATGCGCCGCTACAATGTGGAATGCGTTTGTACAACCGATGACCCTGTAGACGATTTGCGCTATCACAAGCAGACACGTGAGAACGGTTTCGAGATAAAGATGATTCCCGCATGGCGTCCCGACAAGGCCATGAACATTGAGAAACCTGAGTTTGCGGAGTATATTAACCGTTTGGGTGAGGTTGCCGGCGTGACTGTCACAACTTTCAAGGATATGGTTGACGCTCTTCAGAAACGTCACGACTTCTTTGCCGAGAATGGCTGTAGGCTTTCTGACCACGGAATTGAGGAATTCTATGATGAGGAATATACCGACTCGCAGATTGAGACAATATTTGCAAAGGCTATGAGAGGTCAGGATTTGTCAGACTCAGAGGTGCGTCAGTATAAGAATGCTTTCTTGACTGTTTGTGCGGAAATGGACAACGATGCAGGCTGGACACAGCAGTTCCACTATGGCGCTATCCGCGACAACAACACACTGATGTATAATAAGCTTGGTGCGGATACCGGCTTCGACTCAATTGGAGAGTTCACCACAGCAAAGGCTATGAGCCGTTTCCTGAACAAGCTCAATATGAAGGGCAAGCTTACACGTACTATCCTTTACACTCTTAATCCATGTGCCAATGAGGTTATAGCAACCATGCTCGGTAACTTCCAAGACGGCTCTTGCCCAGGCAAAATCCAGTTTGGCTCAGGATGGTGGTTCAACGATCAGCTTGACGGTATGACCCGCCAGATGAACGCACTCTCTGTTCTTGGCCTGCTTAGCCGTTTCGTCGGTATGCTTACAGACAGCCGCTCTTTCTTGAGCTATCCCCGTCATGAGTATTTCCGCCGTCTGCTTTGCAACCTGCTTGGAAACGATGTGGAGAAAGGCTTGCTGCCTGACGATATGGAAAGTCTGTCACGTATGGTTGAGGACATTTCGTATAATAATGCACGCAATTATTTCAAGTTCTATTAATCTCAGGTGGGAAACTGTAGAACCCACCTTCTGATAAGCAATACGCAAATAGTGCGGGCGGAAAGCCCAAAAAGCATTTAGTCTGGGGCTGAGTGCTTTTTGGACTTTCCGCCCGCCTGCCGAATTAGGAATAATTATAATATCCGCAAAGCTATTTTAATATTATTTAGATGCAATCCTTTGGGATTGAGCTTTTATTGCTGTAATTTTGCACTTAATTTAAAAACATAGAAAACAGTAAGTAAATTGCATAATTATGGCAGAATCTATTGATATTCGGGAATTGAACATCAGAATCGAGCAGCAAAGTACGTTTGTAACCAACCTTGTTACAGGTATGGACAGGGTTATCGTTGGTCAGAAACATCTTGTAGACTCGCTGCTTATCTCGCTTCTTAGTGACGGACATATACTTCTTGAGGGTGTGCCTGGCCTGGCAAAAACACTTGCAATCAAGACACTCGCACAGCTTATTGATGCCGACTATTCACGCATTCAGTTTACACCAGACTTGCTTCCTGCCGACGTTATCGGTACGCTGATTTATTCGCAGAAGGAAGAGAAATTCCAGGTAAAGAAAGGACCGGTTTTCGCAAACTTTGTGTTGGCAGACGAAATTAACCGTGCCCCGGCAAAGGTGCAGAGCGCATTGCTCGAGGCTATGCAGGAGCATCAGGTTACGATTGGAGACAATACATTCTCTCTTCCAAATCCTTTCCTCGTAATGGCTACCCAGAACCCGATAGAGCAGGAGGGTACTTACCAGTTGCCGGAGGCTCAGGTAGACCGTTTCATGCTGAAAGTAGTGATAGACTATCCTACAATAGAAGAAGAGAAACTCATTATACGACAGAACATTAAGGGGACGGCTCCTGTTGTGACACCTGTGACCACTGCCGCAGAAATCATTAAGGCGCGTGAGGTTGTAAACCAGGTTTACATCGATGAGAAAATAGAGCAGTATATTGCCGACATTGTTTTCGCATCACGCTATCCGGAGCGTTACAAACTTGCAGACTTGAAAGATATGATTACCTTCGGCGGTAGTCCGCGTGCAAGTATCAATCTTGCTAAGGCTGCCCGTGCATATGCTTTCATAAAGCACCGTGGATACGTGGTGCCTGAGGATGTCAGAGCCGTAGCCCACGACGTTATGCGCCACCGCATAGGACTCTCATACGAGGCTGAGGCAAGCAATATTACGAGCGAGGAGATAGTGTCACGCATTATCAACAGCGTTGAGGTGCCTTAAAAAGCGAAGAGTGAAGAACGAAGAATGAAGAATTAAATAGTTTTTCTTTAGTATAGAATTTCTTGTTCTTCACTCCTCATTTTTCATCCTTCACTCTTCACTCTTCACTTTTCACTCTTCATTCTTCACTCTTCACTTAAAAAATGGAAACATCTGAGATATTAAAGAAGGTTAGAAAGATCGAGATAAAGACCCGCGGACTGAGCCAAAACATCTTTGCGGGGCAGTATCATTCTGCTTTCAAGGGGCGTGGAATGGCATTCTCTGAAGTAAGGGAATACCAGTTCGGAGACGATGTCAGGGATATAGACTGGAATGTCACGGCCAGATTTCATAAACCGTTCGTAAAGGTTTTCGAGGAAGAACGGGAGCTTACTGTTATGCTTCTCATAGATGTCTCAGGCTCACTTGATTTCGGCACACGCCGACAGATGAAACGTGATACAGCCACAGAGATTGCCGCTACACTCGCATTCAGTGCCATACAGAACAATGACAAGATAGGCGTGATTTTTTTCTCAGACAAGATAGAGAAATATATTCCGCCAAAGAAAGGCCGCAAACATATATTATATATAATAAGGGAAATGCTGAACTTTGAGCCCGAAAGCAAGAAAACAGATGTAGGCATGGCTGTAGAATATCTTACCAGGGTTATGAAACGCAGGTGTACGGCATTCCTGCTGAGCGACTTCTATCAGGGCAGTGACTTCCTGAGACCAATGCAGATAGCAAACTCCAAGCACGATATCGCCGCAATACAGGTTTATGACCCGTTTGTAAAGCGGCTTCCCGATGCGGGACTGCTGAAAGTCAGGGATGCAGAGACGGGACATGAGATGTATATCGACACATCGAGCAAAAAGCTCCGTGCGGCTCACAACCGTTATTGGCTTGAGCGTGAGAGTATGCTCCGGCAAACTTTCGCAAAGAGCAATGTTGATTGGGTAAGCGTTGCCACAAATGAGGACTACGTGAAAGCCATGATGCTGCTCTTCGCACAGCGAAACTGATGTTTTTTCACATCAATTAATTTAAAACATAATGATATCACGAATATTGTCATATATATTGTTGCTGTCCGCAGTTTGGATTGTACCTGAAAAAGGCATTGCACAAGTAAGCGTACAGGCAAACATGGACTCCATACAGATATTGATAGGCCAGCAGACAGACATGACTGTTGCTGTTACGGCAAAGCGTGGGGCAACTATAACATGGCCAGAGCTTAAGCCGAAACATTATCTTGTTCCAGGCGTTGAGATTGTTGATGTTACAGATGCCGACACTTCGGCTCTTGATAACGATATGGTAAGGGTGGCACGACGGATTACTCTTACTTCTTTTGACAACAACCTTTATCCGATACCGGGAATGAAGGTTAAAGTTAACGGCAAGCAATATGCTGGTAATACACTGGCTCTTAAAGTGTTGACGGTTGATGTGGATACAGTCCACCCAAACCAGTTCTATCCTCCAAAAGATGTTCAGGATAATCCATTCTTGTGGAGTGAGTGGAAAGGAATTGTATGGATAGGTTTTTTGCTTCTCGTCTGCTGTGTGGCTCTTGTATACCTGTTCGTACGGTTGAAACAGAATAAGCCGATAATTACAAAGATAAGAATTATAAAACGTGTTCCCGCTCATCAGAAAGCCTTGAGCGCGATAGAGAAAATTAAGGCTGAGAAGATGCAGACAAGCGAGGACCAGAAGACTTATTATACTCAGCTTACCGACACCTTGCGCCAGTATATAGAGGAGAGATTTGGTTTCTCAGCCAAAGAGATGACATCAACGGAAATTATTGAGCGTTTGCGCAGCAATGGCGACAAGACTATGATAGATGAGCTTCGTGAGCTGTTTACAACCGCCGACCTTGTTAAGTTTGCAAAACACTCAACTCTTATAAATGAAAACGACCTTAACCTTGTCAATGCAGTCAACTTCATAGACAAGACAAAGGTAGATGGACAGCCTACTGAGGAACGCATTGTTCCGCAATTGAGCGAGAAAGACCAGAAACAGCGCAATGCCCGCATAACCATAAAGGGGCTTGTATATGGCATTGTTGTTGTGGCTGTGCTCGCATTAGCCTATATCGTTTATAACGTTTATTTATTATTGAGCTGACGACATGGAATTTGCTAATAAAGAATATTTCCTGCTGCTGTTGCTCTTGGTACCGTATGTGTTGTGGTATTTTCTTGACAGCAAAAAGAAGGAACCGACATTAAGACTTAGCGACACATTCGCTTATCTCTATGCTCCGAAGAGCTGGAGGGTGAGGCTTGTACATTTGCCGATGCTTTTGCGCTGTATTGTGTTCACTCTTGTTGTCATAGTGCTTGCACGTCCTCAAACCCACAACTCGTGGGGAAGCCGCACGGTTGAGGGTATTGACATTATGCTTGCCATGGACGTGTCGACATCTATGCTTGCCGAAGACCTCAGGCCAAACCGTATGGAGGCTGCCAAGGATGTGGCTTCTGAATTTATAGCGGGCAGACAAAACGACAATATCGGCCTTACGATATTCGCGGGAGAGTCGTTTACCCAATGCCCTATGACAACAGACCATGCCAGCTTGCTGAACCTTCTGCAGAACGTGCGTACGGATATCGCCGCCAGAGGATTGATAGAGGACGGTACTGCGATAGGTATGGGACTGGCAAATGCTGTCAGCCGTCTAAAAGATTCTAAGGCAAAGAGCAAAGTCGTCATTCTGCTTACCGACGGCTCAAACAACAGAGGCGACATATCTCCAATTACCGCCGCACAGATAGCAAAGAGCCTTGGTATCAGAGTTTATACCATCGGCGTAGGTACCAATAAGGTGGCACGCTATCCGATGCCAGTTGCCGGTGGTGTGCAGTATGTGAATATTCCTGTTGAGATTGACAACAAAACTCTTAGCGAGATTGCTGCCCTGACAGAGGGTAACTTCTACAGAGCGACGAACAACAAGGAGCTGAAACAGATTTATCAGGATATTGACAAACTTGAGAAGAGCAAGATGAATGTGAAGAAATTCTCTAAACGATACGAGGCTTATCAGCCGTTTGCCCTCGCTGCCGTCATCATCCTGCTGATTGAGATAATACTCCGCAATACAGTATTAAGGAGGATACCATAAACAAAAATGTTACGATAACTATGTTGAGATTTGAAGACCCGATATATCTGTATCTGCTGCTCGCAATACCAATCTTGTTCTTGTTGCGGGTAGTTAACTGGAGACTGAGGAGAAGAAAACTTCAGGCTCTTGGCGATTATGAGTTGTTGAGGGAGATGATGCCCGATGTGTCGAAATACAGACCGGCGGTTAAATTCTGGCTTCTTCTGGGCGCATACGCCATTCTCGTTGTTATGCTTGCGCGTCCGCAAATGGGAAGCAAGATATCAAGGGAGAAACGAAACGGCATAGAGGCTATTATCTGTGTGGACATATCAAATTCCATGCTTGCTCAGGATGTGGTACCGAGTCGTCTGGACAAGTCTAAGATGCTTGTTGAGAACCTCATCGACAATTTTACAAACGATAAAATCGGTCTTGTTGTTTTTGCCGGTGACGCTTTCGTACAGTTGCCTATAACAAGCGACTATGTGTCTGCAAAGATGTTTCTTTCAAATATAGACCCTTCTCTTATTGCCACACAGGGTACAGATATTGCACGTGCTGTGGATATAGCAACCAAGAGCTTTACCAAACAGGGGAATGTAGGAAGAGCTATTATAATTATCACAGATGGCGAGGACCATGAGGGTGGAGCAAAAGAAGCCGCTGCCGAGGCAAGGAAAAGAGGAATAAATGTATTTGTGCTTGGAGTTGGTGATCCTAAAGGCTCACCTATACCAATGGCAAATGGTGGATATATGACCGACTCTCGTGGTGAGACAGTGATGTCGGCTTTAAATACTCAGATGTGCCGTGAGATAGCAGCGGCAGGTAGCGGAACTTATATTCATGTCGACAATACAAGTGACGCGCAGGAAAGTCTCAACGAGTCTCTTGCCAAACTACAGCGTGGCGAGACGGAATCTGTGATATACAGCGAGTTTGACGAGCAGTTTCAGGCTTTCGGCATACTTGCCATATTGTTGCTTATAGCAGAGATATGTGTGCTGGAAATCAGAAACCCGATGTTGAGGAGAATAAGACTTTTCAAGAGAAAATAAATATTCAATCAAGATATGAAGAATATACGATATTGTTGCACGAGAGCGATTGCCGTGACCATATTGGTGATAACGGCTTTTGTCGCATCTGCACAGAATGACAGACAATATATTAGAAACGGCAACAAGCTGTTTCGTCAGCAAAACTATCCAAAGGCGGAGGCTGAATACAGGAAGGCACTTGCGCAGAACCATTCCAATACTCAGGCTGCCTACAATCTCGGCTGTGCTCTTATGCAGCAGCAAAAGGACTCGGCTGCCATTGTGCAGTTTGAGAATGTAGGTAAGGCAGAGAAAAGTCAGTTGCGTAAGTCTATGGCTTATCACAACATAGGTGTTATATGCCAGAAGCATCAGATGTTCAGTGAGGCTATTGAGGCTTATAAAGAATCTCTTCGCAACAATCCTTCAGACAACGAGACAAGATACAATCTTGAGCTTTGCAAACGTCAGCTGAAAAATCAAAATGGAGGCTCAAACAAAAATAAGGAAAAGGAAGATAAGAACAAAGAGCAGCAGAAAGAGCAGTCGGATAAACAAGATAACAAGAAAAACGACGATAAGCAGAAGCAGAAACAGCAGCCTCAGCAGCAAATGAGCAAAGAGAACGCTGAGCAGATGCTTAATGCCGCAATGCAGGAGGAAAAGGCCACACAGCAGAAGCTGAAGTCGAAGATGCAACAGCAGCAGAGTCGTAAACTTGACAATAACTGGTAATACGTATGAGAAAATATTGTATAGCATTTGCTCTTCTTTTTATTGGTTGTGTCGTCATGGCACAGTCTATCACGGTTTCTGCCCCTTCAAAGGTAGAGGCTGGAGAAAACTTCCGTGTATCTTTTAAAGTAAACACAAAGGACATAGAAGACTTCAAGTCGGGACTCCGCTCGTCAGATGTTGTCGAGATTATAGCTGGTCCTTATACTTCCACAGAGTCAAGCTTCAAGATGGTGAACGGACATACAAGCTCATCGTCTTCGAAGACTTTCACTTATACGCTTTATGCGCTTAAGAGTGGTGTGTTCAATATTCCTGCCGCACATGCAAAAGTAGACGGCAAAGAAGTGTCTTCTTCACCAACAAAAGTCACGGTCGTAGGAACAGCCTCGGCAAAGGGCGGAGGTACTCCGAGGATGCATGAGGAGGATGACTATCAGCCACAGATGAGGTCGGCCGGTACTCCTATTACCGGCAATGACTTATTTATAAAAGTCAGCGCCAACAAAAAGCAGGTTTATGAGCAAGAGCCAATCTTGCTCACTTATAAGGTTTATACACTTGTTGACCTTACACAGCTTGAGGGAAAGATGCCTGAGCTTACAGGTTTCCACACCCAGGAGATACCGCTGCCACAACAGAAGAGTTTCCATATTGAGCGCGTTAACGGCAGACCATACAGAACCGTGACATGGAGCCAATATGTGATGTATCCTCAGATGACTGGAAAGCTGGAAATTCCAAGCATTACGTTTAAGGGTATCGTCGTGCAGCAGAACCGTGCTGTTGACCCGTTTGAGGCTTTCTTCAATGGCGGCTCGGGCTATGTTGAGGTAAAGAGAGACATCAAGGCTCCTGCCATTACTGTAAATGTTTTGCCTTTGCCGCAAAAACCTGCGGGCTTCTCTGGCGGTGTCGGCAAATTTAATATCACCGCTCAGGTTAACAAAACAGAGTTGAAGGCCGGAGACCCGTTGTCTTTGAGAATTGTCGTTGGCGGAGTGGGTAACTTGAAACTCATAAAGCAGCCTGTCGTTAGTTTCCCGAAAGACTGGGATAAATACGATCCGAAGGTAACGGACAAGACAAAGCTGACCTCTAACGGACTTGAGGGCAACATGGTTTATGATATTCTTGCCGTGCCACGCAACCAAGGACATTATACCATTCCTCCTGTAGAGTTAACATACTATGATACTTCTACTAACAGCTATAAGACCGTAAAGACTCAAAGTTTCGAGATTGAGGTTGGCAAGGGTAATGGCTCGCGCTCGTCTGTTGTCGACTACAGCTCTGATGCGCCAAAGGATATTCGTGGAATAAAGACAGGCAAGGCCAACCTTCTTTCAACTGGCGATTACTTTTATGGCTCTACGTCTTATATTATATGTCTGTTGGCTCCATTCATTGCTTTTGTCGCACTTCTCGTAATATTTAGAAAACGGGCTGTTGACAATGCGGATATTGTCAAGATGAGAGGTAAGAAAGCCAACAAGGTCGCAACAAAGCGTCTGCGCACAGCAAACAAGCTGATGCTTCAGGGTAAGGCAACCGAGTTCTATGATGAGGTTCTGCGTGCCCTTTGGGGGTATGTGGGCGATAAGCTTAATATACCTGTAGAGCAACTTACACGTGATAATATTTCAGAAAAGTTGTCGTATCATAATGTTGATGACGCCACCATTCAGAAATTCATCAGTGCACTTGACGACTGTGAGTTTATGCGTTATGCTCCTGGTGATGCGGAGGGCAATATGAATAAAACTTTCGAGAGTGCTATGACTGCAATTATGGAGATTGAAAATGTAATGAAGAAAAAAACAAAGAAGACAATAGGCGCAAGCTATGCTTTTGTTGTCGCACTGCTTATGCTTCTGCCAGTGTCGGCGCAGGCTATAACAAAGCAGAATGCTGACGACGAGTATGCCAAGGGAAACTATCAGCAGGCTATAAAGGATTATCAGGAATTGCTGAAGACAGGTGTCTCGGCAGAGCTGTACTATAATCTCGGCAATGCCTATTTCCGCACCGACAATATCACTCAGGCCTTGCTTGCATACGAGCGTGCCTTGCGTCTTTCGCCGGGCGATGATGATATAAGGTATAATCTGCAATACGCACGTTCTAAGACCATAGACAAGATAACTCCACAGACCGAGATGTTTTTCGTGACATGGTATAACTCTCTTGTCAATTTCACAAGTGTTGACGGTTGGGCTAAAACGGCTGTGTTCTGTATGGTTGTGGCTCTATTGCTCACTCTTATATTCCTTTTTGCTCCGCAAATATGGGCACGTAAGGCAAGTTTCTATTCTGCGATAGTCCTCTTGGTTGTCTTTGTGGTTTCAAATATCTTTGCTTTCCAGCAGAAATGCAAACTCGAGAACAGCAAGTCTGCCATTGTCACGGCAACAACTGTATCGGTAAAGAATACTCCTGCAAAGAGTGGTGCCGATGTTTTCGTTATTCATGAGGGAACAAGTGTTGAGATAACAGACCGTGCCATGAAAGAATGGCGTGGCATCAAGCTCGCCGACGGACGCGAGGGATGGCTGTTGGTAAGTCAGATAGAAGAAATATAAAAACATGCAAGAATTAGACACGCAACTGCTTATGCTCCTCAACGGGAGTGACTCGTCGTTCGTTGACGGCATTATGATGATGGTTACAAACGGCATTACGTGGATACCATTATATATGGCTCTTTTTATTCTTGTCATAAAGAATAATGAGTCTATGGCTCAGATTGCTATTATCGTAGGCTGTGCCATTGGTTGTGTGCTCATTTCTACAATTGCGGCTGATCTCATATCAAAACCATTGTTTGCGCGTTGGCGGCCTGTTAACGACCCTATACTAAAGTATTCCATAGATGTTGTCAACAACTACCGCCCTGGCAAATATGGCTTTTTCTCTGCTCATGCGGCTAATACATTCTCGCTTGCCCTGTACCTTAGCTTGTGGATACGTAATAGGGTTTTCACTACCACAATGATATTCTGGTCTTTGATTAACTGTTATTCCCGGGTTTATCTTGGTGTTCATTATCCTTCCGACATACTGGCTGGTTTGCTCGCAGGCATTGTAGTTGGCATTCTGGTGTTCGTATTCAGCAAGTATCTGTTTTTTAAGATAACACCACGTTTCAATTATATATCAACTCAGTTCTCATCTTCGGGATATAGCGTGGCCGATATCGACATGGTAACAGCTGTTTTCTGTCTGTTGCTCGTAGCCATAGTTATAATTCCTTTAATTTGATTTATCAATGCAGACAAAACATATTCATATCAGCGACTATAATTATGATTTACCAGACAGTCGCATCGCGAAATTTCCAGTCTCTCCACGAGATACCAGTAAGCTGCTCGTTTACCGCCACGGAGAACTCTCCTATGATGTTTTCAGAAACCTGCCGTCTTATCTGCCTGAGAAATCCCTTATGGTTTTCAACAATACCCGGGTTATTCAGGCACGTATGCACTTCCGTAAAGAGACTGGTGCCTTGATAGAGGTTTTCCTTATGGAGCCTGCGCAGCCGGCTGATTATGAGCTTATGTTCCAGACACATGGCTCATGTTCATGGCTGTGTATGGTTGGAAATTTGAAGAAATGGAAAGAAGGCTCATTGTCGAGAACGTTCGATGTGAATTGAACCATAATAAACTTCAAGGCTGCCATGCAGCGGGATAAGGCTCAAGAGAAGAGTGGGGGGACCAACTATTGGGTAGACTTCGAGTGGGACGATACAACAATCTCTTTCTCTGAAATTCTCGACGCAATAGGCGAGTTGCCTATTCCCCCATATCTCAACAGAGAGACCGAAGACAGCGACAAGACAACTTATCAGACTGTTTATTCTAAGATAAAGGGCAGTGTTGCAGCTCCTACCGCCGGACTTCATTTCACAGACAATGTTCTTGCTGCTATCGATAATGCCGGCATACACCGCGAGGAGCTTACCTTGCATGTGGGTGCCGGAACTTTTAAGCCTGTAAAGAGTGAGGAAATAGACGGACACCAGATGCACACCGAGTATATATGTGTTAAGAAGTCCACTCTTCAGTCGCTTCTCGATTATAACTGCTCAGCCATTGCTGTCGGTACTACAAGTGTGCGGACTCTTGAGAGTCTGTATTATATAGGCGCAAGACTTGAGGACAATCCTGACGCTTCTGAGGCAGAGCTTCATGTTAACCAGTGGGAGCCGTACGATAAAGTAGATGGCGGGCTTGTCAATGGCATAACGCCGCAAAAGGCAATCTCAAATATCGTGTCATGGCTTGAGCGCAACAACATCTCTATGCTTCATTCCAGCACACAGATAATCATAGCCCCTGGCTATGACTACAAGATAGTTAAGGCGCTTGTCACCAATTTCCATCAACCGCAAAGTACGTTGCTCTTGCTTGTAAGCGCATTCCTAAAGGGCGACTGGAAACGTGTCTACGACTATGCGTTAAGTAACGGTTTCCGTTTTCTCAGCTATGGCGACAGCTCACTGCTGATACCTTGATATTTTTGAATTAGAAATTATGAATTGTTCTCGCTTCGCTTCGATTATGAATTAATAATTCACAATTAGGTAATTCTTAATCGGCTTTGCCGTCAATTCGAAACTCGTAGTTTAAAACTTGTAATTATATATATGAAAAAAGGAGATAAAGTCAGATTTCTGTCAGAAATGGGAGGCGGTATAGTTGCCGGCTTCCAAGGCAAGGATATAGTTCTCGTTGAAGACGAGGATGGTTTTCAGATACCTATGCGCATCAATGACGTGGTTATTGTCCAGACCGACGACTATACCAGCCGTGGCCTGATGGCGTCAAAGATTAAGAACGAAGACGACAGACGTAAGCAGGCATCCGACGGACGTTCTATCAGGGCTATGATGAAAGAAGGACAAGATGAGGAAATGGCATCTGCCTCTGTCGGCGGTTTTGATGTTGCCGACACCGACAAGCCTGTAACTTTCCGTGCGCCTGTCGAGGAGCGCAAGGGCGGCAACATGCTTACAGCCTGCATTGCCTTTGTGCCTGTCAATGTTAATGAGATAACGAACACTTCGTTTGACATGTATTTCGTCAATGACTCCAACTATTATATTTCCTATATGATATTGGTAGCCGAAGGTGCCAACTGGACGGTCTTGTCCAACGGTACGGCTGAGCCAAACACAAAAGAGTATATTCAGGAGGTCCGGCGTGATGAGCTTGATACCCTGTCGAAAGTTTGCGTTCAGATGTTTGCTTATAAGTCAGACAAGCCGTTTGTACTGAAGCCGGCTATTGATGTCCAGTTCCGTATAGACGGTGTAAAGTTCTACAAACTTCACACCTTTACTGAAAACATATATTTTGAGAGTCCTGCTCTTATATATAATATTGTAGAAAACGACAAGCCCGCGCGCTCACTTGTTGTTGACGCAAAACAGCTCAAGATGGAAATGTACAAGTCGTCTGACACTCAGATAAATGATGATGCCGACAGAAATTCCAACAGCTACGTGCGCCGTTACGATAACGGGAAAAAGCAGGGCAATCCTTTCGTCACAAAGCGTAAGGGCGATGAGGATGTTGTTGTTGTCGATCTTCATGCTGATGCACTTCTCGATACCACAGCAGGCATGTCCTCAGCCGACATTCTCAACTATCAGATGACAAAGTTCCGTGAGGTGTTGGCTCAGTACAAGAACAGGAAACAGCAGCGCATTGTCTTCATCCATGGCAAGGGCGAGGGAGTATTGCGCCGCGCAATAGTCAACGACCTGCAATACCGCTATAAGAGCTATTCTTATCAGGATGCCAGTTTCCAGGAATATGGATATGGCGCCACACAAGTAACTATTAAGTAATTATGAATTTTGAATTACGAGTTTTGAATTATTCTCGCTTCGCTGCGATTATGAATTGATAATTCACAATTAAATAATTCTTAATCGGCTTTGCCGACAACTCGTAATTCCAAATTCCAAACTCGTAATTCAAAATATGCAATACGGTTTCATAAAAGTGGCAGCTGCCGTACCTACAGTAAAGGTTGCCGACTGCCAATACAATCTTAAACAGATAGAGTCGCTCATAGCACAGGCTGAGGGACAAGGCGTTGAGATTATCTCTTTTCCCGAGCTTTCGCTGACGGGATATACTTGTCAGGACCTTTTT
Source organism: uncultured Prevotella sp. (assembly GCA_902477645.1). Taxonomy (GTDB): domain Bacteria; phylum Bacteroidota; class Bacteroidia; order Bacteroidales; family Bacteroidaceae; genus Prevotella. Next base: position 3,284 of record CABSIA010000020.1, on the reverse strand, counting down.
CGCCAGAACCTTCTTCTTGAGGCGGCAGAGTCTGCCATATTCCAGTTGCTCGACTTCACCCGCAAGCTTCGCGTCATAGCCATTGTTGGCATGCCTGTTGTTGCTGGCGACCTGTTGCTCAATTGTGCCGTTGTCATACAGGCAGGACAGGTAATGGGCATTGTGCCGAAAACCTACCTTCCCAACTATTCTGAGTTCTATGAGAAACGTTGGTTTGCCTCTGCGCAGGATTTGCGCGACTGCGAGGTTCGTCTTGCCGGAACAGTTATACCAGTCTCGTCAGCTCCACAAATATTCTGCACGTCAGACGGCGTGAAGTTTGGGGTTGAGATTTGTGAGGATGTCTGGGCTCCCACACCTCCGAGCAATCATCTTGCTCTTGCTGGAGCCGACATCATCTTCAACCTCTCGGCAAGCGATGAGCTGATAGGCAAGCACAACTATCTCGTATCGTTGCTTAAGCAGCAGAGCGCGCGCACCATAACAGGATATGTATATGCCTCTGCCGGATTTGGTGAGAGCACACAGGATGTCGTTTATGGCGGCAATGCCATAATCTGTGAGAACGGTAAAGTTATAGCAGAGGGTGAGCGCTTTGCCATGGAAGACCAGATGGTTGCTGTGCAGATAGATGTAGAGCGGCTGCGTAACGACCGTAGCGCAAACACCACATACACCAATGCGCAACGCCGCATGATAGGAGAGAATATACGTACAATAAACATGCATTCGGCAGCCGAGCGCGAGTTCGTTCTTGAGCGTCAGGTAAATCCCTCACCTTTCATTCCAAATGGAGTTGACATGAGGGAGTCGTGCCGCGAGATACTCGATATCCAGTCTATGGGACTTGTAAAACGTCTTGTGCACACATCGTGCAAAAGGGTTATTGTCGGTATAAGTGGCGGACTCGACTCAACTCTTGCCCTTCTTGTCTGCGTCCGTGCTTTCGACAAGCTGCAGCTGCCGCGCAAGGGAATTATCGGCGTAACCATGCCAGGCTTCGGCACTACCGGCCGCACCCGCAACAATGCCCTTGACCTGATGGAGAGCCTTGGAGTGACATCTTACGAGATAAACATTGCGAAGAGCGTTACACAGCATTTTGAGGATATAGGCCACGATGCGGCAGTTCACGATGTGACATACGAGAACAGTCAGGCACGTGAGCGCACTCAGATACTTATGGACCTCAGCAACAAGTTTGGCGGTATGGTTATCGGCACAGGCGATCTCTCGGAGCTTGCCCTTGGCTGGGCTACTTATAATGGCGACCACATGAGCATGTACGGCGTAAATGCCGGAGTGCCCAAAACTCTCATACGCTATCTCGTAGAGAGCTTTGCCGAAGATACCGACGCACGGTCGGCGGCAACGCTTCGCGACATCATTGACACGCCTATAAGTCCCGAGCTTATTCCTGCCGACGAGGAAGGCAACATAAAACAGAAAACCGAAGACCTTGTCGGCCCTTACGAGCTTCACGACTTTTTCCTCTATTATTTTCTGCGCTATGGCTTCCGCCCGAAGAAAATCCGTATTCTTGCCAACAAAGCTTTCGAGGGCAAATATACTGATGATACCATACAGCATTGGCTCGCCACCTTCTGCCGCCGCTTCTTCAGCCAGCAGTTCAAGCGCAGCTGTCTGCCCGACGGACCAAAAGTCGGCAGCGTAAGCCTCAGTCCGCGGGGCGACTGGCGTATGCCTTCAGATGCGTCGGGTGCCTTGTGGCTTCAGGATTTGGAATAGAATTTTTTTGATAAAAACATACAAAACACAAAAGGCGGAGCACACCGGTACTTCGCCTTTTCGTATGTTATGAGAAAACTGCTGTTATGACTCTTATTTCATACAGCAAAGTAAAAGCATAATTGCATAAGCTATTTTTTAATATTATTGAATAACTGTTTTTTCCCTCCGCAGATATATATTCCTCTTTTCAGTGATTTTCTATCAACAAGTCGGCCTTGCATATCGTAAACAGGCTGCTGCTCGGCAACAAACGTTACATCTTTTGCATTGTTGATTCCTGCACTCTCAGGATCGAGCACGACTCTGATTACCGATGCTTCTGCTCTTGGAATGAAAGTGCCATCAAATTTTATAGTTTCCTCTTCTACCCATTCGTTATTCTCGTCAAAATGGCCTTTGCTTGCACTTGTGGCATTTAATGATTCGGGAATATTCCAGTTCCCTTTCTGTACAGTGAGCAATACTAGCTCCGTGTCGCTACGCTTAATGCTTATTGCTTGCGTGGGAGAAAGAGGGTCAAGAGTCGTTCCGAGTATACCTTTTGTTGTCGAAGGGTCGCTACCTGTCGCATTATGAATTTTCATGCTCTTTCCAACGGCCTTTGTTGCGATATCCTGCATGGCGGAATTAAAAAGTTTGTTTTGTGTACGGATCAGGTTTAGTGTATTTTCATTATGAACTTTCACAACACCCTTTGTTGAAGTAAGGTCGTAAAGCCCGTGATTGTCAGGTCCTGCATATTCATAATAGCTCAATGCCGTATTCGTTGTAAGGGCTGCAAATGGATATAGCTGACTGTTGTTTTCTTCTGCGCCACATTCCATAATCATTTTATAATTTTTACCCTTATTAGGCATGAACGAGCTAAGTTGCTTTGCTGTCTTTCCGTAAGCGTCGCCACCTACAAAATCGATATTTGTGCCTTCCGTTTCGCGTAGGGTCTCGTTGGCATTTATATAGTCTTGATATTCGTGTGTTGTTGCATTTACTCTTGTCCATGTAACATACCTGCTGTCTTTTACAGCCTTTGCAAGATCACTTTGATAACGCATCATTTCCATGGGTGAGAATTGGTATCCGTTCTTTCCACAAGGCTCATTATTTATTTGTACTCCTATTATGGTATGCTTGTTTCCATGAGTCTCATCCCATTGGGCGATATGCTCCATAATCTGGCTGAGAATGTAAGTCTCGCGGTGCAATAATGCTGTATCAGCAATGTCAAGTGTGTATTCTGACGACTCGGGTATCGTCTTGTAGTCTTTAACCACATATTCAGGAACTCGCAGCATTTGTGGTGGCTGCTCCGTCCATACGCTTCCGCAAGTATTGCTTCCAAACCATAGCAATTCCATTTTTAAGCCAGCTTCTTCAACCATTTTTAGGTAGAAGTCCAATACGCTCCAATCGAACACATTTTTTGTTGGCTCTACACGGAACCACGGCAATGGTATTGAAACTGTGTTGAAGTTGTCTGCTACAAGTTGCTGAAACAAATTGTATATTTGCTCGTTATTACTCCACTCCATTCG
>CABSIA010000019.1 GCA_902477645.1 uncultured Prevotella sp. | reverse complement strand
CGTCTGTGACAATACCCAACAGTGTAACCGAAATAGGAGATGGTGTATTTGCATCATGCTCGGAACTAAGGAAAATCGTATTCCAAGATGGTGATAAAACGTTGACGTTACCTTCCTACGAACCAATGTATGCAGCACATTCTGCATTTCAAGAAAGTGCCGCCGAAGATATTTATCTTGGCAGAAATATAATCGGCAATGTCTTTTCCGCTTCGAGCCTAAAAAATATAACAATCGGCAGTTGCGTAACTGAGATTGGTGTCAACGCATTTACAGATTGCGAAAGTCTAACTTCCGTAGTGTTTCCTGAAAATGTCACAACCATTGGGGAAAATGCGTTTTCTAAATGCTCGGGACTTAATTCTGTCAGTTTCCCCAAGAGCCTAACAGTAATTGACAATGGAGCGTTTTCTGGGTGTAATGCTTTGACCTCAGTTATTATTCCCGAAAACGTACAGACTGTCGGATTTAATGCTTTCTATGGGTGCGAAAAACTAATGGAGATTCATTCTGAAAATCCGGTTCCTCCGTTACATGGTCCAAAGGGCGAAATAGTATTTAGCGACAACACTTACACAAACGGTTTGCTTTATGTCCCGACTGAAAGCATTAAGAGATACTCAAAAGCTCCAAACTGGCAACTCTTCCACAATATTCTGAGCAACATTACCTTAGTAGAACAGATAGAACTTTCTCAGAATAGAATTGATGCTAAGGTTGGGGAATGTGTTAAAGTAATTGCAAATGTATTCCCAGAGAATGCAACGGATAAGTCGTTAACCTGGACTACGGCAGATGAAAATGTGGCTACAGTAGATTCTGAGGGTCTAGTAACTATCACAGGCATAGGTTCAACAGAAATAACTGTATCAGCAAATGACGGCAGTGGAGTAAATGCTTCTGTAAGTGTGAATGGAATAGCTACAGCAGCTGAGAGTATAAATATTTCTGCTGAGAGTTCTACAACTCTCGTAGATGGAGAAACAGTTCAACTCTTTGCTTCTGTTCTCCCAGAAACTACTACGGACAAGACTGTAACATGGCAGAGTAGTGATGAAAGTATAGCATCTGTAGATACAGAAGGTCTTGTTTCGGCACATGAAAAGACTGGAGTGGCAATTATTACAGCCTCATGCGGTGATGTAAGTGCTTCAATAGAAATTACTGTAGCTCCAACTCCTGTGGAAAGCATAGAAATCATACCAAGCAATCTTAATATAGTAGTTGGGGAAAAGGTATCGTTGGAAGTTTCCGTTTTGCCAGAGAATGCAACCGACAAGTCGCTAATATGGGAATCATCAAACCCTGTTGTCGCATCTGTTGACAATAACGGACTCGTTGTAGGAATAAGTGATGGTACAACCAACATCACAGTCTCTTCAAAAGAATATACTGATATAAAGGCGACATGTAGCGTTACTGTAAATCAAATAGATGGAATCAATGAAGTAACAGGAAGTCCAAAAGCGAACATCACAGTCCTCAATGGTTCTATTATAATAGAAGGTATTGGAGGAAATATGGTTAAAATATATACTATAGACGGTACTCTTGTTTATAGAGGAAATAACAATAAAATTTATCTCGCCTCTGGTCTTTATATTGTAAAAGTCTTGAATGACACTATAAAAGTGAAAATTTAAAGGCTACAATAATAATCAGAAATAATAGTTCTCAGTTTAACGAATAATAAAAAAATATGGCAACAATACAGGAGAAGAGGAGTGAATGGGCACTTCAACATCAAATAGAAATAGATGAAAAACGAAGCAATTTTCATGATTCTATTAAAATACTGATTGTATGGCTGATACTGGAAGCTCTATGTGTTTGCTGGTTGAATAGTACAGATAAATACGTCCACATTGAGGCTGCTAAGGCTTTCGGCTTTACTATTGCGGAAGCAACAGACCGTATATCTTTTCGCTTGGTTTGTAGTGATTGTCGTAGGCTTCATCACATTCTTTAGCTGGGCTAAATGCGATGATAATAAGACGCTTTTGAAAGAATTAAAATCCAAGACTAATGATGAATATGTTGCAGAAAAGGAAGCTGAGTTTAGAAAACTAAATATCGAATGCCCAACTGCCATAATTTTTTTGATAGAGACGAAGATGATTTCAACCGGTATGTCGTAGGAAGTGCAAAGAATGCTGCGAAATTCATTGGAGGCTTAGCAATAAGAGAGGGCGCAAAGATAGTTGGAGGAATGCTAACAGGCGGTGATGGATATGCAACAACTGTGAGCGGACGAGCAGGTGGACAACTTGCAAAAGAGACTGGTCTAAGCAATTATGATGGCTGGAAGCATAAATGTCCATATTGCAAACATAAATGGTAATAGACAAAACAAAGTAATTTAATTGTACAGCTCACTCTTAATCGAGTGGGCTGTTTCTTATACAAAACGTCTAGTTTCGTACTTCTTCGCCCTTATATGTGATTATGAATTTACATAGTATCATCTTCGGAGAGAATGATAAATTTCTCCGAGGACGTGAGGCGACAGCGGAAGGCACGGAGATAAACAAAAAAAAGCGACCACACATATTGTACCAGAGAAGTCCCGCGATGACGTGAAATCTTTGAAGGATTGCCAAAAAGAATTAGAGCTGATTCCATTTGCTGGAGTCAGCCCTTTTGGTTATCTTTGAGCTACCACACAAAAAGTTTAACCATGGGCAAAAGTAAACATTTTATCAGACAGCAATAATTTATTATATCCAAATACGATAAAAATCATTAATTTTTCTGTTTTATTTTTTGTTCTAAACTCAATTTAAACTATATTTGCAAACGAAAGTCCCTTGGAAAAGTGGTGCAACCAACAGAAAAGTCCCTTGAAAAAGTGGAACGAACAACAGAAAAGTCCCTTGAAAAAGTGGAGTAAATAGCAAAAAAGTCCCTTGAAAAATAAGAAATCATGCTTAAAAGAAAGATTGAACACACACTGAAAGTTTGGAAAGAAGAGGCTGGACACAAGCCTGTTGTCATTAAAGGATGCAGACAATGCGGCAAGACTTTTTCGGTAAGAAAGTTTGCCGAAGAGAATTATGCCAATACGATATACCTCAATTTTATTGAGAATCCAAACTGCATGCTGGCTTTTGCCGACTCAAAAAAGGTGGACGATATAACGATGAACATCACAGCAATGATGCCAGACACAGTATTTGAGCCGGGAAATACCTGTCTTATACTTGACGAGATACAAGACTGCCCTGCAGCAAGGTCGGCACTGAAGTTTTTTCATATAGATGGCAGGTATGACGTTATTGCCACAGGCTCACTTTTGGGTGTAAAAGGTTATGGCGACGGCAAAGGCTACAGCTCTATCCCTGTTGGATACGAGACCCACATAAATATGTATCCTTTGGATTTTGAGGAATTTCTATGGGCAAACGGAATTACAACAGAAATCATTAACCGCATAAAAACATGTCTGGATGAAGAGCGACCTGTACCCGAAGCATTGCACCAACGATTTCGCCAATTGTTGCTACAATATACCGTAGTAGGTGGAATGCCCGACATTGTGAACATGTTTATAAACAGCCACGACATAGGCAAAGTAGTTGTGGGACAACGAAGTATTGTCAGCAGTTATGAGGAAGACATGATAAAATATGCTCCCGACCGTGACAAATCACGCATCAGGGAATGTTTTGAGTCAATTCCACGCCAACTGGGAAAAGAAAACAAGAAGTTTCAGTATTCTCTTATACAAAAAGGTGCTAAAGCATCGCAATATGCAGGTAGCATACAATGGATAGAAGACGCGGGTATTGTTTGTCGTTGCCGCAACTTGAACATCACAGAATTGCCTTTGGACGGGAATGCCATGGACGATGTTTTCAAAATATACATGGTAGATACAGGACTTTTCGTTTCAATGCTTGAGGATGGAACCCAATTCGACATCTTACAGGGAAAGCTTTATGGCTACAAGGGAGCTATTTTTGAGAACCTAATCGCAGATATCTTTGCAAAGATGGGACGTAAGCTTTACTATTTCCGCAAGGATTCAGGTCTGGAGGTTGATTTCGTTATGCGCTATCAAGGAGAATGTGTCCTGGTTGAGGTGAAGGCTCAGTCTGGTAACGTAAAAAGCAGCAAAACCATTCTGGCTCATCCAGAGAAGTATCACGTACAACGCCTTGTGAAACTTGGCGACTATAATCTTGGCAGGCAAGACAAGATGCTTGTTCTACCATTGTATATGGCTTTTCTTCTTAGGCAATTGTAAACAGATTGCAAGTTTCACGCAACATTGTTTGGGATTTCCATATAAAAGAAAAATCGCTGCATGCTATTAGCCTACAGCGATATACTGAATACTAAGAAGTGGAGCTGGTGGGATTCGAACCCACGTCCGCACAAGGAAACCATACGCTTTCTACACGCTTATTCCGGACGAGATTTTCGAGTTGCGGCAAGAACCGGACTACCAACCGCAACCTTATCTCCTAAAATTTCATCTGGGCACCGGAGCCTGCACAGACTATTTCCGATTTACCTGCACCGCCTTGTCCTCTGATTCGGAACAACATCATTGGGGCGATGTCTCGTCCTGTCACCTTGTGACTGGATTAAGCCAGTAATCTACTATGCTTCGATTAGGCAGCGAGAGCGTAGTTGTTTTCGCCAATTAAATTTGTGTCCACTCTGATTAAGGAGATAGCCGACGAGTCTCCGCGTGCTTACATACCATTTCATCTCGCCGTCAAATCCATGTCAACCCCAAGAGAATGCAGTAAGCAGAAATTGCTTCCTTTGTGCAAAGGTAGTAAAAGAAAACGGAATGACAAAACAAAATTCTATTTTTTTCCAAATAGTGCCTACATTGTCCAAAAACAGTTGTTGCCTGGCACAACAAACAAATATTTAGCCGTTTTCTTGCATTTGGGGACTTTTTTTTGTATTTTTGCAAAAAATAACCCGCCTAACACTTTATTACCAATTATGAAACGACTGTATATTTTTGCTGCCACCCTGATAGCCGCCACTGTATATGTCAGCAAGGCATCGGCCGACAAAGGATGGATAAACATTACGGAAGAAAGAATCGTAAACCCAAGCTTTGACGGCGACAGCAATGCAGGCTGGACCTACACCTCGAACGCAAGCTCGCAGACCGTCAGATGCGGAGCCATGGAGTTTTGGAACGGAACGTTCGACATTTTTCAAACCGTAAGCAATCTGCCTGCCGGACACTACAGAATGTCGGTTCAGGCGTATCACAGATGCCAGGACAACAACTCCGGGTACTGGAACTACGCCAGCGGAAACGAGGATATCACAGCCATGATGTATGCCAACAATGCCACACAGAAACTTGCAAGCATATACTCTTTTTATTTTACAACACCTCCTGCTGCCAGCGGAGTTTGGAGTACTACGGTAAACGGCAAAACCGTATATTTCCCTAATACCATGGAAACCGCTACCGAAGCATTCTCACAAGGTGCGTACAGCAACGAGATGGAATTCGACCATACGGGCGGCGACCTGAAATTGGGACTCGTAAACCAAACTTTCGTAAACAACAACTGGTGCATTTTCGACAACTTCAAACTGGAACTTTACGGTGAGATAATAGCAGCAGACGGCATTTCACTAAATACATATAGCACAACACTCGTAACTGGAGAGACTCTGCAATTAGTTGCCACGATATCTCCCGCAAATGCGACTTTCAAAAAAATCACATGGCGAAGCGACAACGAGTCTGTGGCTACGGTAAACGGCAACGGACTGGTAAAGACAAAAAAGCCGGGCACGGCCAAGATTTATGCGTCTACCACAGACGGCAGTACGGTTATGGCGGCATGCACCGTGAAGGTTGAGGACAATACGGCAACAGCAGAATCGCTTGTGATAAACGAGATTATGGCATCGAATGTCGACGAGTTTGTAAGCCCTGCCTTCCAGTTCGACGGCTGGGTAGAACTCTACAATCCAACTTCAAGACCAGTGACGATAAGCGGACTGTGGCTCAGCAACGACCCGATGAACACAAAGATGTGGAAGATTTCGGCAGAAAACGGTGCTGTGCCCGCAAAGGGATACAAGGTGATATGGTGCGACAACAACAACCTTTGCCCGACAAATGCAAATATGAAACTCGATGTAGATGGCGGACAAGTTATCATCAGCGATGGCAACGGCAACATCATAACGTCAGAATCTTACCCGGCAAGCATGGAACGCATAGCATACGCAAGAATTACAGATGGCGGCAACGAATGGGCAAACACAGACACACCAACCCCGGGAAAGAGCAATAACAATGCCATTTTTGGAGCAGCCCAGCTAAATGCGCCGATTGTAGCACCAGGCTCACAGGTGTTTAAATCAAGCATGAGAATTACTGTTGATATTCCAGACGGAGCAACTCTAAGATACACTACGGACGGAACTCTGCCTACCGCAACGAATGGCAACACTTCGAAAACCGGAGTTTTCAATATCAACAACACTGCGAACTACAGATTCCGCCTATTTGCTGACGGAATGATGGCAAGTCCGGTGACTACCCGCTCATACATAAAATGGGATAAAGACTTCAATATTCCTGTGCTGTCAGTTGTCTCAGACCCACGTTTTCTCTACGACGACTCATTAGGCGTGTATGTGAGAGGTGTGAACGGCAAGCCTGGCAACGGACAAAGCTCACCCTGCAACTGGAACATGGACTGGGAACGGCCTGTAAACATGTCGTATATCAACGACAAGGGGGAAATGGTGTTGAACCAGGACGTAAACCTTGAGATGTGCGGAGGGTGGAGCCGTGCGTGGACTCCCCACTCTTTCAAACTTAAAGGCAACAAAGAGCTTGGAGGAGACAAAAATCTCAACTACCCGTTCTTTAAAGCCAAACCGTACATAAGAAACAGAACTCTGCAGGTGAGAAACGGCGGAAACGACAACTCTTGCCGCTTCAAAGACCCTGCACTCGAAACCATAATTCAGACCTCAGGAATAGACATTGACTTGCAGAGCTATCAGCCTGTACACGAGTTTATTAACGGCGAATATATCGGAGTGCTCAACGTAAGAGAACCCAACAACAAGCACTATGTTTATGCCAACTATGGATGGGACGATGACCAGATTGACCAGTTTGAGATGAGTCCCGACAGCGGATATGTACAGAAACAAGGAACAATAGACAGTTTCTTGAAATGGTACGACTATTCTGCCGATGCCGCCAACAATGACACCTACGAGGAGATAAAGCAAATGGTGGACATCGACGAATACACCAACTACATGGCTGCAACAATGTATCTGGGCGGCACCGACTGGCCCCAGAACAACATAAAGGGCTTCAGACTGACAGAAGACGGAAAGTTCCGTTTCGTATCGTTTGACCTCGATTTCGCCTTCAACACATCAGACCCGTTCAACACATTTGAGTGGAAAAACACATACACATTCGACAAGCTGCATAACGGACTGCCACAAATTACGGCTGAGATTAAATTTGTCACAATATTTTTGAACATGCTGAAAAACGCAGAATTCAGGAAAAAATTTATTGACACTTACTGCATAATGGGCGGCAGCGTGTTTGAGCCAACAAGATGCAACCAGATTTTGGACAGCCTTGTCAACAAAGTTGCTCCAGAGATGGCATTCAAAGGCGAGAGCCCATACTCAACCTACAACAGCATAAAGGAGGGACTTGCCAACAGAATGCCCACTATGATTAACTCCCTAAAAAACTACTGGAGAATGCAGCTGGACGGAAAAACTGCCGTGAGCGGAAAACTCAGCAGCGACATCAAAGGAGCAAGGATTGAGCTGAACGGCACCGATATACCGACAGGAAAATTCGACGGACAACTATTCAGCCCTATGACAATAACCGCAGTGGCACCTGCCGGATATAAGTTTACAGGATGGAAAAGCAACAACCAGCTCATGACAACCGTTGTCGGGAAAGGAAGCAGTTGGAAATATTACGACCAAGGCAGTCTGGATGGCAAAAACTGGACAGCAAACAGCTATAACGAAAACAGTTGGAAACAGGGCTACGCACCATTGGGGTACGGCAAAGACGGTTTGGCAACAACCATTTCTTACGGCTCAAGCAGCTCAGACAAATATCCCACATACTATTTCCGCCAGAGCTTCAATCTCGACGAAAAACCTTCGACGGCAAAAAAAGCCGTGCTGAACTTCACGGTCGATGACGGTTTCATTGTTTATATCAACGGACAGGAGGCAGGACGATATAACATGCCTGCCGGAGCTGTCAACTTCCAGACTGTCAGCACTACATACGCACATGGAAACCCAGACACAGGAACACTGGAAATCAGTACTGAGGCCATGAGAAAGGGCACTAACGTGATTGCCGTAGAGGTTCACAACAACAGCCGGACAAGCTCTGACATTTATTGGGACGCCGAGCTGAAAGGCATGTTCACGACAAATGGCGGCAACGATGACAACTACATTTACAACGAGGAAACTATAACAATGCCGTCGGAAAGCTTTGACCTTGTGGCATGCTATGAGCCAATGGAAAATTCTATAGAAAAGGGATTTGCACCTGTCAGAATTAACGAGATAAGTGCAGCCAACGACATCTACGTAAACGAATATGGCAAGAAAAACGACTGGATTGAGCTGTACAACACCACAGACGAGCCCATCGACGTAGAGGGCATGTTCTTGAGCAACGATGCCAACAACCTGCGACTCTTCACTCTGACCAAGGGAGAGACATCGGCAAGCACCATTATTCCGGCAAAGGGATATATGGTGGTATGGTGCGACAAACTGGAAACAAGCCACGACCTGCACACACCATTTAAACTCGCAGCGGCAGGAGGCACAATAGCATTAACAGCTGCTGACGGCACATGGACTGACTCTATCTGCTATCCTGCACACGACGGATATTCGACTATTGGCCGCTATGCAGACGGTGCACAGAGCGTCTATCATCTGACAACACCTACAATAGGCAAGGCTAATGTTATGACTTCGTATGCCAACAAAATCACAGAGCAGACTTCGGGCATAACCAACCTGGCAGCTTCTGCCGAAAACCGCAACATAACTCTTAGAATGGCAGCTGGAAACTTTGTTGTAAGAACAGAGGCGACTTCGGCTAAAATTGAACTTTACACTCTCAGCGGACAGAAGATTTCAGAGACCACAGTCAACATTGTTGGCGGCATCGGCACTCACAATATTGAGACTCTGCCTCATGGCTGCTATATTGCCAAGGCTACTGACAGCAACGGAATGACAGCGACAATGAAAGTCAGGAAATAATTAAGGTGGTGAGGTTTTTGCCACCTACTACAACATTTCGCAAAAAAATGAGTTATATATAAAGATAAAGATGGAGGAAGTGGAGTATATCTAACGGAATACTCCTTTTCTTTCATTATAAACATAGGGTAATTTTTTTAAGTTAATATGAAGAGAAATATAATTTTCACACTATTGTTTGCTTTATGCACAATGTCTGTACACGCACAATCTTCGATGACCGACGATCAGGTGATGCAGTTCGTGCTGAAAGAACACAATGATGGCACGTCGCAATCACAGATTGTAACGAAACTTATGCAGAGAGGTGTCGACATACAGCAGATAAAGAGAGTAAAGAGCAAGTATGAGAGACAAATAAAACAAGGCGGCCTGGGGCTCGTTGCAGACAAAGCCGTAAATGACGCTGAGGAAAGAATGAGGACCGCCAACGGCAAAAACGCCCAGAAAGATAAAAACAACGCAAAGGTAGACAAAAACAATGCCACAAACTACCACATGCAGGAGGTGCCGACCTACAGAACACAATATAACGAGGAAAGTGAGGATTTCATGGCCATGCAGAATGAGCTGGGCTACTTGCTGCCTACAGACTCAATAGCATGGCTCGAACAGCTTCTGAAAGAAAAGGAAATGAATAAAAAGAAAGTGTTCGGACGCGACATTTTCAATAATACAGAACTGTCATTTGAGCCAAATATGAATATAGCGACTCCACAAGACTACAGACTTGGAGCCGGCGATGCTGTATTCATCGACATTTTTGGCGCATCACAAAAAACTATACAAGCCACAGTATCACCTGATGGCGAAGTTGTTGTTGAAGGATACGGACCTGTTCAGTTAGGAGGTCTGACAGTAGCCCAGGCAAATGCGAAACTAAAATCTACGGTTGGCGCACGATACAGCAGCAGCAGTATAAAACTAACCGTTGGACAAACAAAGACCATCATGGTAAATGTAATGGGCGAGGTGCAAGTTCCTGGCACATATACTCTGTCGGCTTTTGCTACAGTTTTCCATGCCCTATATATGGCAGGCGGTACCAACGATTTGGGTACACTGAGAAACATCAAGGTGTACAGAAACAACAAACTCGTCACTACTGTCGACATATACGACTATATGCTCAACGGAAAACTGACAGGCAACATAAAACTGGCAGACAACGATGTAATAGTAGTTGGTGCCTACGACTGCCTGGTAAACATAACGGGAAAAGTAAAACGCCCCATGTATTACGAAATGAGACGTGACGAGAGTCTGAGCTCGCTGCTGAAATATGCAGGCGGATTTACAGGCGACGCATATACAAAGTCGGTAAGAGTGATGAGAAGGACAGGCCGTGAGTTCTCTGTCTTCAATATCGGCGAGTTCGATACAGCGTCGTTCCATGTTGCCGATGGCGACTCGGTCAGCGTAGACTCTATCCTGCCACGCTTTTCAAACACAGTGGAAGTAAAAGGTGCTGTATTCCGTCCAGGACTCTACCAGTTAGGAAACCAGATAAACAGCGTACGCACATTGATAGAAAATGCTGATGGCGTTACGGAAGAGGCTTTCACAAACAGAGCCGTAATGCACAGAATGAAGGAAGACAGAACGCTGGAAGTCATAAGTGTAGACCTTGTCGGAATAATGAGCGGCAAGGTGGCAGATATACCCCTAAAAGAAAACGATGTGCTGTTTGTGGCAACAAAACAGGACGCCATGGTAGAGCGCACAATAACAATTCACGGTGAGGTTCAATACCCTGGCATTTACAAATATGCCGATAATGAGACCATTGAGGACTTCGTTCTGCAGGCTGGAGGATTGAAAGAAACCGCATCCATGGTAAAAGTCGATGTGGCACGAAGAGTGAGCGACCCTATGGCTATAGTAAACGACTCCGTGATAGCCAAGACATTCAGCTTCTCACTGAAGGACGGATTTGTGGTTGACGGCACTCCTGGCTTCACACTGATGCCTTTCGACGAGGTTTATGTACGTAAAAGCCCTGGATACAGCGCACAGCAGAATGTAACGATAGAAGGTCAGGCCATGTTCCCCGGCACATACACTTTGTCTATGAAAAACGAGCGACTCAGCGACATTCTCAAAAAAGCCGGCGGCGTTAACGACCTCGCCTATACCCCAGGCGCACGACTTGAAAGACGCATAACACCAGACGAGCGCCTGAGAATGCAGACTATTACAAAAATGCTGCAATCGCAAAACGGAAACGACTCTGTAGACGTAAAGAAACTCGACCTCGGCAATACATACTATGTAGGTATAGAGCTTGACAAGGCCATGGCTGAGCCAGGCGGCGACAACGATATCGTGCTCAGAGAGGGCGACAGGATTTATATCCCTGAGTACAACGGAACTGTAAAAATCTCAGGTGACGTAATGTATCCTAACACCGTAGCATACGAAAAAGGAAAAAGCACCTCATACTACATCAATCAAGCCGGAGGATGGGGCGACAGGGCAAAAAAGAGCAACACCTATGTCATCTACATGAACGGCACCGTAGCTAAAGTTGGACACGGTACAAAAATAAAGCCTGGATGCGAGATTATTGTTCCGAGCAAGCCAAAGAAAGACGGAAGATCTATAACACAAATGCTGACAATCGGTACCAGCATAGCCTCAATCGCCACAATGTTGGCTACAATGGCCAACCTGCTGAAATAACAGAAATTTATAAGCCAACAAATAGAAGTATAACTATCTTCAAAACCTGGAAAATGGAAGAAAACAAAGAATTAGAAGTAATTGACCTCAAAATAATCTTCAAGAAGATATGGGCAGGACGTAAACTATTCTACAAGGTGCTGCCCATAACTTTCGTAATCTCATGTTTATACATTCTATGTATTCCAAGAACTTACACTTCAAGTCTAAGCCTTGCACCGGAATTGAACAGTTCCTCGGGCATAGGAGGAACTTTAGGCTCTCTTGCCTCGTCTTTCGGTTTTGACCTTGACAATCTGGAGACAAGCGATGCCATAAACCCGATGCTCTACCCCGACTTGATGGATGACAATGGATTCGTTGTGGGACTTTTCGACATAAAGGTAAAGAGTGCGGACGGAGAGATATCTTGCAATTATTTCGACTATCTGACAAAACATCAGGACCGGCCGTTCTGGACCGCAGCAATAAATGCGATAAAGGATTTGTTGCCCAAGAAAGAAGACCCTTTTGCCAAAAATGGCAAAAGAGACCCATACATTCTTTCAAAGAGACAAGACGATATTGCCAACCTCATCAGAAACAAAATATCAATCGGGTTTGATAAAAAAACGGCAGTAATAAGTATTGATGCAGAAGCACAGGATGCACTTATAGCAAAAATTCTCTGCGACTCTGTCAAAGAACGACTACAAATATTCATCACCAATTACCGTACAAACAAAGCCCGTATAGACGAGCGGTACTATAAGCAACTGGTGACTGAGGCCAAGCACGACTATGAGCAGGCCCGGCAATTGTATGGGACATACGCTGATGCCAACACCGATGTTCAGATGGCAAGCTTTAGGGCAAAGCAAGATGACCTTGAGAACGACATGCAACTGAAATACAACACTTATATCACTTTAATGGCGCAATATCAGACAGCAAAAGCGAAAGTTCAGGAGCGTACTCCTGCCTTCACTGTGGTGAAAGGCGCCTCAGTTGCACCTAAACCTGTAAAGCCAAAACGCATGGTTTTTGTTCTTGCAATGTGTTTCCTCGCTTTCATTGCAACAGGACTTTATATATACTTCTTCTCTGAAGAGAAACAAAAATAAGGTAAAGACTTATGCTAATAGCATTAGCTACAATATTCATTCTCTTATTATTCCTTGTGTTTGTCGAGAAATTTCTCGGCAAATACAAGTGGCTGATGTATATTGTAATCGGTATAGCGATGATTGCATGTGCGGGTCTTCGGCCTGTCGGATTTGACAGAGACTCTCCCAATTACGAGATGGTGTTTTTAAATCCAGACTCTTCGGCCTTGTCATTGGCCGTTGAGCCATTGTTTATTGTCTTGAGCAAGTTACTTTATGTTATTTACCCCGACGTACAGATCCTGCTACTCACATTTGCCCTTGTTGGTGTGACAATAAAATTCGTTGCTATAAGGCAGCTGTCCCCTTTGTTCTTCCTGCCGTTAATCATATATTTCTGCAATTTTTACCTTTTGCATGAAATGACCCAAATACGAGCCGGCATAGCTTCAAGTCTGTTTCTTCTGACTATAAAACCCCTTGCGTCAGGAAAGAAACTTGCTCCGTTACTGATTATACTATTGGCTTCAACGTTTCATTTATCAGCATTGTCACTGCTTCCGTTGTTGTTTCTTAACAACAAGCCCATTAAGCCGGTTTGGAAGATTGTCATGGCATGTCTTGTACCTGCCTGTTTCCTGCTTTATTTCTTAGACCTTGATTTGCTGACCGCAATACCAATACCATACATATCTGAAAGAATTGAGCTCTATAAGGCACACAGCGAGTTTGGCGATGTGGACAAAGAGTCGATACTCAACCCTTTTCCGCTCATGAAAATGGCGGTATTTCTTTATTTCCTCTATTTCGCAGATACAATAAAGCATTATGTGCCATCTATAAATCTTATAATAAAGATATTGGGATGCTCACTTTTAGTATATTTCGCATTTGCATCTATCAAAATTATCAGTACACGTCTCTCCGAGCTGTATGGCATAGTTGAGATAGTGGCATACCCCTGCATATTATTCACCATAAGACCAAAGATTGTAGGTATTATCCTTGTCTGCATAATGGCATTCATAGAGATATTCTTCAATCTCTACATGTGGGAGATATTCAATTTCTGAAATGAGCACATTTGATATTATTAGGAAAAAACTCAGCGCAGAGGATGGCAGAACGTCACTGATACGCAAGAACATCTTGGCATCGGTTGCTATCAAGGGATGGTCTGTACTGGTACAGCTAATGCTTGTACCACTGACGCTGGCATGTCTTGGAGTATATGAGAACGGTGCATGGTTGACCATCAGCTCCGTGTTGCTGTGGATAGATAATCTTGACATCGGAATGGGCAACGGACTGCGAAATAAGCTCGCCACATATATCGCAAGGAAAGATATAGAGAAAGCACGCGAGATGGTGTCTTCCACCTTTGCAATGCTCGTTTCCATATCCGTCCCGACAGCCATAGTGCTAATATTGTGTATAATGAGTTTTGACACATACAGTCTCTTCAACATTGATTGCAACATAGTCTCCGAACTCGACACCGTACTCATTGTGGCGACCATTTTGGTTTGCTCAACATTTATCTTCAAATTTATAGGCAACTTCTATATGGGCCTTCAACTGCCTGCGATCAACAACCTTTTGGTGACAAGCGGCAACACCATTGCCCTTATAGGAACAGCCTTGGTCTACGCCTCTGGCATCCACTCGCTGCTGCTTATAGCCGCCGTTAACACAGCTGCTCCACTTACGGCATATCTTATCTGTTACCCCATCACGTTTTATGGAAAATACAGCCATCTAAAGCCTACGCTCAAAAGCGTGAACATCGGTGCTGTGAGAGAATTGTTCTCTATAGGCCTCAACTTTTTCACTTTGCAGATTGCAGGTGTGATACTGTTTTTCTCGTCAAACATCATAATCTCAAACATGTTCTCACCCAGCATGGTGACACCATACCAGATTGCACACAGATATTTCATGGTGGCGATGCTTCTGTTCACCATTGTTTGCACACCTTACTGGAGCGCGACTACCGACGCATACGAGAGAAGGGATTTTGAATGGATCAAGAGAGCCAACAAGACCCTAAACAGATTTATGCTGCTTATCTTCATTGCCATTTCCGCCATGATTGTACTGTCTGATTTCGTCTACGGTATATGGATAGGCGACAAGGCGACAATACCATATTCCATGACGGTAATCGTTGGCATATATGAGTTTGTCCTAATATGGAGTACAAGATACTCGTTCGTACTCAATGGCATCGGCGCACTGAGACTGCAGCTCATACTTACCATCATAGCCTCTATAATATATATACCGTTAGCTATATTAGCAGGCAGGGCGACCAACGACATCAACTGGCTGCTCATCGTCATGTGTGCCGTAAACATCCCTGGACTGATAGTCAACGCCATTCAATACAACAAAATCATAAAAGGTACAGCTAAAGGAATATGGACAAAATAGCTATTCTACTTGCCACCTACAATGGTGAGGAATATATTGCGCAACAGATTGACTCTTTGCTCTCACAGACAAACAGCGAGTGGACATTGTATGTTCATGATGACGGTTCCACAGACGGCACCATGGACATAATAAAGGCTTATGCGGCCAAGCACGACAACATCCGCATTCTTCAATACCCGCCACAAGGAGGAGCAAAAAACAATTTTCTGAGCCTTTTGCGGTATGTGGAGGCAGAATATTACCTGTTTTGCGACCAGGACGATGTTTGGGACAAAATGAAAATAGAGGCTCAGATGTCTGAGATGAAAAAGCTTGAGAGAATCCATGGCGACAAACCGTTACTGGTATTCACGGATTTAAGGGTGGTTGACAGCGGACTGAGAGAAATATCTCCCTCAATGTGGAAAGACGGTGGTGTACGCCCAGAGTTGCTGACATCATTCGATAGTGGAGCGGTTTTCGAGTTTGTCACAGGCTGCACTATGCTTTTCAACTATAAGGCGAAAGAATGCG
This sequence comes from uncultured Prevotella sp., assembly GCA_902477645.1. Lineage (GTDB taxonomy): Bacteria > Bacteroidota > Bacteroidia > Bacteroidales > Bacteroidaceae > Prevotella. The sequence continues at coordinate 13,691 of CABSIA010000019.1, read as the reverse complement.
TATCACTCCAGGCAAGCAAGGCCCTGATGCACGACTCTTGGACAACATACTGCATACTGAAAGCGGGAGGAACCGTGGCGGGTATAAATCAGCCATTAGTAAACTACCGCCAGCATGGCGACAACACCCTTGGCGCCACGACGTGGGCATCGCACGGATTGCTGTTCAAGCTATCCCACATCGTAAACATATTGCGCAGAAACTACCGTCATTGGAAATCGCTTGAAGAGCTGAACTACGGAAGTTTCTGCAAATATATGAAGTACAAATACTATTACCGCAGAAAAACTAATGGAAAATAACATTCCACAGGCTGCCGCCAAAGATGCGCACGTGGCCGTTGTACTGGTATTCTACAACCCCTCGGAATCTGACATACAAAATGCCAGAACATTATCATCTGTTTATGGTGGTGTAATTATAGACAATTCCGACAAGCCTTTTACCGACGAGACCATGATAGGACGCATGAGATACGTATGCAACCACAAAAATCTCGGAATCGCAGAGGCGCAGAACATAGGAATAAAGCACATACTGGAGCTTGGCGGCTACAGACATATCGTATTTCTCGACCAGGACAGCCGCCTATCGGCATCATACCCTCAAGACATAACCTCAGAATTCATACATATCTCATCCACAGTCACCAATCTTGCCTCCCTCGGTCCTACAGTAAGCAACAAAGATACTGGCGAGGAATACCGCTCTGCCATACACACTTATCAGACAGACGAGAATGGTTTCAGCCAACGCAGGCACATAATATCATCAGGCAGCTGCATACCCACAAAAATCCTGCGAGACGTTGGTTTTATGGATGGCGGCATGTTTATAGACTATGTCGATTACGAATGGTGCTGGCGTGCAGCATCTAAAGGATATGTTTGCGGTATAACATCAAAAATACATATAAATCATAAAGTCGGGAAAAAAGAGCTACATATCGGCAATTATAAAATAATAATATCAGCCCCTTTCCGTTATTACTACCAATACAGGAATTATTTTTGGCTCATTAGGAAAAAATATGTACCTTTGCAATGGAAAATCGCAACCGGGATTAAATTCTCACTTAGATTAGTGTACTTTCCGCTACTTGTAGATGGCGGAACGGAATGTTGGAAATTCATAATTAAAGGAATTAAACATGGTGTACGACAAGAAAATAGGCGCATTGATTGTATTGTACAACCCTGACAGACAGTCTATAGCTGCTTCCCTTGAAGCCCTGCAGCCTCAAGTAGATGTGGTATGCCTTATTGACAATTCCAAAACAAACCATTCCAACTGGTTTGCATCCTTGCCAGATACCATATATATTCCATTAGGCGAGAACACGGGTATCGCAAAGGCACAAAATGTCGGCATAAATAAATTAGCAGACAGCAATTGCACCCATATTCTTTTTGGTGACCAGGACAGCTGTGCGAAAAGCGATTTGGTTGAGACCTTATCATCAGCCTTAGATATTTTAAAAGCCAACGGAGAGACCGTTGCCACAGTAGGCTCTGTTGCCATAAACTCGAGAACAGGCAAGAGATACCCATTAAGAAGTATCTTGAAAAGGCATCTGGAATACGAAAATCTCAGCATCGACGAGGTAGACTATGTAAGATGTTCCATGTCGCTAACCCCCATAGAAGCTATTAAGCAGAATGGTCTGATGGACGAGGAGTTGTTCATCGACGGTGTAGACTCAGAATGGTGCTGGAGGGCATTTGTAAAATATGGACTGCGCAGCTATCTGGTAAAAAACGCCATAATATATCATAATCTCGGAATAGCTGACAGACACATCATAAACAAGGAAATCACAATACCTGCCACAAAGCGTCTGTATTATCAATATAGGAACTACCTCATACTGCTTCGGCGCAACTATGTGCCAATGAGATGGAAAATAAAAAACGGGGTTAAATACATTCTGAAATTTCCATATTACGGTATGTTTTGCCGTCCAAGACTTAGCAACATAAGAAACATGGCGACAGGATTCGTTGATGGTTTGAAAGCCTAAATTAACACTATGACACTATCAGTATTAATATCAGTATATAAAGCAGAGACTCCTACATGCCTCGATTTGGCATTAGGAAGCGTTATGGAAGACCAGACTCACAAGCCCGACAAAGTGGTTATTGTAGAGGATGGTGCTCTGACCGATGAGCTATACGATGTTGTAGACAAATGGGAGAAGGCTTTTAACGGAAAAACTGTCATCATAAAAAACGAAGTCAATTTAGGACTGACAAAATCTCTGAACATCGGACTGAGACACTGCGACACCGACCTCATAGCCCGTATGGACAGCGATGACATATCTTGCCCCGACAGGTTTGAGAAACAAATTGCTTTTTTTGAAGAGCACCCGGAAATAGATATCCTGGGAGGTGCCATACTTGAAATTGACGAGGACGGCACGCCACTCAACGAACGCTACTATCCACTTGACTCCGAAGGAGTTTGCTGCTCCATACACAAAGCAAACCCTATTGCCCACCCGACGGTGATGATAAGGAGAAAGATTTTCGACAACGGGCTGAGATACGACGAGAGATACAAGACAAACCAAGATTTGGCCCTGTGGTTTGATGCCATAATAGCTGGCTACAAGTTTGCCAATCTGCCTGATATAGTCCTGCATTTCAGAAGACAGGCAAGCGTCTACAAGCGCCGTAAGAAAATCAAAAACCTCTTAAGGGAATTCCGCATATATTGCTCTGGCATAAAAAGACTTTATGGCATATTATCGTGGAGATACATATACCCATTCTCAAGACTCTGCCTCAAGCTGATGCCTGTATGCGTTGTAAAATGGGCATACAGAAGCCACCTGAGGAGTGCTATCACCCAGAATAACAGAAAGACTCAAAAACAATAAAAAATTCTATATGACAACGTCAAGAAGATTTGGCTTTTTAGCAATGTGTCTTCTATGTGCGGCTTTTTGTCTCGCACAAACTGTCAGCATCCCTGTTGTTGCCTATTTTGGCGTGCCAAGCGACCATTCAACACCACAGACATTTGCCGATTTCAAAAAGGCTGGCTTCGACATCGGCATATCATATTACCCCACTATTGCCGATGCAAAAAAGGCATTAGACATAGCAGAGAGACAAGACGTAAAGATTATAGCCAGATGTCTCGATGCCGATTCTAACCCCACAAGAATGGCCAAAGAACTGAGCGGTCATTCAGCTTTATATGGATATTGGATTTCAGACGAGCCCGACAACGGGAAACTGACCGCCATCAAGAAAACTATTCAAGACATGCGCCGCATAGACAGCAAAAAGATGATGTATTTGAATATTTTTCCTTTCTACGGCAATTCCATGCTAAAGCAGCTAAAGACCACAAGCTATGACAATTATGTGAGAAATGCCGCATCGAGCGGAATACGTGTTTTGTCTTTCGACTATTATCCCATCACAACAACAGGCATCCGCTCTACATGGTATAAGAATTTAGAGACTATCCGTCAAGAAAGCCAGAAGGCGAAAATCCCCTTTTGGGGATTTGTGCTAAGCACTCCACATTTCAACTATCCACAACCGACATTGGCTGACCTGCGTCTTCAAGTTTACTCTAATCTCGTATATGGAGCACAGGGCATTCAATACTACACATACTGGACACCGAAAGCCCACGACAAGGTTGACTACCACAACGGCCCCATAGCCTACGATGGCAAAAAGACAAAAACATATAACATTGTCAAATCAATGAACACAGAACTGAAGAGTATCGGCAAATTATTCGCCAACGCACAAATTCTGTCGGTCAGACATTTGATAAAGATCCCCGAAGGCACAAGTAAGCTTGAGACTTCTCCTGTCAATATCAGACAATTAATTGTATCGGGCAAAGAGGGAGCCATTATCTCACAGTTTGTAAAAAACGGGAAGCAATACCTTGCTATTGTCAACAAAGACAATAAAGACAATATGGCTGTCAAGATAAAATGGAAAAACGACACTCCCGTACAGATTACAAAATCACTGCAAACCTTAAGAGTTAAAAACAGTTACAACATAGGTGCCGGAGATATAATTATATTCAAACTGAAATAGAATTTTCCATTCACAACGCCAACACCGAGTGATTACATTTAAATATTTTACTAATTTTTACGATTTCATGCAATATGTTCTATTTTCATGCGTTCTATAATTAAAATATTGAAATGGAACAAGCTATCACTATGTCCATAGTAAGACTAAACGACGAGAAAGGAGATACCCGCTTCATTGAAGATGGGATGAATGAGATTGAACGCAACACCAAGCGTATTTTCGACTTCGTTGTTGCGGCCATTTGCCTTATAGTATTCTCACCGCTATTTCTTATCTGCTACATTGCTGTAAGAAAAGAAGACGGTGGCCCAGCCATCTTCAAGCAGGAACGCCTTGGACGCTTCGGACGGCCATTCTACATCTATAAGTTCAGAAGCATGAGAGTAGATGCAGAGAAAGATGGCCCCGCACTCTATCAGCATGAGCGCGACGACCGCATGACGAAGGTTGGCAAGTTCCTGCGCGAGCACCACCTTGACGAGTTGCCACAGCTCTATAACGTCCTTATTGGCGACATGGCCTTCATCGGGCCAAGACCAGAGCGCAAGTACTATATCGACCAGATAATGGAGCGCGACCCACGCTACCGCTATCTGTACCAGATCCGTCCAGGTGTAACGTCTTACGCCACACTATACAACGGATATACCGATACAATGGAAAAAATGCTTCGCCGGCTTGAGCTCGACCTCTATTATCTTGAGCACCGCTCATGGTGGTTCGACATCAAGATTCTCGTCAAGACATTTATCAGCATAGTCTTCGGGAAAAAATTCTAAACAAATTCTATCTATAGACGGGAGCTATAAATTCCCACCTCTAATGAAGCCTTGTGGCAATATTGCCACAAGGCTTCATTAGAACTTCTTTAGCCTAAGCCGCAAAGTCTGCGACTTCAATATCATCTTGCCGCCATCGAGAGCCTCAACCTCAAAATCTTCCTCAAGCATGTTGACTCCAAAGGGGCGTACAATGTTGATATCTGTCAAAGGCACATCGCCCTCTCTACGGTCGGATATGCGTGCGTCAAATAAAGACAACGCACCGTCGGAATGCCGGAATGAGAAGATGTATTTAGGATTGGGAAGAACGGAATGGTCACTAAGCTCCACGAGTTTCGACTGAACAGACCAGAAAAGACGTTGCTGACCGACATCGCTCACGCCTCCTGTTGCAATGGTGTCTATCTGCTCCAAATGCCAGAAACCATCGAGTTTTCCGTTGTCATGGGTCTCTATCTCGCATGCTGTCAATGTTGTAAGCAGACAGGTTGCTATTGCTAAAAATCTTATGCCGTATTTTTTCATATCGGTTCTATTTCTTTAAAATTCCACATTTGCGCACAGTAAGTTGGAAACCTGCATTGTCGCCGAGTATTTTACCAAAATCCATGCCGTATGCTCCCGTTATCTGCCAATCGTGCGGCAAACTATATTCCGCCTCAACCATGAAGCTGGTGTTGTTTTGCTTTTCGGTAAAAGGCATTTCGTAAGTTCCATAGCCAACCTGACAAGTTGCCAGAACTCTGTATCTAAGCCTTTCAGCAGGCTGTCCGCTTATGCCGATGTGAAAAGCCTTGAACCTGTTATTTTTAAAATAAATCTGCCCGTCCTCGTTATATATCGGCGAACGGAAGAGCGGATTACCCATGGCCTGTCCCCAATGCTGCCATCCTGTGTAGATATAGTGGTTGTAGTAGTTGTCGTTGCCGCCAATGTGCACCTGATTTCCTTCGGTATGGTCATGATATTTCTGTCCGCTCTGATACTTGGTGTTTATATATTCCGCCACGATGCCATTTACCCAACGGCTGTACTTCAAGTTAAGCTCCAAACCGATAAGCCAGTCGCTGAAATCGTAGAGAATAAATTTTCTCTTCTTTTTCTTATTCCAGTCAGAGCCAGAGCCGTAGCCATCGTAGTCGACCATGAACATCGATGAGTGGTCCTCAAAATATTTATCGGCATATACAGACAATCTCCACCTCTCGGCATCATAATTGAGCCGTGCAAGCCAACTGCCAAGGTGATTGCCCTCTGCATTCTGGTATATGGTCGACATCTCAGGAGCATCACCTCCACCTGGTATAAAAGCTTTCAGCATACCTTTCAATCCTCCATTGCCATTCACTATCTTCTCGCTGCCATCAGGATTAAAAGAATGGCTTGTGCCTCCGAACTGCGCCGCCATCTCCAGTCCAAGCTCAAGAGACAAAGGCATAAAACGGTCGGGATTTCCTATCATTATGTAGCCCGCCTTGGAGTGGTATAGCACGTTGTCGGCATATTTCGTTTTCCTTCCGGTAAACGAATGCTGCCAGTTGTCGTCGGTCATTTTTCCGTATGCGATATGGCCTTTTATTCTTATCATGTCATTTCCAAACGGCAATACCCAATACTTTGGCAACGACAACCTTACCTGCGGCACTGGCCGGGCATTGATGCCAAGAGTCTGCGATCCGCTGCTGAGCCGGTTGTTTTTCAATTCCATCGGATAGTTTTTACTTCCAACCGACAAAACACCATGCAGCCACCGCATCTCAACAAATGCCTGCTGCACAATAGCGGTGCTCGTAAAGTTGTGTGCCATTGCAACATCTACGCCATAGCCAATACCCCACCGGCGTGCAGAGTCGGTCTGCAACGGTCTGACAACAGCCACGCGTCCATATCCGTTTGTCCCGTCAAGCGAGCTTAATCCATATTTGTTGGCATTGAGCCACAACGGAGTATGCCCGTCCGCGACCGAGGCCTGAGCCTCCAGAGTATATGTCAGATTGTGTGCAAAATCAAGTTTGCCGGTATCCGCCTCGTTCTGCCATCCGTATTGCGCCCTGGCGGAAAGTGCCGCAGCAAAAACCACAAATAAAAGAAATCTACGTCTCATAAATCTATGTACATATAAGGCCCATTAAACTTTTTATTGCAATCATGGAAAGAAGTATTAACACTAATACTTAGAACAAAAAAATCCATCTTAATTCAATATTAGCACTTGGCTTTCGTCAGTTATTCTTTGAAATACGATTTAATCTGCGAAGGGCCTCCTCCGCCGAAATCTCGCAAGGATGCCCTTGCGCATCAGCACTTATCACTGTCTCGCCAAGTTTTGCCTTGCGTTCAAACAGCCGACGCTGGGCCTCCCAAATACCCTCTCCGATTTTTTCAAATAGAATTATAGTTTCTTGTTCTGACATAGTTCTTTAATTTTAATAAGTTTTTGCTGGTCTATAATTTTATTTCTATCAACAATAGGCAACATAGAGTCACTATTATCATATAGAGACCATTTATCAACTATTGGAATGAATATATTGAAAAGATTTTGTAATCCATGCCAATATCTCCGATGAATCACATCTTTGGAAATATTGTGCCCACCTGATGCTACCCTCTGAGCTACACGTATCTCTGCCATTTCTGGAGATGGAAGCCAAAAGAAAAGCAAAATAACCATATAACCCAGTTTTTTAGCCTGCAATACAAGATTTCTATAACTTCGGGTTGACAATGTTGTCTCTATTGCAAAAGTTTCTCTTCTTGAAAGCAAGTTGTCCACACGCTGCAACATTAACTTACCTGCTTCAATCGCCATTTCTTCAGGGTTAAAAGGTGACAATCCTCTTGCTATTTCATCAGCATTAACAAATTCCCTGCAATTTAAAATTTCCGGAAGCACAACCATTGAGGCTGTGGTTTTACCAGCCCCATTACAGCCTGCGATGATATACAGAAAAGTTGTTTTCCGCAGGTCACCTGTTATGGTTTCTTTATTTTGCTGCATATTTGCTCAAAAACGATTATGTCCTGATACATGCTTTTTTGAATTATGCTGTTCTGAATAACTTTGCTACAAAAATCTTACAAACGAGTTGAAAGAAAGATTTTCCTAATTCCAGAGTGCGGCTAAATTTTCTACAAAAATACGAATAAATGAGCGCAGAACAAAATATAAAATATCTTTTTAATATTTTTTATCTCAAACATGATACTTGATTATGGTTCCAACGGAATTATGTCTTTACCTGAAAGCAAATATTTTATTGGTGCAATTAGGATGAGAACTCTACTGCTCCAAAAACAACGTATAGGGAAATTCCCCCTGCGGTTTAGGGAAAATCCTTTTTTTATTCAGAAACTTATAACTACTTTTGCAATGTGAAGAAGAAAACGCACGCTGTTGCAGAAATCTCCGACACACGAAAACAATATATAAACAACTAAAAAACTGAAGATATGAAAAAGTTATTAGCAACCTTGGCAGCATTGGTAACGCTCACTCTCTCAGCGTCGGCTATGAGTTACGAGCAGGCACGCGAGCGCGCCCTGTTCCTCACAGACAAAATGGCTTACGAGCTCAACCTCACCGACGACCAGTATGAGGCAGCCTACGAGATTAACCTCGACTATCTGATGAGTATCAACGACTACAACGACCTGTACGGCACATACTGGCGCCAGCGCAATCTTGACCTCAGCTACATACTCCTCGACTGGCAATATCGCACATATTGCGCAGCCTCTTATTTCTACCGTCCATTATATTGGCAGGCAGGCTGCTGGCACTTCGGCATTTACGCCCGATACCCACACCGCACATACTTCTATTTCGGACGGCCTCACTTCTACGCCGTTTATCGTGGCGGACACAGCTGGCGGACAAATGGCGGACGCTCATGGTATCACGGCAGGACATACGGCGGGCCACACCCCAACGGACATAAAAGAGTCGGCATGAGAGACGGTTTCGACCGTGGTGACTTCGGACGGGGCTATCATGGCGACCAGCCCGCAAGGTTCGGAAACGGTACCCGTCAGCACGGACAGCCGGGGAATTCGAATAACAATCATAACAACAACAACGGCAGACCACAATCAGGAAACCGTACATTCGGAAACGGGAACAGACAGAGCAGCACACGCACTACTGTAACCCGTCCGAGCAGCAGACTGTCTGACAGCAAATTCAACGGCAGCCGTAGCGTTTCTACAAACGGGAAAAACACCATCGCTCCAAATGTCGAAAAAAGCAACCCAACCCAACGCTCATTCAGCGGAGGCAACAGCTCTTCTGGCTCACGCTCATTCGGAGGCAGCAAAAACTCATCAAGCTCACGCTCATTCGGAAGTGGGCAAAGCTCTTTTGGCTCACGCTCGTTCGGAGGCAGCAAAAGCTCATCAAGCTCTCGCTCATTCGGAGGCGGCAGCAGAAACTCCGGCTCACGCTCATTCGGAGGTGGCAGCAGCTCTTCAAGCACACGCTCATTCGGAGGAGGCAGCTCTTCTCACAACGGGGGACATTTTGGAGGCAGAAGATAATTAAGCACATGCTCAACTTGAACTGTAAAACAAATTATATTTTCTGATTACGGCCGCTATACATAGCGGCCCTACAGTTTTCCAAATATTCTTTACTTGCGAATATAACCATATTGAAAAAACAAATTATGAACAGGAACAGATTGACGACATATCTTTTCGCCTGCTTTTTCATGTTGACATGTTGCTTATCAGCAACTGCCAAAAGCAGGCGGTCCATAGAGCGTGGTATGACCAAAGAGCAGGTAACAGCAATCTTGGGAAAGCCAAAAGCCTCCAGTTTCAATGAGTTTGGAGACAAATGGATGTACGAGGGATGGAGAGGTCCCCTTGTGGGAGGTGACAATATCAGAACATACGTGATATTCGACACAACAGGCAGAGTCGTCAGATACGAGGAGCAGACTTACGACCCGAGCAAACCAGAGACTGCCGTTCCACGCCATCATCCATATACAGTCCCAGGCATGGAGCCAATGCCTTATCCAAATGAGCCTCATTGTATGTCAGACGAAGCATTCTCAATTCTATACAACAAGGTGAGAAACGCAAGTTTCGACAATGACAAGAAAAACCTTATCGAAGTGGCAAGCCTCGGGTGCTATTATCTATGCGCCCAATGTGCGCAGATACTGAAAATATTCAGTTTCGACAATGAGAAAATGAATGTTCTCAAACTGATGGCTCCACGCATCGTTGACCCGCAGAATGTATATACCATAAGCCAGCAGTTTACATTCGACGACGCAAAAAGACAAGCAGCCAGACTTGTTTGTGGAAACTAAACAAAAAACATAGAAAGAAAACCATACGGCAAACTGGCGAGAACAAACAACCGGGAGGGCAAGCTTCCAACCTGCCTAAAAAACAACAGGGATATTATGGCAGGTTGGAAACCTGCCCTCCCAGTTTGATGACCACAACATCGGCATTCGCCATCTTTTGTATCTCGTTCATCGGTTTTCCTGTATACACGCTCTGTATGGCCTTGTTTATAATGCCGTGACCTACGGCAAGCACTTTCTGCCCGGGATATTTTTTCCGCACCAACACAAGAAACTGCCTGGCCCGCTCTTTCATCTCTCCTATAGTCTCAATATCCGCTGGCCACACTTTATCTTTCAGGTCAGGTATAAACAAGCCTGTAAAACTACCCCAATCACGCTCACGGAGCAACGGCGTGGTTATCACCTGCTTACCATGCGGACGGGCTATTATTCTGCAAGTCTCCTCAGCTCTTCTAAGGTCGCTCGACATGAAAACGTCAATATCCACAGAAGCCATTTTTTCGGCAACCAGCCGCGCCTGCCGCCTGCCTTCATCGTTAAGCTCACCGTGGGTTTGCCCCTGCAAAATCTGATTTACATTGTCTACAGTCTCGCCATGTCTGACCAAATACAACTCTGTCATAAAAAAACTTTTTGCTGTTAGAGAGCACAAAAGTACTAAAAAAAATTGCTATTTTACAATTTAGTTGCTATTTTTGCAGAAAGAAATCCTATAACTAATCAGAAGAATTATGAAAGTACTTCAAGGTTCATTTTTCAGAGCCGTATGCTCTATAATAGTTGGAGCATTGCTCGTAAAATACAGAGAACAGACCGTGACTTGGATAACAATCTTCATGGGTGTGCTGTTTTTCATTTCGGGACTTATCTCGTGCCTCATCTGGCTCAGCCAGAAAAGACATGCCGACACCCCGCAGATATTCGACGCCAACGGCCGTCAGATTTCAGGCTTTAAGCCGTCGTTTCCACTTGCCGGCATAGGCAGTCTGATTCTCGGTATAGCTCTCGCAATGATGCCGGCATCGTTCATTACAGGCCTGATGTATGTGCTGGCGGCAATTCTCATAGTGGGCGCGCTCAATCAGTTCTTCACCCTTGCCGCCGCCTCACGCTATGCCCGCATCGGACTTATGTGGTGGATAATGCCGTCGGTGGTGCTGCTGGTTGGTATCATAGCCGTTGTGCGCCCGTCGGCCATCGCCTCTGCCCCATTGTTCGTCATAGGCTGGTGTCTGATGGTCTATGGAGCCATTGAGTGCGTCAACGCCCTAAAGATTTATAAAGTGAGGAAGGCTTTTGCAAAAATTGCCGAGGAAAATTCTAACGCAGGAATTGAGGATACCGGTGACAGAAAAGAGGGTGTGTCAGAATGAAGTTTTTTGACACACCCTCCCTTACCGCAAATGATTTTCCGCAGATCTCTATTTTCCTAAATACTCGAGTATCTGCTCGGCATGCACTTTTGTCTTCACTTCTTTCGGAGTGAAAATTTTCTCCACAACGCCCTGCTCGTTTACAAGATACGTGGTGCGGAGTATGCCCATATACTTACGTCCGCACATTGTCTTCTCGCCCCATGCTCCAAGCTGCTGAAGGAGTGTAGTCCCGGTGTCGGCTATGAGCGTGAATGGCAGCTCGTGTTTCCCGATGAATTTCTGATGGCTCGCAGCCGAGTCCTTACTTATTCCGATTACCTCGTAGCCCATCTCCTGCAGCTCGCCGTAGTGGTCGCGCAGCGAGCAAGCCTCGGCAGTGCAGCCCGAGGTGTTGTCCTTTGGATAAGCATATAAAACAAATTTTCTGCCTGCCAGCGATGCCAGCGTAATCTCCTGACCATTTTGGTCAAGCCCGAGAATTTCGGGAAGTTTGTCTCCAATGTTCATATCAATATCAATTTGTTTTTAACAAAAAATCTAAAAAGCCCAGAAAACGGCATTTTTAATGCAATACAGGCTCAAAGGCAAATGCAAGCGGTTTCAAGTGCCAATGCAAGCGGTTGCGTTGGCACTTGAAACCGCTTGCGTTTTTTATTATGATTTCAAACTAAAATCAGGCTTTTCATTTTTAGGAATTATACCCTCAATGTATTTACACAAAATTCCGATGCCTTTGGCATTGTCGCCACCCTGCGGAATTATGAGGTCGGCATACCGCTTTGTAGGCTCTATGAACTGCTCGTGCATAGGTTTAAGCACAGCGAGATAGCGGTCGACAACCATGCTCACGGTGCGCCCGCGGTCTATGGTGTCGCGCTGAATATTGCGTATCAGGCGCTCGTCAGAGTCACAGTCGACAAAAATTTTGAGATCCATAAGCTCACGCAGTTTTTTATTGAGAAGGGTCATAATACCCTCAATGATTATCACCGGTTTCGGCTCCACATGAATTGTCTCGGGCAGGCGGTTGCACTGAAGATCCGAGTAGGGGGGCTGCTCGATGGCCCTGCCCTCACGGAGGTCGTTGATTTGGCGGTGCAGCAATTTCCAGTCGAATGCGTCGGGATGGTCGAAATTTATGGCATGCCGCTCCTCGTCGGTCATGCCCGTGGTGTCGTTATAATACGAGTCGAGTGGCACTACAGCCACAAAATGCGGCGGCAGAGCCTCGACAATTTTCCTGACGACGGTTGTCTTTCCCGAGCCTGTTCCGCCAGCTATGCCGATAATTGTTATTTTTTTGTCCATGGTTTTGATATTTTTCAGTTAGGAGGAAATAGAGAATATAGAGGAATTAGAAATTGTATAGATAAACATTAGTTATTTAAAAAGATATTCAAACATTTTCTGATATTCCACGGCCTTCGCCTCAACCTTCATAGGGTATGCCCGGGAGCTGCTTGGCATTCGGTACAGCCGCACGGTGCGTGTGCCGAAATTGAACTCAGTAAAACCTCCGACCTTAGGCTCACTGATGCCGAAATGACTGCAGAAAACAGTTGTGGCAAGCTGACCGGCTGTAGCCACGGCACGGCACAGCGGAAGCTGCCGGAGCATGGAGTCGAAATCGGCCTGCTCCACTATCATGAGATCTTTGTCGGAAGCCGTGTTTTTGGTTCTCACCACCTTTCGTGCGGTGTCGAACAGAGCCACACCTGTTTCGTTCAGGAAACTTGTAATTGCAGGCAGGTCGTATGTCTTTTCGGCTTTCCTCACAAAATGCTCCTTGTCACCAAAAAAACACAGACCGAAGATGCGCCACATGTCGTTGGTGAAATTAGGATAATAAAACTCCATGCACCACCGTTTGGGCGACGGCGGAAACGTTCCGAGCATCAGCAGGCGCGCGTTTTCCGGAAGGAATGGCGTAAAGGGATGTTCCTCTACAGGGTTCATTTCTGTTCTTTTACGAGATATACACAAACTGGAAGGTGGTCGGAGAAACCGTCGAGCCACACACCGCCCGCCGTCGTACGTTTTGGCGCGCCCTTGTATTTTCCCTCTGTCTGGAAGAGATATGGCATACGCTGAATCTGGTGTTTCCAGAATGTGAGTTTCGAATAGTCTTTT
>CABSIA010000018.1 GCA_902477645.1 uncultured Prevotella sp. | reverse complement strand
GAGTCACCCTCGAGTATGGTTGTCTTGTTAGATGACACTGTTAGCGTTGGACCGTCGTTATCGTTGATGGATATCGTGTCCGACACCGAGGTCTGCTTGTCGCCAATTGCCGAGCAGCCACAGTCTGTAATATAGATACTGGCATTAAATTTCACCTTACGTGTGCCGTCTACCTTCTGATTGTCTCTTACTCCTATCGGGAAAGTCAGTTCCTGCACGCCCTCATTCATAGTAAGTGTCTGCTGATAGTAGAGTTCTCCATTACTGTCATCGCTCAACTTCAGCGTTATCTTGCTGTTCGCAGCCCCTACCCTTCTTATTTTAGCAAAGATAGCATTATAGCCGGCAGCCTCGCTAATCTCGGTAGGCTGCATGGTCAGAGTTATAGCGGGAACATCGTCATCGTGAAGTATGAACAAGCCGCTCGAAGGCTGATAGTGGGCGGCAGACACATTCATCTGTATGGTCTCGTCGTTGGCAGGTATATTGTCCTGTACTATAGGAACATCTATGACTACGCTTGTCTGTCCCGGCTCTATCACTACAGTCTGCGGCAAACGGAACCTCTTAGCCTTCTCTATGCTGAGACTAAGGGTTATAGGCTCATTGTTAATGCGGTACGCTACTTCTGCCGTAACCTTCATTATGTCACCCTCGTTATAATCGCTCTTGTCGAATGAGAGCGTTATAGGTATCAGCTCATCGTCCTCTATGGTAAATTCAGCCATTACATCCTCAGGATATTCATTGGCTTTTCTAACTGTCGCCTTTGCCTTGCTGTATTCGTTTACAGTTTTATTGTCGGGACATACCACATCGAAATATGCCGTACTGTTGCCAGAGCGGATAGTTATAGAAGAAGGAACCATGATGTTTGCAGGTAGAGAAGTCGCTATTTCAAAAGTCTCATCCGTTGTACGGTCGCCACTTCTCGTTAGTGTCAACCTCATGCTCTGTCCCTCTTTCAGATTGTCAGCAGGAGCTGTAAGGAAAAGACTCTTCTTCAAGTTTACGCCGGCACCGCTCAAAGCTGTGTTGTTAAGACGGTCGGTAACATATTCTCCCGTACTGCTGTTAGGTTCAACAACAACCTTTGCCTTGACCTCTCCGTCAAGACCTATAGTCTTCGGAATACTTAGTATGTGATTTCTCACTAAGTTTCCTCCCTTTGCCAGTTTGTCGCTGTAATAGCAATTACCAACATAAACAGTTTCTTCGGTCATCGAGCTGACGAGATAAATTTTCTCTGTCCATCCGCTGTGTGTATCATCGTCTCCAATGTTGCTCACCTTCCATGTCAGAGTAGCCTTACCTCCCGGTTCAAGTTCTGTCTCAGCTATCTGCACGTCACTGACACTTAGGTCTGGACTTGCAGAGCGGACAACGGTGTAGCTGCCATTGACAGCCCCCGTCTGTATATTGTCGCCCTTACGGTTTGTCATAACCAAATCGCTGATACTGATATCGTAAGACGTATCAGGAGCAAGCCCGGAAGGTACCCTCATAGGGAAATTTATGAGAGTGCCCCCAGTTCCTCCCAAAGGCTTGTTGCTCATGTTCACAATAACAACAGTGTATTTGTTGCCACCAAGCGAGCGCACCGAGATAGTGTGTCCGTTAATGTTTCTGCTTGTCAGCTCGGCATCTTTTGATGATTTCGAGAAGGGCAACTGCAGATTGAATTGAAGCGCCACAATCTCATCTACATTGTCCATAGAGATTGGTATCATCACATCCTTGCCCTGCCCACCAGAGAGAGAACCTACCGATAGTGTGTTCTGCGACCATGCAGCGACGCACAGAAGCAGAAACAGAAACGTGGATATATATTTCTTGATGTTCATATCTTTAAATCTTTCTTTTTACCGTCTTTGGCGGTTAATTATTTTCTTTCCTTCCCTTATATATATTCCATTCGGCTGACTGCCGGCCAACTTACGTCCACCAAGGTCGTATAGCGGAGCGTCATCATCGTCGGCATCAATATTGCCAATGCCTGTCGTAGATGTCGAGATAGCTACTCCTACAGCCTCAGCCTCCTCATTGGCTGCCATGGCAGCTGCAACGACACAGCCAGAAGGCACCTTGAGCAGACGTGTATTGCCCAGAATGCTATATCCGTTAGGACTTATAAGCACGACGCGCACACCATTGTCAATATCGTGTGTCACCATCTGATAGCGGAGCGAGCTAAGTTGCAATTTCAGTTCACTTGCCTTGGCACCATTTATCGTGACGTCAATAGCGGCAATGTTGTCGGTGGCGTCTATCCACAGACTGCCATCACGTATGTCGAGTATATTTGCAGCCGTATCGTCAGCCTCATCTGTCTGCGTGGTAACAAAATGCTTAGCAGCTGAAGGCACATCTTCTGTTATGAACATGTTGATGGTTGCCACAACATCCTGCACATTGATATATCCGCTTGCGTATGTATCAGCAGCAATGAAGTTGAAACTTCCAGAATTCCTGCCAAGTATGTAGTTAAGGGTGTGCTGCGCATCAAGAACGTCGACAGAAGCATCGATGTTGGCGTCACCCTGCTTCCAGTCGAGAGTGGCACGCATACGAGTATAGGCGGCAGGACCCTCGGTTGGGCGTACAATGAATTTTGTACCCTGCTCCAACTTATAGTCTCCATTCAAGACATAGCGATAACTGCCCGACCTGTATTCCAAATATCCCACAGTGGCATCATCTGATCTTTTGGTGAGCTGCAGCCTTGGATGCAGGCTGAAGTCCCGTGCCTCATGGTTGTAGCCTATGAGCGTACCGAGCTGAATGTTTGCCTCCGCATCGCCCATTGTCCATTGCTGAAGAACAGCAATATCCTCTAAAACCAAATCCACACACTGGTAGCCAAGGTTAAGAGACGTTATAGTCTGCGGCAACGTATCAGACAGCTCTTTGAAACGGCAGTAGCTCATATTCAAGTCGCCGATGCGTACGAACTGCTTGCAGAATTTAGCTAAATCGCCACGTAGAGGATTCTTGCTTAGATTGAGAGAAGCGAGGTAAGGCAAATCAATGCCTTCAAGCGGCAATTCGCCCACAATGTTATTGTCGGGAAGCGATATCGCAGTTACGTTTCCGTCGTCGTCGAATGTAACGCCAGGCCATGCAACCGGTGTTATGGCATTGCTGTTTATTCTCCAGCCTCTCTTCCATGCTCCGCCATTTGTAGCGTTGTAGAAGTTTTTCAGCGACTGATAGTCGGCTTCAGAAACATATTTCAGTATTATGCCAAGAGCCTCAGAATGTCCAACGTTGTTTGTCTCATCACTTTCCGTCTCATATCCGTTGTCATCGGTCACAACATGGAAATAAATTGTTCCCAGACTTGATTCCGGACACACCATATCCCATGATACAGTATAATCACTATCTTTCTCGAGAGCACCATAATGACTTTTGCGGCTTACCAAGGTAGCATCCGATAAATCATCGGGCGATGTGCTGTAGTAAAGCGCATCATACCATGAGGTGTTCTGTGTATTAGACTTACCGATATTGCCTACTACGGCAGTGACAGTTATTGTGTTACCTGCCGTTGCCTCAGTTGGAGCATTAACCGACAGAACCGTAAGATCAGCCTGTTCCCTTACGGTGAACGTACGTATCTCACTGGTTATGTTGTCGCAGTCACCACATGCCGTTACGCTCCACTCATAGGATGCTCCAGGAGTAGCGTCTATCCTGTAGCTTGTAGAAGTGGTGTTGTAGGTTTGAGTTATTGTATTCTCGCCGAGAGTGCGGCTAACCGTCACCTTGTAACCTGTAACAGCTGCCGACGGACTATTCCATCTCAACGTGCATAAACCGAAGTCTACCACTGCACTATCAGCAGGGCTGCTGAGCGTGAAGGTATGTCCCGATAGCAGAGGTTTCACATATACATTATATATATATGTATGCATCATCACTCCATCGAGCATCACGTTGACCTGATACGACACACAATCAGTCTTGCTGTTTGTGGTGCTGAGGTCCATAGCAGGCAAGTCACCTGTTCCAGATGCCTGATATCCTGTCACCTTACAGTCTGCCATGACACTGGCAGTCCATCTTACGGAAACATTATCAGACCCGCTTATAGCTGTAAATGGAACCGCCTCGGTCGTTGTGCCGCTACACAAGGTCTGACTTGTGTATCTGTTAATCTCAGGAATGTTTATCAATGCCCCATTAAGTTCAATAATAACTTTTGAGGTTTTCAGATTTGCTATAAAGCCCAAGACTGTCTGCAGGTCAGCACTGACAGTGTTGGCATTGAACGACAGCACATTGTCAGGCTCACCAGTTCCTACAAATGTGATGGAGTCTCCTGCGTTCTGAAGTTTTCCGCTTAGCGTTGAGATAAACGCCAGAGAGTCTTCATGTTCCAATGACACTGCAAAATTCTTACCTCTTGCTACCGATATCACAATCTCGCCACTTGGAGTACACTGCGACAACAGGTCAATTGCCTCGTGAAGCGATGTGAAGTTTCGGGCACCAGACATAGTATCGTCGAGAGTGTAGTCACCACTTGCTTGCCAAGTCGAAGAAGGATTGATAATGATTGTCTGTTCGGCAACCGAGGATTTAATAATTCCCTTGGCAGTGAGCCTCACAGTATATGAGCCTTCATTAGCATAGATATGCATTGGATTTTTCTCAGTACTCGTCGTACCGTCGCCAAACTCCCAAAGGAAAGAGCGTGCGTTCTCTGTGCTCTGGTTTGTAAACTGCGCACGGTTCATATATCTATCTACAGAGAACTGAGCCTGCAGCTCACCTTCCTCAAGAGTAGATATTGAAAGCCTGCCATCTCGTTTGGTCATGGCAACAGAGTCACCATCAAGACCAATAGCAGCGATGCTGTCAAAAGTCAAGTCGTACAGACTATCTTCAACCGACAAATCTGCTGTTACTGGAATGCGGACAATAACACCATTACGCTCACTTATCTCTGTTCCGCCAGAGAGCGACACATTCAGTTTTCCGCCATTCTGCACAGCGTCAACCGTATATGCCGACGTACGTAACGTTGTCTGTATATCCTGTGTTGAGGCTGTGATGCCGTCGGGCAGAGACAGGGTGAACGACAGAGACTTTATGTTCTTTGTATTTTCCAAATATATAGGCAAAAGCGATGTCTCGCCCTTATACATGGTTGTAGTAACCGCATATAGCGTGTTGCGGTCCTTGGTGTCTTCAGAAGGCTCTGACGGACCTGCGGGGCTGAAGGTGTAGTTGGCGACAAGCGTTATGTCGCTGCTGCCCATCGTACCGTTATACGTGGAACTTGTGCCTACGACATCGCCACCGATAGTCCAATTGCTGAACACGTAACCACCATTATTATATGCAGTAACGTTGAAAGAGCTTCCTTCAGTGACGGTGAAGCCCGTCGATTTCGAGAAACTATATGCTGCGGCAGGGTTAGCCTCAAGATATACCTTGTGCTTCGGTTTACTCTCATTTGGCTCGGCAGGCGAGCCTGGAGTAAACTTGTAGTGTGCCGTCAACGTCTCGTCATTTTCGGTAACGGTGTAAGTAAACGAGCGGTTGGTGCTGAGCGAATTTCCCTCGCTGTCAGTCCATTTGTCGAATGTATAGTTGCCGTAAGTAGATACAGAGAGATTTACGGTGCTGCCCACCTTATATGTCGTTACGGTGTTGGCATGAAGCGTTTCCGGATCATAGTTTATGGTAAGTGTGCTTGTCCTCACCTCCTCAAAGTTTGCCGTCAAGGTCTCTGGGGCATTTGAAGTAGTGTAGGTAAAATTAGCGTTTGTACTCACCTGATTGCCTTCGCTGTCAGTCCAGTTCACGAACTTCCACTTGGTTTCCTTTGCTGTGGCTTTGACAGATACTCTGGTATTCACCAAGTACATGCCTCCACCGCTGACCGTGGCAGCCTCGGCAGGCACAGCCTTCACGCTAAGCCTATAGCGTGAAGACGGCTCCTCGGGACTATCGGGGTTGAAATCCTGTCCCCTTGCCACTGTTCCGACAAATATCGCCAAGAGTAACAGCAGATATCTTGTCTTAACCATTTACTTTACAATTTTTTTGTTGTTCTTGATGTAGATACCCTTGCCTATGTTGTTGGCAACCTTCACACCTCCAATAGTGTAGAGGCTGTTGTCGGCATCATTCCTGGTTTCAATAACAGTAATTCCGTTTGTGGAATTGTCGAGCGAGAGTGTGAAGCGCGACTCGCTTATGCCCTCAGAGGCATTGAAGGTGTAAGGCATCTCTACGGCCATTCCGTTGTCGAGTAGTTGGGCGAATGCCTCATTGCGCTCAAAGTTGAAAGTATAGGTACCGTCGGCAGGGAACGACACGCCAATGTTAACTCTGCCACTTGCGTGCGAGCCTTCGTTAATTGCGAACATATCGTTATCGCTGAAAGTGTAAATCTGCGGTGTACCCTCATTGGCGAACATCTTGCTTGCATCGTTGTCTGGGCAGAAATCGTCTGACGCCTCAGAATTTACAACAACTCGGGTTCTGTCTTCTGTAGAACCATTGCTGAGCACGAGGTCTACTATCTTGCGGTTAGTGCTTGACGGAGTCAAGGCCTTGGCAGCAGCAGAGTGCTCAATGGTCTTATTAATCTGTCTGCCCTCAGGCTGGAATGTTATGCCGCTTACAAGTGTAGGCTTCTGGACAAAGAATGCCTGCAAAGGAGTAAGCACGAAATCGTCATCGGCAACACTATATGCGCTATATGTCCTATTGTTGGTGTTCCATACAGTTATAGGAGCTGTGTAGTCCATGTAATAAATATCGTAGAAAGCAGGATAAGGATTTCCCACCAGATTCCAGTTGGCATCATTGCTTACCTGAGAGGCATACTCGTTGAGAGAAGTTGTGACAGTCTCAGACTTAAAAATGTTGTTGTGAGTCTCTTCCGTAGCTGGCATCATGACATAACAATCGGCACTGACATAGAATATATATCCCTGTCCCTCTTTAAGTATCTCGTCGGCTGCGACATCTTTCCAGTTTCCACCACTGCCATTGGCGGCACGGCTTTCAGAGTCGAAATAGCGCACAGCAAGGCTGGCGTTGTTAGTGCATGTTATATCGCTACGTCTCACATCGTAAGGCATGCACACGTAGTACCAATACGACTTGGCAAAATAGTGGTTTATGGCAGACGTTGCAGATGTCATGGCATTGCAGCGGCTTATGAGAGAAGGGCAAAAGTCACCAATGCTTATATAATGCAAATAGTTGTTAAGGGTCAAGGGGTTGTTGCCGTTTACTATCAAGGCACCGCCCACACTATTTGCCCAATTCAAGGTCATGTTAGGAGTATCTGGAATTCGTGCATTACTTGTGAGTTCGAGTTTGTTGTATAACGTTATCTCATTGACTTTATTCGGATTGATATCTACAGATGTGAACTTGCTCCAATAGTCGTGGAGTTTGTAGCTAACTGCAGCATATTCCGGTACATAGAGTGTAACACCATTCGTTGTGTATAGAGTACTGCTCTCAGCCGTAGGAGGTGCAGGGGCGTTTATGTATAGTCTTTTGAGATTGTTATTATAAATATTGAAGGAGTAGCTACTCAATGAGCGTACAGATGCACCCAATACAACTTCCTCCAAATTGCTGCAAGATTGGAAAGCATAATAGGGTATAGCATCTATCTTGTCACCAATGACAACTTTCTTCAGTGCGGTGCAACCACTAAAACAACTTTGACCAAGAGAGATAACATTAGGTAGATTAACTTCTTCTAAGGCGGAACAGTTACAGAATGCCTCAGTACTTAAGGATGTCATCTCTGAGAAATCCATTGATTTCAGTTTATTACAATAATCAAAAGCCTCTGAACCGACAGTAACAGGGCGCATGTTTTCTAAGTTTTCAAGAATGCGGCAGTAATAAAAGGCCCCGTTACCTATCGTCTTCACACTGCCACAATTGTTCACAGTTTTCAAAGAATCACAACTGCTGAAACAGTAGTTTGGAATATTTACGCATCCATCTCCAAGGGTGACTTTTGCGAGTTGTTTATTGTTATAAAACAAATAATTTCTCATAGAGGTAACACTATTTGGTATCGTGACCTCTGTAATCAGATTATTGTAAAAAGCATACTCGCCCATACTCTCCAACCCTTCGGGAAGAATCAGTTTACCTGTTAGATAACGATCATAGAAAGCCCTGTTGCCGATGGTTTTGAGAGTTTTTGGCAACTCTACAAAGCGCAGCACTGTATTTTCAAAAGCACTTGCAGGAATATCTGTTACCTCAGCATCTGTCATGTCTATGGCTTTCAACCCTGTCATCTTTGTGATTTGGCTCCAGTCGTCAGAGTTCATTTTTCCACTCAGTCGCAGATAGTCCATCTCTGGCAATGTATTTACAAGAGCCAAAGCCTCATTGCCCAATGTGCCTGGCGCACTGAGTGCAATGGTCTTGTATTTGCTCTCAACTGAGGAAATATCTATATCACGAATATTTATTGTCTGAGTATAGCTTGAAGTCGTATATCTATGATAATAAGCGAACCTTATTTCGTGCTCACCGGCCTCAAACCTCCTGTAAAGGGTACTTTGTGTGAAATCAGAAGTATTGGTATTTGCTTCTATTACCTTAAGGCCGTCTACATATATTCTCCTATACTCATAATAATTATAGCAATCGAGAGTGTATTTGTGAGACAACACCGTCGGTCCAGAACAGCTGAACTTTATAGTAATGGCTGACTCGTTCTCAGTGCTCGTCTTACCATTGGTGTTTGTAGCCACACCATCCGTAACGGTCCAAGGATAGGCTTCATCGTTAGTAACTTCGGTAATTGTAACATCGCTCGATGTTGTGATCAGTGTGCTAAGACTCTCGTCGATAGCAGCATTGGCACCAGCCACGGCCGTGCAGAGAAGTACGGCAAGCAGAAGCAGTTTCTTTTTCATTGCAATATACTGTTTGGTTATTTGTTTATTAATTTGTTTTCTTCAATAACAGAATGTTTTCCATGTAAGGATGCATTACGAACTCTAATGCAAGAATTCTTATTCTTCATCTTTTTCCCATAGATTGTAATTTTTTGATTGTGGCTCAGGATACCCACTTCCACTGGCATCGCCACCACCGCCAATTGGAAAGTTAATTTCATCATTCGAGCCACTCAACAACTCTGCCGCCAGCGACTGAATAATACCCGCTTTAGGTTTTAAATACTTTTTTTTACTTCTCATATTTTTTTATATTAGTTTGTAATCAAAAGAACAAGCACTATAAGTTGGGTACAAATTTAATAAATATTTTTTTAATAAAGGGAGTATTTCGTGAAAATATTTTAAGCAATGCAAAATAAATAGTAAACGAATAATAATCAACTTATAGATACAAACATAAAAGGGTGTATCAAATGACACACCCTCATCTTAACTTAGAAATTTGTTTTATCGTATTTCAGGTTTTCCGACACAACATTGAATGTATTGGTCGATTTGTTTATAAACTTATGCACGGTGCCTACATTTACATTGCGCAAATAAATGTCGTGAACTGGTTTTCTTGCATCGCCATTTATCTCGTAGACAGCGTCGGCGCGCTTTATAGAGCAGTTTTCCATATAGATGTCGTGGATATCGGTTATCTTGGTCTCGTAAGTTGGCACAATGTCTTTCCACTGATAAAGCACATCGGTGTCTATCTCAAACATCCTTCCTGCGCATGTGCCGTGGCAGTTGCGCATATATACATTATGTATGAAACCGCCACGGCGGTGGTTTGTCTTAAGATACATCATACGGAACACGCTGTCTGCGGCCTCGCAGTTCTCCATCAGAATGTTTCTGACACCTCCGCTCATCTCGCTGCCTATGCCAAGCAGACAATGCCCCTTTATAATCTTGCAGTTACGCACTACAACATTTTCTGTAGGCTGTCCGACACGCCATGCATCACGGTTGCGGCCAGACTTTATGACCACGGCATCGTCGCCCTGGTCGAACTGGCAATTCTCCACCAGTACATTCTTTGTCATCTCAAGGTCAAGGTCTATGCCATCGTTGTTGTGGTTATGAGCATAAACATTCAGATTTCGCGCTATGCCGCCGTCGCAGAGGAAGAGGTGTATGGTCCAGAAAGGAGCCCCGTTGATGCTGAAGCCATCGAGGAGAATATTTGAGCAACGGTTGAAATGGATGAGATGCGGGCGCATGTTGTTCTGTCCTACAGCCATCTGCCGCTGCTCTACGGGCACATCGGTAGAGGCCCAGGTGTACAGTTGTCTCGAAGCCTCAAGATGCTCTTTTGGGCGCTTGAACCAAGGTGCCCATCCCTTAATGCGCGGTCTCAGCTTGCCTTTGCCCGTAATGGCGATATTGTCGCATGCGAAAGCATAAACCAGCGGAGAATAGTTGAAACATTCCATACCCTCCCACGAGGTCTGCACGGCAGGCAGATAGTCGGTGCAGTTGTCGGAGAACTCAACCACAGCACCTTCCTCAAGGCAAAGATTTACGTTGCTTTTAAGATGGATAGGTCCTGTAAGCCAAACGCCCTTAGGAACGACTACTGTTCCTCCGCCTGCCCTGTTGCATTTATCTATTGCCTTTGCTATGGCCTTGGTGTTGTCAAAAGTGCCACCGGGCTTTGCTCCGTACTTTGTGACAGGAAATTTTCTGTCAGGAAAGACAAACTCCTTAATCGGCTCCATCTTAAAAGGAGCCTCAACATTGTGCAGTATATACTGCGGAACCTTTTTGCCGCTGGCGAGTGCGGAAACAGAAAAGCCTGCCAATGCCGCCAATAGAATAAAGAATAATTTTTTCATGATAGATATTTTGATTTATTTTAATAGTTTCTCCATCCATGCGGCACACTTATTCTGACTGCTCTCGAAGCGCCAGTGTCCGCTCGCCGGTGTGACGTCTTTTTCCTTTGGAGCCGAGATCTCGTTCCATGCCGCCCAGACAGACGAGGGCGAGCAGGTGTCGTCGCTATATCCCCAGCTCATGAAGACAGGAACCCTCACTGTGCGCGCAAAGTTTACGACATCGAAATAGCGGAGTGTCTCTGAGGCTTTGTCAACAGGGATGCTGTCGCTGCCGTTGCCATAGTACTTGGAGAAGAACTTCGGCCATCCTCCAGCCCTGCCGTGGCGGAAGCCCTGCAGGTCGCAAAGCGCCGGGTAGAAAGGAGCGCACAGCGTGACCTTATCGCTGAGGGCTGCCGTAACAAGAGTCAGCGCGCCACCCTGAGAGCCTCCTGTGACGATAACGTTCTTGCCGTCCCAGCCGGGCAGCGAGCAGAGGAAGTCCACCGCCCTGGCACACCCCACATACACATCTTTGTAATAATAGGAGTCTTTCTCCGTGATGTCTCTGCGCTCATATCCCTCGCTTTTTGCCTTGCATGTAGCGGCATACTCCGTGTCGGGCAGCCGCGGGTCGTTGCCATGAATCTCTATCTTCATGTAAATCATGCCACGTTTCGGAAAATAGTCAGAAGGAAAAATCTTGCTGCTGCCAGCACCTGGCGGAACAAGCACCACAGGATGCCGCTTGCCATCGAGCGGCTGGGTCAGATAGCCATATATCCATTTGTCTTTTCCGACGCGGAGCCTCACAAGGCTTGTCTTCAATGCGGAGTCTGAGGCCTCGGGTACGTCAAAGTACTCAGGCTCAAAGTCGAAAGATCTTGCTTTCCTCAGGGCTTTATTCCAGAAAGCGGAGAAGTCGGAAGGCATGTCCGTGAAAGTCTTAATCCGCTCAGGCTCGAACGCCACTTTGCGCAAGTCACGGTATCGCTTGCCGCCAAGAGACAGCTCGTATCTGCAAGCCAAAAATCCCGGCTCTGTCATAGTCCCTATTTTTATTACCGCCTCACCATTGACAAAAACTGTTGAGTCGGCATGCTCGGGAAGGAGCATCTCCGGCCCTGCCCAATATTTTACCACAACTCCATTTACGGGTACGCCGCCCTCACTTGCCGTGATGCGAAGCAACGCCTGCTCTCCGAGCTTATAGTAGCTGTCGGCATGGCTGGGGACGGCCATGACCTCAGTAAATGTCTTTTTCGGAGAGCCAAATTCCTGACGGAACACTTGGGCAAAGGATTCTGCTGCGGCAACACACGACAATAATAAAATTAATAAACACCTCATTTGTTTTAGCAGATTTATGTTTCGGTAAGAAACGCCTCTATAAAATCAATATTGTGCACCGATATAAGATATGTCAAAAAAGAAGGGGAATGGAGCAATTTTTATAGTCCATTCCCCTTTCCAGCATAATTTTTGAGTTTCCTGCTACAAGTCAAGCTCCGGCGCTTTCTCCGCACCGGCGGCAGCCTCGAACTTGCTCATTCTGTCAAACCCGAGCATGCCAGCAATCAGGACGTTCGGCATTGTACGCACCGACTGGTTGTAGGTCTGCACGGCGGCATTATATTTTTGGCGTGCCTCATTGATGCGGTTCTCGGTGCCCTCAAGCTGTACCTGCAAGTCTTTAAAGTTCTCGCTTGCCTTCAGCTCCGGATAATTCTCAGCTATCGCCATAAGTCTGCCCAATGCCGACGCCACGTTTCCCTGTGCTTTCTGGAAAGCCGCCAGCTTCTCAGGCGTGAGGTTCTCCGGGTCGAGCTTAATCTGTGTAGCCTCCGCGCGTGCTTTTGTCACGGCCTGGAAAGTCTCGTTCTCGTGCTTGGCATACGCCTTTACCGTTTTTGTGAGATTTGGCAGCAAGTCGGCGCGGCGCTGATATGTGGCCTGGACATCGGCCAGAGCAGTCGTAGCTCCTTCCTGTTTCTTTACCATGCCGTTGTAGGCCGAGAATGCCCACAACAGGGCAACTGCAACGACACCAATGATGATAAGAGTTGATTTTTTCATTTGTTATTTATTATTTAATAATTATTATTTTGTTTAATATTTTTAATTTATACGTAGGTGTGTGTAGGAGGGAGTATGGTTTTGTAGGTATATGTATAGCCACAACATTATATTAGTAAGGGATTCTTCACTCTTTGTTCTTCACTCTTCACTTTCCCTACCAGCTGCCCGATGAGCCTCCGCCACCGAAGCTGCCTCCGCCAAAACTTCCGCCTATCGGCCCGCCACCACCTCGTGAGCCACCGCCGCCGAAGAATATAAACGGAGGAAAATTGTCTCTGTCGTTCCGGCGGTTTCTGCCATTGCGTCCGGTTTTCTTAGGGTCTATCCACGGTTTCTTTATCACACCGAGCTGCAGCAGAATGGACTGTAGAAGAAAGAACAAAGGTATTCCGAATATCATTAGCAGCAATATGATGATGACAACCCAGTCAGCGGCTGTCGTCTCTCCGCCCTCAGTGTCTTTCGGCAAAGGCATTTTGCCGGTTTTAAACTTCGCGAGCAGAGCCTTTGATGTCTCGAGCACAGCCATGCCGGTATTGCCGCGTCTCATATTCGGAACGACGTATGCGTCAGCCATCCGGCGGGTCTCAACATCAGTAAAGTCGGCCTCAAGCCCCTTGCCTGGAGCTATGGTGTAGCGTCTGTCCTCTACGGCAATGACCACTACAAGTCCGCGGCGGGTTTCCTTGTCGCCCACGCCATATTTGTTTCCAATGTCCTGTGCCATGCGGAATGTGTCGCCTCCCTTTACCCTGTTGGCCACGACAAACACGGCCTGTATGCCGCAGCCACGGCGCAGCGAGTCGAGATACCTGTCGGAGGCCGTGCGGACATCGGCAGAGAGAATGCCATCGGGGTCGCAGACATACCGTGTGCGGTCTTTCAGGTGAACCATCTCTATGTTGTCGGCCGACCACACCTCTGCCCAGACAGGAGTGGCGAAGCCTAAGATTATTGTTATGAAGGCTATCAGAGCCAGAAATCTGTATCGCATATAAAAATATTTATCGGGGCAAAGATAAGAATAAAAACAGATAAAAATGTAATTATACCATTTTAATAACATTTGTTTCATATATTTTCGACTTCATAACCAGATATGGGGCAGTTACATATCTACACTGATTTTTCTTTTGCTGTTGCCGCATCAACTACATTAGCCCTGATTTTTATTACTCCTGCCCCGTAAAAATCAGCTTTGTATCATTAAAAAACATGAGAAAAAAATGCTGCCAACAGTATGTGCCACCGCAGCCGCTTCCGATGGCACATGAAAGCGGCTGCATCAGCCATCGCAAGCGGCTGCATTTTTTTAGCTTATCCGAAATTTGGAGTGATACTAAGATGGCGGACCACTTGCTATTTTTCTACAGAGCCGTTTTTGTCTCACAGACGCAGCAGATGGCACAGATTAATAAAAAAACATTATGCCCCCAATATCCCCAAAATGGAATAAAGCGGAAAGTTCTCCATCCATTCCTGATCACGATAGTCAGACATAGACAAGCGCATACCCCTAAAATTAGGATTATTGTTAATGAAGGCACGCAAAGACTTTGCCTTGACATTCTCTTCCGCTTTCACTTCTATAGGGATAATTTTTGACTCACGTTGCACAATAAAGTCAAGTTCGCCGTCACTTCTTTCGTTGCTCCAGTAATATATGTGAAGGTTGTCGAGGGCAACCATCTGCTGCAATACATATTGTTCTGTAAACATACCCTTGAACTCTTCAAAAATATTGTCGCCCACCAGCATCATTTCGGCTGGAGCCTCGCTCAGTGCCGCCAGTAACCCGAGGTCGAGAAAGAACAATTTGAATGCCGATATGTCTTCATAGAATTTCAGAGGCAGTCCCACTTTCTTCACTCTGGGCACCTTATATAATATGCCGCAGTCCATCAGCCACTGGATAGCCAGTTCGTAATCGGCAGCCCTTGCCCCTTTCTTCATCACGCCATAGACAAATTTCTTGTTTTCCTTAGACAGTTGGGACGGTATGGATCTCATCACCATCATTATCCGCTGCACGTCGCTCTGCGGAGCGTGTTTCGATATGTCATTGGTGTATGCGGTGAGAATGCCCTCCTGTATTTTCCGCACCATCGCAAGGTCTCTCTCATTGACAAAGCAACTGACAGCTTCGGGCATACCGCCCACATAATAATATTGCCGGAGATATTCGATGTATTTGCCTTTCAGCGCCGACAACAATTGCCAGTCGGGATTGTACAGCAGGCGGCAAAGCTGCTCATTGCCTATCGCCCAAAGAAATTCCTCATAGTCCAACGGATGAATATCTATCATATCGACCTTGCCCACGGGGAATGATGTGCCGGGATGCAGCGCTATTCCGAGCAGAGAGCCTGCAACCATCACATGATGCTCGGGGGCGTTTTCGCAAAAATACTTCAGGACACCCAGCCCGCGGTTCACTTCCTGTATTTCATCAAGGATAATCAACGTTTCGCCAGCCCTTACTTTCACACCTGTCAATGCCTGAAGAGCCAACAGTATTCTGTCAATGTCATAATCCTTGTCGAACAGCCCCCTCAATCTCTCGTCAAGGTCGAAGTTGGCATAAAGAACGCTTTTATATTCGTTTTTGCCAAATTCCTTCATCAGCCAAGTCTTGCCGACTTGCCTTGCACCTCTGAGTATCAAAGGCTTACGGTAGGGCGATGCCTTCCATTCAAGTAGTTTTCCGTATGCCTTTCTCTTCATTTCTACACTTTTTCGGATGAATATCTGCTGCAAAGATACACTTTTTCGGACGAATAATAGCCACAATAGCACACTTTTTCGGACGAACAATGTCTTTTTCCCATGATAATTGTACGCAGCAATTACAAAACGAGCGCTTGGAGCAGAAGATACCGTAATGCGGTTTCTCCTTTTTATCTTATAATTGTGCGCTGCACATGTAGCGGCTCTGCTGGGAGTTTATCTCACCACCGTGGCCTTGATGATGCGCACATCGTCTATAGGGCGGGCATAATCGTCGGTACGCACATAGTTGATGTTTCTGACAACTTTAATGCCGTCTACGACCTCGCCAAACACGGTATATTGTCCGTCGAGATGCGGCGCGCCGCCATATTTGCGGTAATGGTCCCTTATCTCTTCCGTCATCTTCACGGTGCCGCCAGTTTTCTCATCGATGCTCTCCTGTATGCGGTTCAGCGACAACTCGCTGTAGTTGGTACCGTATACTATATAGAACTGTGATGCAGACGATGCTTTCTCGGGGTTGTCGGCATCGGCCTCACGTGCGGCGGCCAAGGCTCCCCTTTTATGAAAATATTTAGGGAACACTATCTCGGCTGGCACAGTATAGTCTGGGCCGCCCTCGCCAAGATAGTCACCCGGCTTGGCATGGCGCGACGCGGAGTCACCCGCCTGTATCATAAAGTCGGCTATGACACGGTGGAAAAGCAGTCCGTCGTAGAAACCCTCTTTTACGAGTTTAAGAAAGTTGTCACGGTGCCTGGGTGTCTCGTTGTAGAGTGCGACACGTATGTTTCCCTTGTCGGTCTCGAGGAGCACTTCGTGCTGAATTGTGTCTTGTTGAGCAAAGACTGCCAATGGCGACAATAATGCAGCCATGGCAAGAAATAGGATTTTTCTCATTGTTCATTTATTTATCAGGATGTAGGGCCGCTATGTATAGCGGCCGCAAGCAAACCGGCAAATTGAAATTATTACTCTTGCCGGTTGCGGCCGCTATACATAGCGGCCCTACATTTTGCTTAATATGCCTCGCCGTGCCTAATCTCGTCGAGGTCTATTTTCTTCTTGTCTATAGCCCTCCAAGCGCAGACTATGTATGCGAGCACAAACGGGATGAGCAACGAGACTATAGCCATGGTGCGGAGGGTGAAGAGGCTGCTGCAGCTGTTGGCTATTGTCAGCGAGCTTTGCAAGTCGGCATTCGACGGATAATAGGCTGTGTTGTTCCAGCCGGCGCAAAGCAGCAGCGACAAAACAACCAAAACAACGCCTATGCCGGCAGGCCATATTCCGCCGATATATGTCTTGCTGACAACTGTGCGGATGATGCCATAAAGCACCAGCACTACTCCGGCAAGCATTGCCACGGCAACATACCACATATCGAGAAGATTATGGAGATATTTCTGCGGCTCCATAAATATCTCACCTGTTTCGGGATTATACGCATAGCCGTCTTTGAGCAATGTGCGGATGAGAAAAGCGAGGAAGAAAACGAGGAAAAGCGCGCTCTCGCCAATCAGCCTCACAGAGCCGCGGCAACGGATGTTCTCATCGTTTACGTTGTTCATAATGTAGAGAATTCCCAGCACACGGGCGAGAAATCCCACGGCGGCGGCGAGAACAAGGTTCCATGGGTCGAGAAGGGCGTCGAGTCCGCACGACGCGTTAGCCCAATGGCTGATGACAGGCTGCGAGAAAACGGTTATGTTCATTTTGTCGACAATGAAGTTCGAGCCGTTGAAGAATGTCGCCACAGCGCCGCCGAGAAGCATCGGGCCAACAACGCCATTTATGACCAGCATTACCTGGAAAGTCCTGGCTCCGAGCAAGTTGCCGAGCTTGTTCTGAAACTCATAGCTGACAGCCTGCATGACGAACGAGAACAGTATAATCATCCACAGCCAATATGCGCCGCCAAAACTTGTGCTGTAGAACAAAGGGAACGATGCGAAGAATGCGCCGCCAAAGGTGACGAGCGTGGTGAACGTAAACTCCCACTTGCGCCCCGTTGAGTTTATAAGCAAACGGCGCTCGTCGGCATTTCTGCCCAGAGAGAATATCATAGAGTTGGCGCCCTGAACGAACATCAGGAACACCAGCAAGGCTCCGAGAAGCGAGACAAGGAACCACCAGTAATGTTGCAAGAATGAGTATGTCATGTTAATTATTAATTTTTAGTTATTAATTATTCTGCCATTCCCCTGTTTATCTGCTTCAGCATGATGGATATTTCCACAGCGAGCAGAGTTGTGAAGAGTGCGAGGAAGATGAAGAATGTAAGAGCCACGCTGCCGGAGCTGATATCCGACACGGCAGCCCACGTAGGCAGCATGTCCTGAATGGTCCATGGCTGGCGTCCCATCTCTGCCACTATCCATCCGCTCTCACTGGCTATGTATGCCAACGGAACCATGGCTATAGCCACAAGATGGAACCATCTGTATTTAGAGATATCACGCCGCCAGACAAGATGGCCGCCGACAAGGAAGAAAAGAATGAGCAGACAGCCTACACCAACCATTATGCGGAACGACCAGAAACATAAAGGAATAGAGGGCACGACCTGATCGGCAGACTTTACATAGCCGTAGCCGAAATAAGGCATGTTCTCCTTAAGAGCCTTAAGATGCTGCTGTGCGGTTTCCTCGGCCTTTGCCTTCTTAGCGTTACGGTACGACATCAGCGCATATACGGCAGTGCGTCCGCGCCTCATCTTCTCCTCAACCGACAGCTCCCTTGTTCCGTCAGGACGTGTGTAGCCGTTTATAATATCCTGTATGCCAGGTACGTATCCGTGAATGTCACGTGTTGCCAACACCGACAGGCCATAAGGCAGCGCCAAACGGTAAGGCGGCTCCTGCGCGCTCATGTAGTCGGGCTGCCCGAACGGATTTACCCATGCCACGGCAGTAAGTCCCTGATCTGTTCCACCTTTATATAATGCCTCCATTGCGGCAAGCTTCATTGGCTGCACCTGAGAGACCTTGTATGCAGAGTTGTCGCCCGTGAATGCGGCAAGCAATGTGGCAACAATTCCCACGACGGTTCCAATTTTCATACTCTCAACAGCAAGTTTCCGCTCGCGCCCCTTATACAGATACCAGCAGCAGACAGCCACCGTAAACACCGCGCCCACTATCCACGCCGAGGTAACTGTATGGAAAAACTTATCAACGGCAAACGGCGAGAGGGCGACATCGGCAAACGACACCATCTCGTTGCGCATTGTGTCGGCATTGAACTCGCATCCTACAGGATACTGCATCCATGCGTTTGCCACCAAAATCCACCAGGCAGAGACTGTCGCGCCAAGCCCTGTGAGCCATGTTGACGCAAGATGGAAGCCTGCCGAGACCTTGTTCCACCCGAAGAACATCACGGCGACAAACGTTGACTCCATAAAGAAAGCCACAATTCCCTCTATGGCAAGCGGCGCTCCGAATATGTCGCCGACAAACCAAGAGTAGTTGCTCCAGTTGGTGCCGAACTCAAACTCAAGGATAATTCCCGTCGCCACACCCATGGCGAAGTTTACTCCGAAAAGGCGTTGCCAAAACTTGGCGGCATCTTTCCAAAACCTTTTCTTCGTGCGATAATAACATGTCTCAACAATTCCCATTACCAAAGCCAGACCCAACGTCAACGGCACAAACAGCCAGTGGTAGATGGCCGTGAGCGCGAACTGTGCCCTTGACCAGTCGATAGTGCCTGTGGTAATGTCTAAAAGCAGATTGTGCGTCATTTTTTTTAATTTTATTGTTTGGTTAATAATTCTCTAAGCCACAAATTCCTATTGCCGTCTCATCAGCTCTTCCGAGACAAATGCCGCCTCGTTTCCTTTCCCTGCATTCTCGCCTATGTAGTCGTGGAAAAAGAACAGCTTTATCACAAAAAATATTATAATCAGCTTGATTATGATTACAGCCCACAGCGTCTTGCCGACAGTCATGTTGCGGAAACCGTCGGCATAAAATCTGTAAATGGAATATATAGCATTTCGCTTACCCATAAAAAGCTGTTGTTCAAAAGTCGCCTCAAATGTACGAAAATAATCTTTAATTTTGTTCCTTTTTTCCATAAAAATGCAAAAATTTAATATATTAAAGACTTCAAAAAGCTAAAAACTTTGCCAATTAAGATAAAAAACATAATTTTGCAGGGTCAAAAACAAAATATTATAAACAGAAAGAAAAAAGACTATAAACAATATGAACAAGAAAATTCTTATCATCAACATCGTAGCCGGCACTCTGCTTATCGCCGGAGTTGTTTACCTGACTATCAGCCTCAACAAACAAAAACAGGAAAACAAGGCCATGCAGGAACTTGCGGAAATGGACAAGCGCGAGATGGAAAACGAATACCAGCAGTTTGCCATGCAGTACAGCGAGATGAAAACACAGATAAACAACGACTCAATCGTAGCCCAGCTCACCGCCGAGCAGGAAAAGACACAGCAGCTGCTCGAAGAGCTGAGAAGAACAAAATCCAATGACGCGCGAGAGATATCACGCCTGAAAAAGGAACTCGCTACAGTCCGCGCCGTTTTGCGCAGCTATGTGTTGGAGATAGACTCTTTGAACCGCCTGAACCAGAACCTTACGGAAGAGAACAACCGCATTAAAGGACAATACGAGGCAGCAACCCACCAGATTGAGGGTCTGAGCACAGAGAAGGCCTCTCTCTCAGAGAAAGTCGCCATTGCCGCCCAGCTCGACGCCATCGGCATCTCAATGACCATGAAAGACAAACGCTCTAAAAACACCGAGAAACTCAAAAAGGCAAAAACCCTGCAGGTAAGCTTCTCGATAGCCAAGAACGTCACAGCACCAAGCGGAATGAAGACCATCTACGTGCGCATAACCACTCCTACCGGAGCAACCCTTAGCGGCGGAGGCACCTTCAGCTACGAGAACCGCAACCTGGAGTGCTCGATGAAGAAGACCATCGAATATACAGGAGACGAAATCCCGATGACTCTATATTGGAACATCAACCAGGCCATGGTTGAGGGAACATACAAAATCAGCATATTTGCCGACGGAAATATGATTGGCAGCAAAAACGTAAAACTATAAAAATGGACAAACGGCAAAAACACCTGACATCACAGGGACGCGGCATTGCCACGGCACTATACCTGATGGTCTGCTGCCTGCTGCCGGCCAGCGCACAGTCGGTGCTCGGTCTCGACAGCTGCAGGGCTCTTGCCTTGCGCAACAACAAGCAGCTGAACATATCAAACCTGAGCCGTGATGTTGCCAGAAACACCAGAAAGGCCGTCCGCACAAAACACCTCCCAAAAGTCAGTGCCAACGGCATGTACCAGTTTACATCAAGAGAAATCTCAATTCTCAACAAAGACGACAAGAACGCCTTGAGCAACCTTGGCACCACAGTCGGCGGACAACTGGGCAGCAGCTCAAACGCCATCATCACCCAGCTCGTCCAGCAAGGCATGATAAGCGGCGACCAGGCACAGGTTTTCGGAAACATTCTGCAGCAGACAGGCTCATCAATGTCGTCTGCACTAAACCAGGTGGGACAACATATCCGCGACGCCTTCGACACCGACACACGAAACCTGTTTACAGCCGACATTCTGCTCACACAGCCCATCTATATGGGCGGTGCAATAACCGCCGCCAACAAAATGGCGAAAATCGGCGAGCAACTTGCCGAAAACACAATGGAAAGCAAGCGTCAGGCTACAATCTATGAGACCGACCATGC
Organism: uncultured Prevotella sp.; assembly: GCA_902477645.1. Lineage (GTDB taxonomy): Bacteria > Bacteroidota > Bacteroidia > Bacteroidales > Bacteroidaceae > Prevotella. The sequence continues at coordinate 9,076 of CABSIA010000018.1, read as the reverse complement.
TTATTGGACGGTAGTGTCGCTGCGCCAGAAACAGAAACTTGCCGACAGCTATCTTGAGCTGCTGAACAAACTGCACTCTGACGTAGAAAAGATGATAGAGCAAGGCGTGGCGACAAAAGCAGACGGACTGAAAGTAGCGGTAAAGGTAAACGAGGCGGAAATGACCAAGCAGAAAGTCGACGACGGACTTACGCTTGCCCGCATGCTTCTTTGTCAGCTTTGCGGCATCGACATAAAGAAAAACATTGTTCTTGCCGACGAGGAAAACGACAACATATCAGGCAACAACAAGGCCATTGCCGCCGATTACGACATGGCGCTCAATAACCGCCCGGAACTGAAAATGCTTCAGAACGCCATAGACCTCAGCACCGAGAACTCACGGATGATAAGGTCCGCATATCTTCCGAAAGTTCTTGCCATGGGCGGCTACATGGTATCAAATCCTTGCCTGTACAATGGATTTGAGCGCAAATTCTCAGGCATATTCCATGTAGGAATGACGGTACAGGTTCCCGTATGGTCGTGGTTTGAGGGCAGATACAAGATTAACGCATCAAAAGCGGCTACAAACATAGCTCAACTTGAACTTGACGATGCTCAGGAAAAAATCGAGCTACAGCTGAGCCAAACAGAGTTTAAAGCCCGCGAGGCAGGCAAACGCCTCAATATGGCAATAAAAAACATAGCCAGCGCAAAGGAAAACCTGAGATGCGCGAACATCGGGTTTAAAGAAGGAGTAATGAGCACAACAGACGTTATGGCAGCCCAAACCGCATGGCTTGAGGCGCAATCAAGAAAAATAGACGCCGAGATTGACGTTGTGCTTTCAAACACAAGTATGAAGAAGGCAATGGGAATTATAGAATGACAAATTTCAAATTATAAATTATTCCCGCTTCGCTGCGATTAAGAATTCAAAAATCAGAAATTAAGAGTCGGCTCTGCCGACAATTCGTAATTCCAAACTCATAATTAAAAATAAATAATCCATGTCAGAACAAACACAACATAAAAACATACTGCTCGCCATAGTAGCATTCACAATGGTAGTAGTGGTTGTAGCCGTAATAGGCTACTTCACGCTTGGAAACAAAGACGACGATGTTATCCAGGGCGAAATTGAGGTCAGCGAATACCGTGTATCGAGCAAACTGCCAGGACGCATTGTTGAGATATGCGTGACAGAAGGCGACTTTGTACATGCCGGCGACACCCTCGCCATTCTTGACGTTCCGGAGGTCGAGGCACAGAAGAATGCGGCAGAGGCTACACAGGATGCGGCAAAAGCTGTCAGCGACATGGCTGCAAACGGTGCCAGAAAAGAACAGATACAGGCAGCCTACCAGCTATGGCAACAGGCTGTGGCGGCAAGCGGTATTGCCGAAAAAACATACAACCGCATGCAGAACCTTTTCAATGAGGGTGTGATGAGCGCACAGAAACGTGATGAGGCATTTGCCGCATACAAGGCTACTCAGGCACAGGTCATTGCAGCCAAAAGCCAATACGAGATGGCTAAAAAAGGTGCCAGAGAAGAAGAGCGCAAAGCCGCAGCCGACCAAGCCGCAGCCGCACAAAGCGCTGCCGACGTGGTAAGGTCACTGCTCAAAGAAAGCGTACAGCTGGCATCCGCCGACGGTGAGGTCAGCGAGATATTCCCTAAGAAAGGCGAGCTTGTTGGCATAGGCTCTCCGATAATGAACATTTCCGAAATGAGCGATATCTGGGGCACATTCAATGTGCGTGAGGACCAGCTGAACGGCATGAAGGTGGGCGACACGCTCAAGGCTTACATGCCTGCATTCGACAAGGAAATAGACATGAAAGTATTCCAGATAAAAGACCAAGGCTCGTATGCCGTATGGAAGGCCACGAAAACCAACGGGCAATACGACATGAAGACTTTCGAGGTAAAGGCACGCCCTGTTAAGGCTTTCGAGGGTCTGCGACCGGGAATGACGCTCGTTATACGCAAATAAGGCAATGCTGAAAAGTATTCTTAAAATATCACGCCGAGAGATAGGACTGCTTCGCAGCAATCCCATTTACCTGTTCTGTATGGTGATATTCCCCATACTTGTGGTTGTATTCTTCACTTCCCTTATGGACGAGGGACAGCCGGAAGACATGCCCGTAGGAGTTGTCGACCTCGACAACACCTCAACTACACGCAGCATGATACGCCACCTTGACGCTTTTCAGACAACCAAAGTCACTGCACACTACACAAACATAAACGAGGCGAGAAAGGCTATACAGAACAATGAGGTTTACGCATTCCTGTATTTTCCGAAAAACACGACCGCAGACCTCATAGCATCGCGCCAGCCGAAAATCTCATTCTACTACAGCAACGCCTGCATAACATCAGGCTCGCTTATTTTCAAGGATTTAAAGACAATCTCCACTCTTGGCTCGGCAGGTGTGGCAATGGCAAAACTCTCAGCTCTCGGCAAGACCGAGCGTGAGATAAAGACATTTCTGCAGCCTATAACCATCGACCTGCACGCCATAGGAAATCCAACGAGCAACTACAGCGTATACCTGAGCACATCGCTCATCCCTGCCTGCATAACTCTGTTCATATTCCTCATCACGGCTTATTCCATTGGCACAGAGCAGAAATTCGGCAGGGCAAAGGAATGGCTCGACATGGCTGACCAAAACATACTTGTGGCACTTGCCGGAAAACTGTTGCCTCAGCTGATTATTTTCTCCACAATAATGTGCGCATACCTCGTTTACATTTACGGCTGGCTCGATTTTCCGCACGCATCTTCAGTTGCGGCAATCATGGCATTGGGCATTATGACAGTTTTGGCTTGTCAGGGATTTGGCACCGCCATGTTCGGTCTGGCTCCATCGCTGCGCATGTCTATGAGCATCTGCAGTCTTTGGGCCGCCCTCAGTTTCTCCGTTATGGGCTCTACCTTCCCCGTCTCGGCAATGGATGCGCCTATACAGGCTCTGGCAAACATGTTCCCCATGCGGCATTATTTCCACATATATCAGACTAGCATATTCTCCGACGGAGATTTCTCAGCGGCATGGCCAAATATTCTCGCATTGGCGCTGTTCGCCCTGCTGCCTCTGCCGTTCCTGAGAAGAATTAAGACTGCGGCATCTGATTGGGTGTATATGCCATAAACAGACATAAATAGTTTTGTAACAGACAATGAACAAAAATACAGACAAACAGCAAACTAGCCTTGCTGCAAATTCAAAAAGCCGCCTGCTCGATGTATGCCACATCTGCATGTGCGAGTTCAGGCAGGCTTTCAAGGACGAGGGAGTACTGATATGATTCTTCCTCGTACCCCTACTCTACCCCTTGCTCTATGCCTGGATTTACAACGGCCAGTTCGTCAGGGAAGTTCCCGTTGCCATTGTCGACAACAGCAAAACCAATGAGAGCCGAAAACTCATAAGACTCATAGACGCATCGCCCGACGTTAAAGTTCTTACTAACAGCCTCAATATGGAAGAGGCAAAAAAAACGGTCAACAACCAAGAGACTTTCGGAATAATATATATACCGTCTGACTTCACTCACAAGCTGACGCGCAATGAGCAAACCACGGTTTCCGTATATTGCAACATGAGCATAATGCTCTATTACAAGGCTATATTCCAAACTGTATCGGCCGTGGCAGGCGAGATGAACACGGAGATACAGACGGCGGCCTCTGGAAGCATAACAAGCCGTGAAGCAGAGATTGCGACAAAACCTCTCGATTGCGATGAGATACCCATGTTCAACTCGTCAGGCGGATATGCCGACTTCATAATTCCAGGAGTGCTGATACTGATACTCCACCAGACGCTGCTGTTAGGTATAGGGCTTAGCGCAGGAACAGCCCGTGAGAACAACTCCAATAATGAGCTTGTTCCCACAGGCGTACAATACAACAGACCATTCTACATTGTGCTCGGCAAGGCTATGTGCTATTTTACAATTTACCTCCTCATGGCAGCCTACGTCACAATGCTGGTACCACATCTGTTCGGACTTGTACAAATTCCCCATTTCACAGACCTTATGGCACTCATCATACCATTCATCCTCGCCACAATATTCTTCGGCATGATGCTCTCATGTCTTGTCCGCTACCGTGAGAATGTCCTGCTGCTTGTGGTGTTCACATCCGTACCACTGCTGTTTCTCTCAGGCATATCATGGCCACAAAGCGCCATGCCTGGAGCATGGCAGTCGGTGGCAATGTTGTTCCCGTCAACATTCGGAGTGCGCGGCTTCGTAAGACTCAACACAATGGGCGCCACACTCGCTGACATCAGGACTGAATATATTGCGCTGTGGGCACAGACGATAGTATACTTCCTCGCAGCCAGTCTTGTTTACAGACAGCAGGTCATAACGAGAGACAAAAAAATGGATACAAAATAATCAATAAAAAAATACACAATTATGGCACGATTTAAAAGAATACTTTTGAAGCTCAGCGGCGAAAGCCTCATGGGAACTCAGGGCTACGGCATAGACCCGGCACGTCTTGAAGACTACGCCCGACAGATTAAGGAAATAGCAGAAATGGGAGTACAGATCAGTATCGTCATAGGCGGCGGAAACATATTCCGCGGACTGAGTGGCTCACAGAAAGGTTTCGACCGTGTGAAAGGCGACCAGATGGGAATGTGTGCTACCGTTATCAACTCTTTGGCTCTCAGCTCAGCCCTAGGTGCCATCGGAGTGAAAAACAAGGTGCTGACAGCAATCCGCATGGAGCCTATAGGCGAATTCTACAGCAAATGGAAGGCTATAGAGGCTATGGAGGCTGGCTATGTGTGCATATTCTCAGCCGGAACTGGCAGCCCGTATTTCACAACCGACACTGGCTCATCGCTCCGTGGCATCGAGATTGAGGCCGACGTTATGCTGAAAGGCACACGTGTGGACGGTATCTACACCGCAGACCCAGAGAAAGACCCGACTGCTACAAAATTCTCAGACATCACTTACTCTGAGGTGCTGGAGCGGGGACTGAAGGTTATGGACCTTACAGCCATCTGCATGTGCCGTGAGAACAATCTGCCAATCTACGTGTTCAACATGGACATCGTAGGCAACCTTAAAAAAGTTATGGATGGCGAGGACATCGGCACACTTGTCCACAACTGATACCCGACACACGCATGACAACCGAAGAACAGCAACATCTTGACGAGACATACATGCGCATGGCTCTCGCTGAGGCGGAAAAAGCAGGCACCAATGGAGAAATCCCCATTGGTGCCGTCATTGTATGCAACGGACGCATAATAAGCCGCGCACACAACCTCACGGAGACTCTTCACGACGTAACCGCGCATGCAGAGATGCAGGCGATAACCTCTGCCGCCGACATGCTTGGCGGGAAATACCTGAAAGACTGCACACTCTACGTAACTGTCGAGCCATGCATAATGTGTGCTGGCGCTCTTGGCTGGAGCCAGATTTCGAGAGTGGTTTACGGCACTCCAGACGAGAAACGAGGCTACAGCAGGTTTGCTCCCGAGGCTCTGCATCCAAAAACAATTGTAACCCGAGGCATCCTCGAAGACGAATGCCGGGAGATTATGCAGTCGTTTTTCAAAGAGCGGAGATAGTGCTATCCGATAATATCACAGCATAACATTTATTGCATATACGCATCTCGACCGTATATTTACTCACAAACATACAATCACATAGCCAAATTCTTATATATGTATAACCCAACGCTTATATATGCGTTCTGAATAAGATTATTAATCTTAAGGCAATAAGATTAATAATCTGTTGACCGTAAGATTAATAATCTTATCGCCAACGCAGCCGTATGTTATAAAAAATGCAACCAGACAACTTTTTCAAAGCATCTGGTTGCATCGTTATATATATACAGACACAATGTATATTTATTCCTAAATATGCAAATATTTTCTATTATTGCATCTTTATCTCGTATGGCCATTGTGCGTCAGCCTGCACATCCTGCCCATCCTCCTGTCCCCAATGGTCTACGTTGCGCCAATGTTGCGTGGGTGCCCCCATCACGACAAGGTACAAACTGCGCAAATGACGTGATTTGGAAGTTTTCAGCGTGGCTGTGCCATTCTTTGCAGAGCACATTTTGCCATATACGGTATTGCCCTCTGCATCGATGCCGACAAGACCGTAGCGCCAGCCGGCGGCGGCAGTATTGACTGCGGCATAGCCTTTAGCGCCAGCAATGCCACGGAACCTAACCTTTGCCGTAGCGCCAGCCTTAGGCACTTCAAGCTTTATGACATTAAATCCGTAGTTCTCTGGACATTGAGATGCGTCTATACGTTTCCATCCGTTTTCGCCGGCTACCAATTTGTTATCGAACTTCCCTGTATATGAGCGAGTCTCCTTCCATGCCCTTGGAAAATCCATATTCACCATACGTCGCACATTGCAGAACATCTCGTCACAAAACAGGCTTTGCGACATGCCCGTCAACCGCTTATACGTCATCACAGGGTCCTCGCCACGCCTGCCCTGACGATACAGCTCGGCAACGAACGGCTTGCCATGTTTCTCGCCCCAACATTCTATGATGTATGGTGAGTGGTAAATGTTCTCAAGATGCAGAAAAGCCTTGTGACTGAGTTTTGTAAATGCGTCGAAATGATATTGTTCGTCAGACACCCAGTTGGGGTTTACCTGCCACAGCATCCATTGCGATGTCATCTCGAAGAAGCCACAGCCACCCCATGCATCGCCCTGCCCGTCACATGTTATCTGCGACTGAAACGAGTGCCCCAACTCATGCGCTATGCAGTTGAGCCTCTTGTCCTGCAAACGGTTTGGAGCCACCCACAACGCACCAATCTTACCGTCATAGTCACCGCCGTATGCCGTTCCCTCAAGCGTGTAGTTAAGCATCACAAGCATGCGGTATTTGTCGGCATTAGAACCCGGACGTGTGAACTGCAGCGAATCACGGAAAAACGTGTAATAGCACTCTAACTTGTCTGTCAGATTTTTAAGGTCTACCGTCATAGGCTTTCCATCAAGATTTGGTGCTTTTGCCAAATCCATTCCGAATCCGCTCTGCCACATCACCGCAAAATTATCAGTGCAGCGCATGCGGCTATAGCTCCATGTTGAGGTGTCGTTCAGCAAATCAATCTGCTGCAAATCCTGTGGTATATAGAGTTGTTTCTGGGCGTGCATGCCCATACAGACGAGCAGGGCGGCCAATAAATGAGAAATACTCTTCATCTTTTTTTTAATTTGAAGTTTTGAGTTACGGATTTTGAATTACGAGTTTTGAATTGTTCTCGCTTCGCTGTGATTAAGAATTATGAATTAATAATTTTTAATCGGCGTAGCCGGCAATTCAAAATTCGTAACTCAAAATTCGTGATTCGTTCTAATTCGCTAATTCTTTACGCAGACGCTCAACGGCAGTGTTTATCATATCGTGTGTGCCGCTGCCGTCAGTGACATACTTCATCACCATGTGCGCATAGTCTACAGCATCACGCAAAGTCTTTGAGCTATTCTCATCTATCTTTCCGGCTCTACGCAACAACCCGCTGAGCGGACGCAGATCTTCCATTTCTGCAAGGTTTCCCGGACGCATAGTGTTAATGGCCTTGTTTAGCTTTGCCGCAGCAGCATTGATTTTCCGTTGTGTTATCTCTGCTGTGCTGCCGTTTATTATTTTTGCCTCATTCAGAGCCTGAGTCATACGGGCAAAACCGTGTGGTGCCCACTTCTCTGGTTCTGCCGTACGTTCCTCTGCCAATGCTATCAGCTGCTTCAGCTCGGTTTTATCCACGACTTTCGGTTTGTTGTCTGTAACATGCTGTGGCGCATCGGTGTGGTTGATGATATAGTAATGAGTGCTGTTGCTGTTTCGGTAGTAGTCGGGCAGAAATGTCTGTCCGCCAACTGTCAAGGTGTACAGATTTCCATTGTAACCATTTGCATTTTCTGTTGGTCTGTCCGCAACGATGTTGTCAAGATGCGAGTCGATGTTGAGTGTGGCTTCCTCCCATGTTGTCGCATCTGTGCCTGTCATTGCCAACGGACCGTACATCAATGTGCCAACCCATGAGTCGTCGAGTTTGTCGGCACCATAGCAGATATGCTTGCTGAATGGCATCTCAACTTCCACGACATCACCTTTTTTCCACTTGCGTGTAATCTCAAAATATGACGACGGACGGCTGTTGCCAGTGATTGTTTTTCCATTCACTTTAACCGTAAAGCCCTCGGTTGCCCAATAAGGCACACGCAGTTTCATTGTGAACTTGCCTTTTCCCTTGTCAATTCTTATTCTCGAAGTCTCAGCCGGCCAGAGACATTCCTGCACAATCCTCATACCCTTTTCTTTCCATTGCAGGGTGGTAGGCATGTAAAGAGCGACCCACAGAGTGTTGTCGTTTACAAAATATGCCGCCTCCTGATATTTTGTGTGGTTTTCCGAGCCTGTTCCTCCACAGCATGTCATTTGCGGAGTCTCGTTGCCAAATGGCTTTGTGGCATTGAGTCCCACAGCATACTGGTAGCAGGTCTGATAGTGCTCAGGATTGAGCGAGCCTATAATCTGGTTGTAGAGCGTCCGCTCATAGTAGTCCATGTAGCGTGCGTCGTCGGGATTGAAACAGTTAAGGTCGCGTGTGAGCTTCAGCAGATTGTATGCACAACAGGTCTCATTGAGATAAGGATTTGCCTCAGCCTCACCCTCATGCATGCCATTCGTCGCCATACTGAGCATTTGCGTGTATGGCTGACGGAACATCTCACCATTGCCAACACCACCTGTGGAGTAGACATAACGCCCCTGAAGCAATGTCCAGAAGTTCTCAGCCAAATTGTAGTAATAGGGATTATGGTTGCTCTGGTAGCTGCGCAGCGCACTGATAATCATCGGTATGTGCTGATTTGCGTGGCGGTTGCGTATGTCGTCAATGTTTTTTGACAGCTGGGAAAATAGCTTCGGCGCATCAAAACAATTTGACGCCTCAAGCAATTTTGCCTTGTCCTCAGCATTGTCAACCATCTCAGAGAGCCTTGCAAGCGACTCACCGATACCACCCACCTCGCCGGCTATGTACA
>CABSIA010000017.1 GCA_902477645.1 uncultured Prevotella sp. | reverse complement strand
TGAGGCTTTTTGTTTGGAACCTCAATACCGATAGTGCCTCGTCCGGGAATAGGAGCGATGATACGGATGCCAAGTGCGGCGAGGTTGAGGGCTATGTCGTCCTCAAGATTGCGTATCTTGTTGATGCGCACACCTTCGGCAGGTGTTATCTCGTAAAGAGTGATTGTCGGGCCTACGGTGGCGCTGATGCGGCTTATCTTGACACCGAAGCTGTCCAAAACCTCGACAATGCGGTTCTTGTTGGCTGTAATCTCCTCCATGTCAACAACCGGGCGGCTGTTGTCCTCGTATTTTTTCAACAGGTCAAGGCCTGGTTTCTTATACCTTGTGAAAGGCTCAAGAGGGTTTATGGGAGTTTTCAGGATGTCCTCAATGCTGATGTCGCCACCCTTTCCCCGCTCAACGGCTGGTGCCGCGGTGACAGTGAGGTCGGGATTAGTAGACTGTCCGTCTGAGTCTGCTTCCGTGTTGTTGGCAGTCAATTCGATGGAATTTCCGTCAGCCGTGGATTTTTTGTCAGTGTTTAAATCTGTATCGCCGCTAAGGTCAACTACATTGGCTTTGCTCTCGTTGTCAGTGTCTTGTGAGTCGTCGTATGCCAAATCATCGCCAGCAGTTGCGTCTGTTGTGCTGTTGTCGCTCTCGTCGTCGTGAATGTTGTTTGTGATGTCGAATTTGATTTTCGACGATAAATATTTTACGGGGTTCAAAGCCTTGCGTATTACCTCGATGGTCTCGTTGGTGAGGTATGTTAGGAATGCCAGAGCCACGAGCAGCAATATTGCCGTAAGGCCTGGAGGACCGATAAGGTTTTCAAGTTGCTGTACACAATAGAGGCCATGGTTGCCGCCGGGGTTGAATATCAGGCTGCCCATGATTGGCGTAAGGAATTTGGCAAATGTCACAGAAGACCATACCATTACCAAAGCCATTCCGAAGAACCATTTCCATAGGTTGATATTATATGCCCTTAGCAGTTTTAAACCTGTCATGATGATGAATATAGGAATCAGAAATGCCGGTATTCCGAAGTTTACAGACATCAGATAGTACGCTGTCAGCGCTCCTAAAGAGCCGCAATAGTTTGTGAACTGCTGCTCCCCGTTCATCCATTCTCCGGGTCTGAGGTTCTCCAATATGCTCTGATCCGACTCTCCTGTTCCCAGAAATGACCCCATAGCGATGGCCACCACAATGGCTATCGCTATTAAAAACAGACCGAAAAGTGCGTCGGTCGTCTCATTTGATAATATGCTTTTAAGTCCGAGTGCCTCTGATAAACTCTTGCTTTTTTTCTCGCTCTTTTTCTTTGCCATTGATGCTTATTTAAAATTTTACTGCAAAATTACTGCAAAAATAGCGTAAAAAACTCATATTCTGCCATATTTTGATAACTTTTTTCTAATTTTGCAGATTGTTACATGAATTTGCTGAATTCACCAACATACATTAAACTGATGAGAAGAATAATATATAACAAGTTCGACAAGCGCGAGATAACGGCTTTGCCGCAACTCAAATTTCCTGGCAGAATAATCGTTATTCTGTCAGAAGGCGAGACGGAAAAGGCTGTCAACTACCTTTTGTCGAGTGATATTTTAGGAGTTGACACGGAAACGCGCCCTTCGTTTAAGCGCGGGGAAATGTTTAAGGTCTCTCTGCTGCAGGTTTCAAACAGAGATACTTGTTTTCTTTTCAGACTCAACTACACAGGCATTACGCCGGCTTTGAAACGCCTGCTCGAGGACAAGACGGTGTTGAAGGTCGGATTGTCGTGGCACGATGATATCCTGATGCTCAAGAAGCGGTGTGATTTCGTTCCGGGCTTGTTCCTTGATTTGCAGGATATTGTGGGCAGCGTGGGCATAGAGGACCGTAGCCTGCAAAAGTTATATGCCAATGTGTTCGGACAGAAAATCAGCAAAAGGCAGCGACTGACAAACTGGGAGGTCGACGTGCTTACGGACAAACAGAAAATGTATGCCGCCACAGATGCCTGGAGTTGCATAAATCTTTACGAGGAAATTATGCGGCTAAGGGAGTCGGGCGATTATCAGCTGAAGATTGTTCCGGAAGAGGTGAGGGACGTTGAGAAAAAAGTAGAATAATAGCAGTGCCTTAAAGGGCAAAAGCGTAAAAAAACAGAATGTTGAAAATAAGCATGTTGATTTTTATCCACTTGCGAACATAAACAGATAATAAATATTTATGTACAAAACCATATTTTTAAAAAGAGGCAAAGAAGACTCGCTGAGGCGTTTTCATCCATGGATATTCTCGGGAGCGATTTTGAGAAGTGATGACAACATTGCGGAAGGCGAGATTGTACGAGTTTTGTCCTCAGACAGCACTTTTCTCGCTGTTGGCCACTACCAGATTGGCTCAATTGCCGTACGTGTGCTGTCGTTCAGAGATATAGAAATCAATGAGGAATTTTGGGTAAGCCGTTTGCAATCGGCGCTTGAGGTAAGAATAAACCTTGGCATTGCCGGCAGTCCAGAAAACAACACTTATCGCCTTGTTCATGGCGAAGGTGACAACCTGCCAGGACTAATCGTTGACTGCTATGGCAAAACTGCTGTAATGCAGGCACATAGCGTTGGTATGCACGAGTACCGGCATGAGGTCTGCAAGGCTCTTGTCAAGGTGATGGGAGATAGGGTAGAGAATGTTTACTACAAAAGCGAGACAACCCTGCCATACAAGGCAGAGCTTGGCCAGCAGAACGGATTTATCTATGGCGGCAGTGACGAGAATACAACAAAAGAAAACGGTCTGCTGTTTCATGTTGACTGGCTCAAAGGACAAAAGACGGGCTTCTTTGTTGACCAGAGAGAAAACCGCAGTCTGTTGGAGAAATATGCCAAAGGAAAAAGTGTGTTGAACATGTTCTGCTATACAGGCGGTTTTTCTGTTTATGCCATGCGTGGCGGTGCGCGGCTCGTACACTCCGTGGACAGCAGCGCCAAGGCCATAGAGCTGACAAACTCCAATGTTGAGCTAAACTTCGCAGGAGACAGGCGTCATGAGGCTTTTTGTGACGATGCTTTCAAATTCCTTGATGCAAACGACGGAAAATATGACCTCATAATTCTTGACCCACCTGCATTTGCCAAGCACAGGGCTGCTTTGCGCAATGCGCTGAAAGGCTATACCCGCCTTAATGTAAAAGGTTTTGAGAGAATTAAGCCCGGTGGCATCCTTTTCACTTTCAGCTGCTCGCAGGTTGTCACGAAAGACAATTTCCGTAATGCCGTGTTTACTGCCGCTGCCCAGGCCGGACGCAAAGTTAGAATTTTGCATCAGCTGCATCAGCCTGCCGACCATCCGATAAACATTTATCATCCAGAGGGTGAATATTTGAAGGGACTGGTATTGTATGTCGAATAGCGATATTGTCAATATTGTTCACAACCGTGTGGCTGCATTCATTTCTGCTCATGGGTTGTTTTCTGCCTGCGGCAAATATATTGTGGCATTGTCGGGAGGAGCCGACAGTGTTGCTTTGCTGAGAATTATGTGCAGTCTTGGATATAATGTCGAGGCTGCACATTGCAATTTTCATCTTCGTGGCGGTGAGTCCGACCGTGATGAGGCTTTCTGTGTGAAGCTGTGCGAGAGGATGGGCATTTGTATTCACCGCATTCATTTCGATACCCGTGAGTATGCCTCATTGCACAAAGTCAGCATCGAGATGGCCGCACGTGATTTGAGGTACCGGTATTTTGAGCAGTTGCGTGCGGATATCGGTGCCGACGCAATTTGCGTGGCTCATCATCAGGACGACAATGTTGAGACAATTTTGTTGAATATTATCCGGGGGACAGGTGTGAGCGGACTGACAGGCATGTCGCCGAGGAACGGAGATGTTATCCGTCCGTTGCTTTGTGTCGGACGGAAAGATATCATGGAGTATCTTGGCGGGCTTAATCAAGATTTTGTTACCGACAGCTCAAACCTTGTTGACGATGTGCAGCGTAACAAACTGAGGCTTAACGTTATACCGCTGTTAGAAGAAGTAAATCCTGCGGTTAAGTCAAACATACTGAACATGTCGCGTTGGGTTGGCGAGGCATCTGCTATTGTCGGTTATTCTCTTAGTGAGATAAAGAAGAAAGTAATAAAATTTGGTGGGTTTATAGAAATTGATATCCCTGCATTAGAAACTTTCCCCTCTCCGGAATACCTGCTGTGGGATATTCTTAAAGACTACGGATTTAACTCCTCGCAAGTGATTGGTATTTCAGCCAATTTGCATCTTGAAACAGGGAAAACATGGCTGTCGGCATCTCACGAGCTTGTCATAAACCGTAACAAACTTTTGTTAAAACCTCTTGACGAAATTTCCTGTTTGAATAAGAAAATTCCAGAGGTGGGGACATACGTGTTCGGGCAAAGCGTTAAACTACGCATAGAAAAGACTGTTATAACAGACGGGTATACGATATCCAGGCAAAGCGAAAAGGCTTGTCTTGATGCGTCAAAAGTTAGGTTTCCGCTTGTTGTGCGCAATGTGGTAAGCGGCGACAGATTTGTCCCCTACGGAATGAAGGGAACAAAACTTGTAAACGATTTTCTGTCAGACCTGAAAGTACCGTTGCCGCTAAAGCGCCGTCAGCTTGTTGTTACTGATGCTGACGGCAACATTGTGTGGGTTGTAGGCCGCAGGCCCGACGGACGTTTCTGTCTGTCTAAAAGTTCTGTTGCTGCGATAGAAATATCTCTGCTTTCATGAGGTCTTCTGGCGTGTCAATCCCAACGGTCTCAATGTCGGTTTTGCCAACTTTGATTTTATAGCCGTTCTGCAGCCAGCGTAGTTGCTCAAGGCTCTCGGCAATCTCGAGCGGCGATTGCGGAAGCTTTGTTATTTGTCTGAGCACCTCACATTTGTAAGCATAAATGCCAAGGTGTTTTAGGTATGGAAAATTCTCAAGCCATTCCTGCGCTTCTTTGCCACGGACGAAAGGAATTACCGAGCGTGAGAAATACATGGCATACCCCTTCAGGTCTGTAATGATTTTTGGCGAGTTGGGATTCATTACGGCCTCCATAGTCTCAAAGGGCTTGCCGAGTGTGGCAATCTCTGTATCGGCATCGTCGAAGCAATGGCAAATCTCCTCAATCTGGCTTTTGGCTATGAAAGGCTCGTCGCCTTGTATGTTCACAACAACATCCCAGGCGCCTCCAATCTTCTCCATAGCCTCAGCTATTCTGTCGGTTCCGCTTTTGTGGTCGTTTCTTGTCATAACCACATTGCCGCCAAACGATTTTACCGTTTCCTCAATTCTCTCATCGTCAGTGGCAACGTATGCTGTGCCCAAAACGGCAGCTGCTTTTTCGTACACATGCTGGATTACAGGCTTTCCGCCAAGTATAGCCAGTGGCTTTCCCGGAAATCGTGTTGAGGCGTATCGTGCCGGTATAATTCCAATAAATTTCATTTTTTATTTTTGTTAATATGGTTGGTTTTTCTGTAGGGCTGCTGCATGTTGCGGCTCTGCAGTTTTCTGTCTTTCGTGGGCAAAGGTAATAATAAAATGCCCAAAATACTAAAAAAATACTAATACATTTTGCCCTTTGGATGAAAATTGCTACTTTTGGAGTTGATTTTAACAATTTAGCAATTAATGAAAAAAACTATATTATCTCTTTTTATATTATTAATGCCATTTGGCTTGTCTGCCCAGAAGATTACACTTGGCTCGTGCAGCGTTGTGATGGACAATGTGCGTGGAGTCTACAAAGGTGAGATGGCTTCAGGTAAACCTCATGGAAAAGGAAATATCACATTTGATAACGGGAACATTTATGAGGGCGAGTTTGTAAAAGGCAAACGCCATGGCTTTGGCACCTATACCTTTGCTGACGGCGAGAAATATGAGGGCGAATGGTTTCAGAACCAGCAACACGGTAAGGGAACCTATTATTTCAACAACAACAACAAATACGTAGGGCTTTGGTATCGTGATTTTCAACAGGGACACGGTATAATGTACTACTACAATGGTGACAAATACGAGGGCAGTTGGCTAAAAGACAAGCGTCAGGGTAAGGGACGCTATACTTATTCCAACGGTGCCTATTATGATGGCAGTTGGGATGATGACCAAAAGTCGGGTAAAGGTATTTTTGACTGGGGCGACGGAACTGTTTACGATGGAATGTGGGCAAGTAATCAGCGTGCCGGAAAAGGTACGTTCAAGTACGCAGATGGCGACATATACGTTGGCGACTGGGCTGACGACATTCAGAACGGAAAGGGCATATACAAATTCCAGAATGGCGATGTCTACGAAGGCGAATACGTTCAGGGTGAGCGCACGGGAATCGGTATTCTGAAATATGCCAACGGCGATAAGTACACAGGCCATTTCCTTGAGGGCGACAAGTCTGGACAGGGCACTTTCGTCTGGAGCAATGGCGATGTCTATACTGGCAACTGGAAAGAAGACAAACAGAGCGGACACGGCAAGCTGACAAAAAAGACAGGCGACATTTTTGAAGGCTCGTTCCTTAACGGAAAAGTTGAGGGAGAGGTCGTGATACACTATTCTGATGGCTCACGTTTCAAGGGTGTGTACAAAAATGGTGTCCGAAACGGAAAGGCCATAGAGGAGGATAAAGACGGCAAACGCTTTGAGGGCATGTATGTAAACGACAGACGTGACGGAAAGTTCGTGGAGAAAGACCGCAACGGAAAAGTAACATCATCCGGGTATTATCAGAACGGGCGCCGGCACAATGATTAGAACTTCTATCTTAAAATAATATTACTACAACATTCAAAACTTTATTGCTATGATAGTAGATACAATGGAAAACATGGAGAAATATGTTTCTCTAAACCCGCTTTTCGCAGAAGTGGTTAAGTTTATCAGTCAGCACGACCTTGCAACGCTTGAGCTTGGCAAGCATCCCATTGTTGGTGACGATTTGTTTGTGAACATCGCAATTGCTGAGGGCAAAACTGAGCAGGAGGCTGTATTTGAGACCCACCGCAAGATGATTGACATTCAGATTCCGCTTGACGCAGCAGAGACATACGGCTATATGCCTTTGGCTGATCTTCCGGAAGTGGAATACAACGAGGTAAAGGATATTACAAAATATCCAAGTATAAAGGCTGAGACTCTTGTAAATTGCAAGCCTGGTGAATTTGCCATTTTCTTTCCGCAAGACGGACATCAGCCCTGCATCGGAACAGGCAAAATTCATAAAGCAATATTTAAGGTTAAAATATAAAAAACTATGGCTGTAACCAAGAAAGCAGCAAAGCCCGCTGCTGTAAAACATATAGGGCTTGTCAAGAACGACGCTTATCTCGAGCCGTTCGAGGATGCCATCAGGGGACGACACGACCATGTGTTGAGTAAACTGTCAGAACTCACAGGCAACGGAAAGCAGACTCTTTCTGATTTTGCCAACGGTTACGAATATTTCGGACTCCACAAAACCGCACGCGGATGGGTGTTCAGAGAATGGGCACCTAACGCCACAGATATATATCTTGTAGGTGACTTCAACAATTGGGCAGAGTCTGATAAGTATCGTGCGAAGAGACTCAAGGGCACAGACAATTGGGAGTTGAAATTGCCTGCAAAGGCAATAAAGCACGGCGACCTTTTCAAAATGCACGTTTATTGGGAAGGCGGTCATGGCGAGAGAATTCCCGCTTGGGCACAGCGTGTGGTTCAGGACGAGACCACAAAAATATTCTCTGCACAGGTTTGGGACACTACGCCTTACGAATGGTCAAAGAAGAAATTTAAACCGACAACATCTCCATTGCTTATCTATGAATGCCATATCGGAATGGGACAGGATGCCGAGAAGGTTGGCACATATACCGAGTTCAAGGACAACGTGCTTCCGCGCATCATTGCCGACGGCTACAACTGTATCCAGATAATGGCCATCCAGGAGCATCCTTACTATGGCTCGTTCGGATATCATGTAAGCTCGTTCTTCGCAGCGTCAAGCCGTTTCGGCACTCCAGAGGAGTTGAAGGCACTTATCGACGAGGCTCATAAAAACGGCATCGCAGTCATTATGGATATCGTTCATTCTCATGCGGTTAAAAACGAGATTGAGGGACTTGGCAATCTTGCCGGCGACCCAAATCAGTATTTCTATCCTGGCGGCAGGCGTGAGCATCCGGCTTGGGACAGCCTTTGCTTCGACTATGGCAAAAATGAGGTTATCCACTTCCTGTTGAGCAACTGCAAATTCTGGCTCAACGAATATCATTTTGACGGTTTCCGCTTCGACGGCGTGACCTCTATGCTCTACTATAGCCACGGGCTCGGTGAGGCATTTTGCGGATATCAGGATTATTTCAACGGTCATCAGGACGACAACGCCATCTGCTATCTCACTCTTGCCAACTTGCTTATCCACGAGATTAATCCAAAGGCTATAACAATTGCCGAGGAAGTGAGCGGTATGCCCGGACTGGCTGCTAAGTTCAAGGACGGAGGCTACGGCTTCGACTACCGCATGGCAATGAACATTCCTGACTATTGGATTAAGACCATTAAGGAACTGAAAGACGAGGACTGGAAGCCAAGTTCTATTTTCTGGGAGGTTAAGAACAGACGCAGCGACGAGAAAACAATTTCTTATTGCGAGAGCCACGACCAGGCACTTGTCGGCGACAAGACAATCATCTTCCGTCTTATCGACGCCGACATGTACTGGCACTTCAAGAAGGGCGATGAGAACTTCATGGCGCACCGTGGCATAGCTCTTCACAAAATGATAAGGCTTGTTACTGCCAGTACAATCAATGGCGGATACCTGAACTTTATGGGTAACGAGTTCGGTCATCCTGAATGGATTGACTTCCCGCGCGAGGGCAACGGATGGAGCTATAAATATGCGCGCCGCCAGTGGAATCTTGTCGACAATAAGGAGCTTGACTATCATTATCTTGGCGATTTCGACCGTGAGATGCTAAAAGTCATCAAGAGCGAGAAAGATTTCAACAAGACTCCGGTTCAGGAAGTTTGGCACAACGACGGCGACCAGATATTGGCGTATATGCGCGGTGACCTGATTTTCGTGTTCAACTTCTCTCCAAACCGCTCTTACACCGATTATGGTTTCATAGTTCCGGCAGGCGTATACGAGGTTGTGCTTAATACCGATAACCCTGATTTTGGCGGTAATGGTCTGACTGACGATACTGTTACCCATTTCACCAACTTCGACAAGCTCTATGAGGCTGACCACAAGGAATGGCTGAAGCTTTATATTCCTGCCCGTTCGGCTGTGGTGCTCAGAAAGAAGTAGAGAAAGCCCCCTGCCCCCGGGTGGGGGATCATAATAAAAATAATATTTAATGACATCCCCCGCCAGGGGCGGGGGACTTTTTTACCGATGAATAAAACAAGGCGTGACGACACCGTCATAATGCGGATAACAATTGCTCTGCTGTTTGGGCTTTTTACTTTTTTTTATCTTTATAATTATCAAGCTGATCTGCTTGCCATGGCGCAGCATGTGCTCTCTGGCGGAAAGACCACTTACGATGCTTTCATAGGCGCATTGCTTATCATGCTGACTCTCTATCTTCTGCAAGTGGTGGTGATGGGCTTTTTGAAGTTGAAGTCGCGGTCCCACGCCCTGACCTATTTCCCTTCGCTTCTTGTACTTACCATTCTCACCGATGTTAGTCCGGAAATGGATAAGGGATTTTCATTTGGCGCATGGCTTTGGGTATTCCCTTTGCTTATCGCAGTTTGGGGAGTAGTTGTATATGTTGCAAAAGAAGTGTTGTCCTATGAGCCGGAGAATGCCTCGCATGGTTTCTTCTCACGCATGGCTTGGATAAATGTTTTGACAATGTCCGTCATGTTTTTCCTTGTCGGAACATTCAGTAATTCTGACGAGGTGTTCCATTACCGGATGAAAGTTGAGAAATGTCTTTCTGAACGCAAATACGATGAGGCTTTGCGGGTTGGCTATAAGTCGCAGGCTACAGACAGCAGTCTGACGATGTTGCGCATTTACGCTTTGGCTGCAACCAACGTGTTGCCCGAGCGTCTTTTCGAATATCCTTTAGTGGGAGGAGCAGATGCCATGAAGCCCAACGGAACAACAGTCAAGATGTTGCTGCATACAGACACACGCTTGCGCTATGTCCGTAAATCAGCCCGTGACTACAAGCTGTGCGCATTGCTTCTTAACCGCAATTTAGATGTTTTCGCAAAAGAGGTTGTGCGACTATACGGAACACAAAATTTACCTAAACACTACAGTGAGGCTTTGGCGCTTTACAAACACCTCCGTGCTAATCCCGTCATAGTTTATCAAGACAATGTGCTTGATACCAACTATAAGGATTATCAGGAAATGAAGAAAAAATTCAATAACCCTATAGAATGCAGAAATAATCTCCGTGACTCTTATGGTAAAACCTATTGGTATTATTATGATTATTGCAGATAGATATGCCCCTTTAAACGAATAGTGCTATTTTCTGCAATTTTTGTAGCCGAAAACAAAAAATCTCTATTTTTTTTGCTTTCAGCGTTGAGTTTTCAGGATGTTGTGTGTCTTTATAGTGTATGACAGACAGAAACGACATAGAGCAGCTTTTCAAAGCACATTATGCGCAGATGTTCCGCATGGCGGTGGCACTTCTGCACGATGATGATTTTGCGCGCGACATCGTCCATGATGTGTTTGTCTCACTTCTCGATGCCAGAGCTGATTTCATCATCTCTGGCGGTTATCTTCTCAAGGCGGTTCGCAACCGTTGTCTTAACCATATCCGAGATTGTAGTATTCATCAGCGTATAGTCAACCGATATTTCCTTGAGAATGAGGAATACAACATCGAAGACTGGCCTGACGAGGAAACCATTTCGAGGATTTATATCCTTATTAAAAATGATATTTCTCCACAGGCCCGACGTGTTATGGATCTGAGATTTTCCGAAGGAATGAAGTTCTCCCGAATTTCTGAGATTATGTGTATAAGCGAAGCTGCCGTATATCGTCATTTGAGTCATGCACTGGCATTAATCCGTAAAAAACTCAAAGAAAATGGATAAGTACGAAATTGTGCTTGATATTATCGAGCATCCCGAAAATTATACTTCGGAGCAGTTGGAGTCTATCTTGTCAGACAAAGAGACGAGAGAAATCTACAATCTTCTCTGTAAGACTGATTCCACAGTTGAAACAAGCAAAGAAATTGATGTAGAAGCTGAATGGGATAATTTCTCTAATAAGCATAGCTACAAATCTCGTCATAAAATCTTTGCATTGTTTGGAAGTAGAGCTGCCTCAACAGCCGTAATTATTTTTACGTCTATTGTAGCAATTGCTGCTGGCATTGTTGTTACCTTCACATTAACTGGTCGCTGGGCTGAGCCAATAGCTAAAGCAGATATCATAACAATGCAATCTGATGTCGCGGTAGCAAAGGATAGCATTGCAGTTCCGACTGACTCTGTTAATGTTGATTTGACTCCTATAATGTTCGAGAATGAAAGCCTTGAAAACATAATGAAAGCCGTAGCTAAACGCTATGGAGTTGAAGTGAGGTTCAACAATAAAGAGGCTGCATTGCTGCATCTGTATTATAAACTCGACCCGGCACTTTCTCTTGACGATGTCGTTGCCCAACTCAATACGTTTGAGCAAATTAACATTACACAAAATAGCAAAACCTTAACCATTGACTGAAAATGAAGACTGCACTTGCATTGGTATTGGCTGTGATGACTTTCTTTTCAGCCAATGCCCAAAAATTCAATTATACATTTAATAATACCCCTGTTTCAGAGGCTATTGTTAGAATAAGTAAAGATCACTCCGACATAAATATTGCCTTCATTTACAAGGAACTCGGCAACTACCGCACATCGGCTGTAGTAAGCACAGACAACGCTTATGATGCCTTGTACAAAGCTGTTGGCAGAAATCCTGTTTCCGTAATCAAAAAAGGCAACGATTTCTATATCGAGGCTCTGCAGCGTGGCAAATTTATTTACCGCGGAACAGCCATCGGCAACGATAATGAGCCTGTTGCCGGCGCCACGGTTATATTGCTTTCTCCGTCTGACTCAACAGCTATAACCTACGGCATAGCCGATGCTTACGGACGCTTCTCTATTCCTTGTGACAGCCGAAATGTAATCGCAAAACTGAGCAGCCTCGGCTATCATACGGTCTACCATAAGTGCGGCAGCTTCAATGTTGGCAACATTGTTATGCCCGTATCTGCCACACAATTGAAACAGGTTGCTGTAGAAGGACGTACACAACGTGTTATTGACCGTGGTGTAGTATATATTCCTGGAAATAAAGTCAAAAAGGTAGCTACAGATGCCTCACATCTGCTGTTGCTGATGAATATTCCGCAGCTTGACATCACTCCTGGCTCTATGTCGGTAAAAACATATACGGGTAAAGATGTCGCTATGTTTATTGATTTTAAAAAGGCATCGAACGAAGATTTGCAAGGAATGCGCACCGAGGATGTGCTGCGTGTTGAGGTGATGCAATATCCTGAGGACCCGAGATTTGAAGGAAGTCCAAATGTAATAAACTACATAATGCGCAAATACGAATGGGGCGGTTACACTAAACTTACTACTGCAGGCACAACTCTTAACATTGACCATGGCGGTGGTATGTTGTATTCTAAACTTGTAAACAAGAACTGGACTTTTGATGCCAATGCGTCAGGCAATATCACACATAGCAATATCAATGACAGCTACAAGGTTGAGACATTCCATGACATAACTATAGGCGACCGCCATTTTGACGAAATCACTCGGACATCGCAATCTGGTTCGGACTATATAAGTAAAAGCAATTCGCAGTCAGCCACTTTCCGTGCCACTTACGTAAATCAGACAACACAGATTATTAACTCTGTATCTTTCCATCGCTCAGCATCACCTATGGGAAAGAACTTATTATCAATGACATACTCTGATGATGTTTTCTCTCCAACATCGGCATTGTCGAAAGGGACGGACCAGACAATTACTCCACGTTTTATGGGTTATTATTATTTCACATTGCCGAAAAACAATACATTGTTGGCATATTTGAATTTTGCTTATGGAAGCACTCGTAGGAACTCCACATACCAGCTTGGCAGCCAGTCACCGATAATAAATAACAACGAGGAATCATCATACGCACCAAATGCAACTATTCAATATTCGAAGATATTCTCCCGCAACAATACTTTTCGGACATCATTATTGACTTACAACTATATATATCATACAGGCTACGAAGGTTCATACAATGGATTGCAGAAACTTCTGTCGTCAGAAAACATGCTGTTTTTGGAATATATGCAGAACTGGAAGTGTGGACTTAGCTTGTATTCACGCATGGGAGTGTCGTATGTTCTCAGTCGTCTGAACGGAGTAAAGACCTTGGAGCAATGGAATCCGCGACTCGGTTTGCAACTTAATTACAAAATTAATGACAGACATTCGGCATCTGTTGAGGGATGGTGGGGTAACAATTATCCGGCAGGCTCAATCTCAAATTCTGCGATAGTACAGAACAATGAGCTATTGTGGCTGCAAGGTAATCCCGACTTGCGCAACACCACCTTCATTACTGCATCGGCTTCATATACATATATACCAACGAATAGGTTGAGCTTGGCTGCAACAGCTGAATATCATGGGTATCTGAATAAAGCTGCGAGTGAATATTTTTCAATGCATGGATATGACGGGCTGATACACAAAGTCATAAACAGCGGAGACTTTCATCAGTATTCTGGGCATTTGTCAGCTACGCTTAAATTGTTTGATAATTCTTTATCACTCAGAGCTACAGGGCGGGTTGAGCGTATTGTTGCTACAGGAATTGATGCGCAGACGATGAATCTGATTAATGCGAGCGTACAAGCCAATTACTTTTTCAAGAACTTTTCTTTCGTTCTATATTATCGGACACCAAACAAGAGCCTTGAGCCTTTCGGCTATGGTTTCCGCAATCATTACAAAAGCACATACGGAGTGATGGCTAACTATGCGATAGGAGATTTCAAGGCAGGGCTACAATTCTATAACTGGTTCAACAGCAACCGTTATTACTCTGATTTCGACTCTGACCGTTATTCTTCACATGGCTGGGCTTGGTCAAGTGGGCTCGCCCGGTCGGTTTCGCTCACACTCTCATATACACTTCCGTATGGTAAGAAGGTGCAGCGCAACAACGAAATACAAGAGTCGCAAAAAGCAGGGTCTGCAATTTTGAAATAAACTCAGAAATATTTGCAGTCTCAGACTCTTCTTCTCTTGGATGGGAGATAAGTATGCTCTTTTTAGAAAGAAACAGCAAAGAAGCTTACGACTTCGTATTATTCTGTTGTGAGTAAATCTTTGCAATGCTGTTAGTCTCGGTCGCCATATCAACCAGTTGCTGTTGCTGTGGCGGCCTTTTGCGTTCCTAATCCCTTATATATGCGTTCTCAAACAGATTAATAATCTGTTGCCCGTAAGATTAATAATCTGTTGCCCGTAAGATTAATAATCTGTTTGCCAACGCAGCCGTATGTCTTTTTCGCCGCAGCCGATAGCATCTCGGTTTTCAGCCTGTTGCGTTTGTAATTTCATTATATATGTAAGGTAAATATAATATACAAAAGCGAGGAGTAAACAATGGATGTTTTGATAGTTCTATAATTTTACCCCTCGCTTATCATTTTATGTCTCGAAATCAATAATCGTCGTCCTCTGCCACGTCTGCAGCCTCAAGATTTAGGTCTTCGGGATTTGTGTCGAAAGTGGTGCGATAGCTTTCTTCTGTGAGCTTGTCCTCGTCAAAAGTGTCATCGTCCTCATCCTCGTCCTGGGCGAACCTGTCAACATTCTGTGCGTCCTCGTCGTCTATGTCCTCGTCGTTGTCGAAGTCTTCTTTCTCAAACTTCATCTTCGGTTTTTCCATTTCTGGCTTTTCCTTGGCGAAAATAGCCTCAACCCATGTTCCCTTGGCAATTTCGAGAACTTCGAAACCGTCTGCGACTTTCTTCTCGTACAATCCGCCAGCCTTGTGCAGCCGGTCTTTTGGCAGGGTAGTGGTGCTGATGTCGAATCCTGCCATTATAATGTCTTGTATGCTTTGTGACAGCGAATCCCATCCGCCGCCGAAGTTCCTGTCGATAACCTCAAGAAGTTTTGCCGCAGATATATGTCTGATATTTTCGTAAGTAAGGTCGGTTACTCTCTGAATAGGACGTTTCTTTACGGCATATTTCATTCTGTTCGATTCGTCTATTCTAAGTATCCCAATCTTGAAGTCGCGGGCCTCGTATTTTTTTATCACTTCGGGCTTGTCGACCTTAATCTCTTCCATTTCAAAAGCACTTTTGATAATTTCCGTGTAGTGACGGATGTTGTCTTTCAGGTCAGCATCTTTCTCTCCTGCCTCCCAGAGCCGGAAGATGTCGTTTTCCTGAAGTTCCCAAACGTTGCTTTTGTTCAAGGTCTTTAAATTTAAAGTTTTTTTATCTCTCATAAAATTCTCGTATTTTTTTGTTTTTTCTATTGCTGCAAAAGTAAATAATAATTTGTAAATCCCAAACTTTTATTGATATAAAAATGCATTGTCCATAAAAAAAAAGTTCAGCTTGGAGTGTGTGTGTTCTATAGTCCATAGTTTTTATTATATGAGTGGGGGTTACTGTGCAAAACGGTATGTGAGAAAAACTGCCAATATTTCCTGCTCAAAAGTCACCTTCCAACGCAGCCGCTTGCGATGGCCAATGCAAGCGGCTTCATTGACCATCGCAAGCGGCTGCGTTGGAAGGTGAACCATGCCGTATTTTTTTTCCGCGTTTTATAGGTGGGGGCTAAAAATTACCGCCGTTAAATATTAAAAATCTGACAAGGCTAATTTATAGAACCCACTCATAGGGTTAAGACAGGCTCATCTGGTATTTGGAGTTATGCTTACTTTGGGCGATATTAGATTTGCGCATAATAAGAATATCCTCGTTCATAAAAAAAGAAGCTTGGAAGCATAAATCCAAGCTTCTCCCTATAATTTTGTTTTTCTTCAGCAGCTGTCGTCTACCCTAAGTATTTCATCAGGATTTTCACGTTTCCGCTTTCTCTGAGTTTTGCAATGCTCTTTTCTCTGATTTGTCTCACACGCTCACGGGTAAGTCCGAGTTGGTCGCCAATCTCCTCAAGTCCTTTCTCCTGGCATCCAATGCCGAAACACTCGCGGATAATTATAATTTCCCTTTCCTTGAGCACGTCTTTCAGAACGTTGTTCAGCTCCAAAGCCATGCTCTCGTGGTCTACGACCTTGTCTGTACGGCTGTCGTCGCCACTTGGCATCACGTCGAGCATGCAGTTCTCCTCGCCGTCTTGGAATGGCGCGTCTATGCTTACATGATGTCCGTCAGCCATCAGGCTCTGCATAATTTTCTCCTGATCTATGTTTGTGGCCTCCGAGAGTTCAGCTATCGACGGACGTCTTTGGTGTTCCTGCTCAAATTTGCTTATCTCGTGGTTTATCTTGTTCAGTGAGCCAACCTGATTTAGGGGCAGCCTTACAAAGCGGCTTTGTTCCGCAATAGCCTGCAAAATACTTTGCCTAATCCACCAGACGGCATACGAGATAAATTTGAAACCTCTGGTCTCATCAAATTTTTGGGCTGCTTTTATCAGGCCAATGTTTCCCTCATCGATAAGGTCGGTTAGTGTAAGTCCCTGGTGCTGATATTGTTTTGCCACAGATACCACAAACCTTAAGTTTGCAGTAACAAGGCGTTCCTTGGCCTTTTCTGCCTCAGGTCCCCCTTTTTTGATTTTTTGTGCCAGTTCAATTTCCTCATCAATTGAAATCAGCGGGGCACGGCCTATCTCCACGAGGTATTTGTCCAATGCCTCACTGGAGCGATTGGTGATGCTTTTCTGAATTTTTAGCTGTCTCATATTGTTGTGTTATCTGTGATAAGTACTTTGTGCTCAAGTGCTTATGGGGTTTAGTTGCCTAAAACAACGCAAAATTATGAAAAATATGATGAAGTTGCCAATTTTGTTTGTAAACTTTAACTTAATAAAACAAAAAAGCCCAACCTCGTGGTTAGGCTTTGTGCGTCCTTAGGGGCTCGAACCCTAGACCCACTGATTAAGAGTCAGTTGCTCTACCAACTGAGCTAAGGACGCATATTTGCCGTTTTTAGATGACCTAAAAGGCTCATTTCTGAATTGCGAGTGCAAAGGTAACACCTTTTTCTTTAACTGCCAAACTTTTGGTCTGTTTTTTTTTAAAGTTAAGTATATTTTATGTGGTTTTGTGGGGGCTCTGTGGAAATTTTATGCTGGGAAATTGTAGGGCCGCTATGTATAGCGGCCGCAATAAAAGGAACCTACATGAATATTACTGATTGCTTTTATTGTTTGCGGCCGCTATACATAGCGGCCCTACAGGTTATCTCGTCAATATTTAGACAACATATTGTTGTTCAGCCCAATTGTGAATTTCACGATGGTTCTGTTGCTTTTCAGGTAGTAAACTCCCGTGTTTAGCCCGCTGATATTTATTGTTGTTGTCGTGCTGCCGGTTTTGCCTTCCAATACTTTTTGCTGTTTCATATTGTATATGCAATAATCGGAATTTGCATCTATGCCGTTGATGTTTATAAGGGTGCTGTATATGCCGCCGACAACGAAAATCCTCACTTTGTCAATATTTTGCTCTGCGTCGCCGGTGAGGGCTATGGAAATAAGCGATTCGGCGGCTTTGCCTGTCATGATAGTGTTGTCGCTCCATGTCAGAGTAGTGGTGTTGTCATTGAAAGTTATTCCTACAACCTGTTTGTCCGTCTCTATGCCGTTAAAAAAAATCTTGGTGTTGGCAAGGTTGTGCTCCGTGTCTTCGTTTTTATTCATAGAACTGTTGTCGGCAGAATTTATTTCTGCTTTCATATCTTCAGCCCGGACACAATTAAGGGAAATGGCTTGATAGATTAATAGGAATAATGTGACAAAAAATCTCATATTGATATTTCTGTGAGCGGTAAGCGGGGCTCGAACCCGTGACCCCAAGCTTGGGAAGCTTGTGCTCTACCAACTGAGCTATTACCGCAATGTAAAAAAACTGCAAGAGGAGCCGATACCGGGACTCGAACCCGGGACCCACGCATTACGAATGCGTTGCTCTACCAACTGAGCCATATCGGCAACAATATGAGATAGTGTTTCAGATAACGGGTGCAAAGGTAAACGATTTTATCCGAACAACCAAATATTATACGATTTTTTTTCGTTGCCAAAATTTTGTCAGGTGTCAGTTTGGCTTGTTTAGAGGTAAGCCACAAAGCGTCTGGCCGTCGACAATATGTTGTACTGCATAGCTGTTATAGACGTGAGGCTATTTCGCCTGATGACGAAATCATCTAATATTTGTTATTGCTTTTACCCAAATGAAGGAAATTATTTATATGCAGCCTCAAGAATTTCCAGTTCATTTAGTATACTGTTTACTTTGGAAGACATAATCTTAATTGGAAACTTTTTAATCCTTTTAGCCATTTTACTTCTATTTTCATTATTATTTGTTGTCCGAAAAATAATATACTGTTCATATAACGGAACGATTCTTGACGGACACATGAAATGAGCTTTTTCAAACATTTCTATAGCCATCTTGTAATTCTTCATATCTCTGTATATGTATCCCGATAGTAAGCAAAGATGATAATCAGATAGATAATTAGAACATTTTAATGCCACTTGCAAGGCCTTTTTTTTCTGTCCAATACTATATAATACATAAGAATAGTCATAAAGATACTTATAGTCAGACTTTTTATCTTGATATAATTGATTATAGAGAAGGAGTGCTTTCTTGATTTTTCCATCATCATAATTATTTTGTGCTAATCGCCAATTTCGGTCAATTGTCATTGAATGAAGACAAAACATAGCTAATGCTACTGTTAAGACTTGCATATATGTATAAATTGATTTTTTGCATTTAATATTAGAGGGTAGAATTTTGTATAATGAATATGCTATAGCAATCCATGTGAATGGATAACGAAGTGGGTATGAAAATAGTATCCAAATTATTAATATCAATAAAATACTTAGTTTTTTGAAAGCGGTATTTGCATCTTGTCTCGTACTCAATTTTATGAATAACAATACATATCCGACAAAAATCAACAATCCAAACAATCCAAATTCAAAAATAATTAAAAGTATATCACTCATGGGATGGTGAACATTATCAGCATATATTGCATATTCACTATGTGGATTGTTTTTAAAGAATTCAGCCTGAGCTTCCATGTATTTTTTACAGAAACCATTATAACCATATCCAAATATAGGTTTTTCTTTTATTAATTCAATTGTACGAGTAGCAATAAATAATCGCCCTTTACTCGAATCTTGTTTCATTGCAAAAAATAAAATAATGGTTAATATCGTTGAAGATGTCAAGACTATAAATATGCTTTTCCTAATAGGCATACTACAATTACTACAGGTTATCATTAAAAGAAAAATAGCACAGCTTATTATTCCAATTCTCGATTCGCTATATATAATGGCAAATAGTGTTATAATTTTACAAATTAATAATGCAATTCTTGAGGCACTCTTTTTCTTTTTGACGTTATTTATACCAAGTGGTAGAGTTAAACAAATATAACTTACAAACCCTGCTACATTGTCAAAACTTCCAAACGAATATACAACGTTTTTTGGAACGTGACCCTTTTCTTGAAAATACAATATAATACATTGTAATGCGGATAAGTAAACTATGTCATATTCGAATAATTCTTTAGAGAAATATTTATGAGAACTTGTTTTCTTAATTAGACCTGTGATTGAAACAAGACATAATATAAGAATTGTAGCTACCCATTTGGGGTATAAAGTCTCATCTGTAAAATAACTGGTACACAAAAATGTTGTTCCAAATACTATTAAAAATGATATAATATGTGTAAAATATTTGGGAAAGAATTTATCCATGATAATTGTCATTCTGTATAATAAATTTGTCCGTCATCTCCTATTCCGCATGCTGATATTGACAGCTTGCACTCATGCGAGTTTCCATAAAATGTGTCTTTGAAAGTTCCGTCTGCATCAATTTCCGCATTTGGATTCCAATATAGAGTTCTGCGGTAGTATTTCGGTTTCTGTGGAGTTTGTTGTGAATAGTCGGGAGAATAGAACTCCATAGTATAATTATATCCTGGGAACACATATCTTCTGTCGCGGTAAACGTATCTTGTTCCGTCATGAGGTATTCGCTCTGTAACCATTGTGACGTTTGGGCCTCCGTCGGGTTCCAAACTTCTGCCTTTACGTTTGTCAAAATCGCTAAAGACCCGAAAACTCTTAGCCATTTTAAATTGTATGTATTTCATGAGTAAAAAGCTTGTAATAGGCCTGTCATATTCGCGGCCGCCATAGGAGTAATTTCTCATATATGTCGCACCTTCCACCATGCCCCGCACTTTGATTTCGTCATGGGACTCCATATAACCAAATAGAAATAATGAAGCCTGTAGGGGGAACACATGTGGGTCGTAGACTCCTTGGCATAGTCCGGCATCAACAACATCGTTATAAAGCTTGTAGGCGTCCCAAACTATTGCCGGCTTTCGCATATCCAAGCTTTTTTTTGATTTTCTTAGCTTTCTTGCTTTTACAGTAGGCAGAACATTGACCTTGTCCAAACTGTATTGTGAGAATATCTCGTCGGTAAAGTCTGCGTCATCCAAAGAGTCACGCATGTTAACCTGGTACCATGTGTATGGCAGGGAGTACTGGGGAAAAAACATGTTCCGTTTTATGTAGAACTCTGGATATCCGCCTTTCATAACCGTCTTGTCACCTCTGTTTTTAAGGCTTTTCTTCAAAGAGTCTTTCTCGTTGTATGCCGTAATAAACAGAATAGACTGCCCTTCAAACTCTGGCAGAATAAATTTGAAATATCCGTTTTTGTCAATTTTTTGAACCTCGCCAAAAACTTCTCCGTTTATTATTATCTCAGCCTCTGCAAATACACTCTTCTTAATGCGCTTTTTATGATTTTTTGCCTCAAAGTCATAATCATATTCATCATCACCTTCTTCTATAGTGCCGTATTCGTCATTGTTGATTTCATTATCTTTATCCTTGTCCTCCTTTATGTTGTTTTGCTCATCTGTTTTTTCTCCTTGCGTTAGAAAGTCGTTTTCGTCAGAAAGGTTCTTGCTTATTGGTAAAATCTGTCCCTCGTAGGCAAGTCCTTTCTCAGGCAAATACCGTCCTTGAGTTATTCTTTTATATTTTCTCCATCCTTGCACCATCATCAACACATCCAATTCTTTGTAGTGGATAATTTTGCTGTTGTTGAAATAAAATGACGGGCAGGCAACAAAACCTTTCAACTCACCAGTAAGCAACAACTCTGTGAGAATATTGCCGTCGTTATATGTCATGTCGTCATCCGTACAGTCTCTGATTGATATACTGACAGTTCTCAAACTGTTGGTGTCAGGACAATGAACGTTAAAAGGTACATGCTCGTAAGCCGATATTACTTCAGGCAGCTTTACATCGAGCTTTTTCCCAACGTCATCATTATTAATGAAAATAAGCCTTGAGGCTAAAGGCTCAGCATCTTTGCCATATACTATAATTTCGTTTATGCCTGTATTCAGCCTGATGTTTTTAATCGAGAACTGTCTGGCATCAGGCTGTAGTCTCTCAAAATGCTGGCAACGTCCATGATGCATGAAAGATATTGCTCCAAGTGGAATGTTTGCATTTAGAGTTAGCAGCTGCTTCTTGTAGTCATAATTTACCACGCATCCTTTTTTTGTGGGTTTTGGCAATGGAAATTTATAATTCTTGCCCATGTATGTGAACTCGGCGTAATTGTCTGATACTTTGGCCGTAAACATAAATGTGCCACGCCCCATGTAGCCAGGCTTAATAATGGTGCCGTCTTCCAAATATCCATTTGTCAGTACCGCTTTGCCGCTCTCGTCTGTTACCTCAAAAGCAACCCGGCTTTCCATTCCCTCAACGAGCTTGCCCCCCTCAGGATAGAAGCTGACATTTAGCTTGGGAGCATCTGTGTATAGCCTCTGCCTGGGTCTTGGAACAATGCGCTTATCCTTAAAATCTCCTTTATGGGAAGGCTTCTCATAAATAGGGAAAACTCGTGAGTACAATCCCTCGAAAACTCTGAAATAGTCGTCCTCAAACTGTTTGTTGTAGAAATGATGGCGATTGAATGACTTATGCTCTTTTATAGTATAGTTGAAGTTCAGCTGCCATCTTGTATATGCCCGCATTTCGTAATATCCAGAGTACAGGCTGTCGGACAATGCGAATTGTCCGTTTGCCGTGCCGCCTTCATCTATGTGCAGCTGCTGCCTCTCTACTAAATATCCGTCAGGTGTCAACAGTTCAACATACAATACTTTGCTGATGTCTGTAGGGTGCATATTGTCACTACGAACCACATACGCCTTATACCACAGTGTGTCACCTTTAAAATAGCATTGGTTATCAACGTGCATGTAGATATTCTCATGTATCTGAGGCCTTTTGTGTAGAACTGATACTAACGAATCTATAGCATTAAATGCATTTTGTCCGTCAGTGTCCGCACCGAGATATGGCAATTTGCCATTTCCTAAAAACGGAAACAAGACAAACAAAATAACATGTAGTGCTATATTTAGAAGTCTCATAAACTATATCAAAGGAATAAGAATCTATTATTAATTGACCGTGCAAGTCAAATGGCCATGATCGTATGTGCAGACCAAATTCAAACTGGCAGAATAATACTCGTCATTGCAGGTGATGCAAAATTACAACTTTTTCCTAAAATGAACAAATTATTTTCTCTATAATGTGAGACAATGGTTCTGCGAAATAGTTTTTC
This sequence comes from uncultured Prevotella sp., assembly GCA_902477645.1. GTDB lineage: Bacteria > Bacteroidota > Bacteroidia > Bacteroidales > Bacteroidaceae > Prevotella. The sequence continues at coordinate 8,136 of CABSIA010000017.1, read as the reverse complement.
TATACGTTATAAGTATCCCATTAAAATCAGTACACTTATGACGCAACATTAAAAATTCATCGTATATGCTCACAACACTCTTGTATTTCGGGCGTTTATGACTATTGTTCGCCTCAAAAACGGCGTTTTTTTTGAGAAGCTTTGAACACCAAACCAATCCTTTCACGGGCACAAATTGTTTTTATTCACTTGCTAATTTTGAAATTTCAATTTCTATAATATATAAAAATGGCGCATCGACAGTGAGGAAGCTGTTGGTGCGCCATTTTCTTTTTATAAGCCGAGTTGTTATCTCACAACTTTCTTGCCATTTACAATGTATATACCTTTTGGTAACAGCCGGATGTCGTCATGCATGCGTGTACCGTTTATGTTGTATATGCAGTTTGAGGTTTTGTCTGCCGTTGTGCCGTTTATTCCGGCTGTCGCAAACTCTTTATTGAAGTCAATATACATGTCCCCGTCATCTGTCAGGTGGATGTTGTAGATGTTGACGTTTGAGCCTTCTGTCCACCATGCGCTGTTTGGAATATCGGCTGTTTGCAGGAAATGGCTCACACCCGATAGGGTGGCGTCGCCATACACGTCGCCCATTAGCTGTGTTCTGTATTGTGCTGTTGTATATTCACCTTCTGCAGGTTCTGCCGCATTCGAAATTTTATAGCTGCTGACAAGCAGTCCGTCGGCAGGCACTATCGCCATGTACGGATGCCCGACATTGTTGTTCACGTTGTTGTAGCTAATGGAAAAATCGCTTTCCTTGTAGTCAACATGATATACGAGAAGCCCGTCGAGTTTCTGCGACGGGTCGCCGAGGCGCTCGTTCCAATATCTGTTCTGTATGCGTTGTATGATGAGGTAGTCGTTGGCGTTTGCGTTGTTTTTAATTCTGTATGCCTTGCCGCCACGGTCTACGGTTTCCATTTTCAGCTGCTGTGGTGTGTCGAGGTCATCGATTTCGAGCCATCCCATGGCCTCACGCTCCCATGCCGTATATGCGGTTGGAATCCAGCCGTTGTATTTGTAAAGGCCGTTGTCCATTACGCTCCAGTCTTCCATGCCCTGATTGTCGTTTGCCACCGATGTATTTCTTGTGGCATAGAAGTCTGGGAGCCCGAGACAGTGTGAGAACTCGTGGATGAAGAGGCCCAAACCAGTGATGCGTTTTTCGCCGTTGAATGCGTATTCGTTGCCGAGAAGCTCGTTGTTGACACCTGCCCTGTATAGAGTCTTTCCGTTGTATTGCTGACCAGATGTGACGTATGTCGCCTTAGCCCAAACTGTGTTGTTGGCAGCGCCCATGCTCTGACCATAGCCGGCATAGATTACGTAAACGAGGTCAATGTATCCGTCGCCATTGTTGTCGTATGTAGAAAAATCTACATCGTCTTTCACGAGGTCGCAAGCGTCTATAATCATCTGGCTCACTCTCTCGTCGCTGCCGGTACTGTTTGTTCCGCCATAGTATTCCATGTTTTGCGGAAGTGTGACAGGACCTACAACGTCAAACTGAGGAGTGAATGTGCCGTTGCTCATGTCGCTGAAATATTGTCTTACGCTGCCTGCATTTCTGTGCTCGTATGCGCCGAAGTCCTCTTGGATGCCATCAACTTTGTTCAGATATTGCTCGAACGAGCGTTTGGGGTCTGTGAGAGAAAATCTCTTGTCGGGATATTCTGCTAAGATAACTAATGCTTTCGGGCTGCCTGTATGTGGAAACAGCTGTCGGGAACTGCCGCTGACAGGCTCTCTTCTCATGGCGTTGGCTTTGCGTATGGCTGCTGCCTTGGCAAAGAATTCTTCTTTGGTTTCCGATATAGGTGTAAATGTGTTGCCGTTGCGCATCAGAATTTTTCCGTCGGCAGAAGTGTACCAGCTGAAATCCTCGTCGCCGTGCAGGTAAACGGTGATGGTGGTGCCATCGGGTTGTGTGACGGTGACAGGCATGTTCCACGCCTTGGCTGCCCATGAGGAAGCCATGGTAAACGCCAAACCGAGAGTGAGTAGTATTTTTCTCATTTATTTTGTCTTTTGTTTAAAAAAATATTGTCCCTTTTTCTTTGTTCTGTTGCCGAACTCAATGGCATGGGTAGGGCAGTGGTGATAGCAGCTGAAGCAGGTCATGCAGTCGCCGTTGTGTTTCCATTGTGGCAATTTGTCATTTTCCATTTCAATGTTGCCAACGCTGCAAACGTTGGCACATTTGCCACAGCCAATGCATTTTTCCTCGTCCACACGAAAAGGCTTGTCGTTGATCAGAAATTTGTAGAATACGGCACCAATGAGCCGTGAGTTGGTTTTTGGCCAATTTCCTCTTACGAGATCTTCTGCGCCCTTTTCCTTTTTCGTTACCACCTTGGCAAACCACTCAAGTTTCTTTGCCGCCGCCGCAATTTTCTGTTGTTCTTTTTCTTTTGTGTCAACGTCCATAAACGGCAATCCCACATAGCTTTCGGGCATTATAAGTGAGCATGCGGCATGCAGGGGTAATCCTTTTGATTTCAGCTCTTTGCGCACTATGTCTATAGTCTCGCCTATGTTGTCACCGGCAGTGACAAGCGCATATACATATCTGTCGGTAGCATTGTCAATCTGCAGATTTCTGATGAATTCTCTAACAATTGTTGGCGGACGCCAGCCATGGACAGGAAAGCAAAATCCTATCCTCTCGCCTTCTGACAACTTGGGCTTGAAGCTGTCATGTCGCACGTCGGGAATAAAGACAATATCTTCTCCCGTTGCCTCAGCCAATTTCATGGCAGCCCATCTGGTGTTGCCAGTACCTGAAAAATAAAATATCATTCTGCAAAGGTAGTGCAAACGAGTGGAATAACAAAACAAATATGAAATTTTGTTTTGTATTCCTGAGTGCGGCCTACCTTATTTAAAGGTAGTGCAAAATTTCGATTAAGCGAAGAGAATGCAAATGAATTTGTATTCTTGAGCGAGAGAAATTTATTTAAACGAGTGGAATAGAAAAGAAAAATCGCATTTTTCTTAGTGTCTCTATGTATTAATATGATAGTAATTTTCCAAATAATCATAATTTATTCCGCTTTTTCAGATTAAAGTTTGTATCTTTGCAAAAATGGTATTAATGATTTGAACTGATGAAAAATATATTGTGGAATATCTTCGGATTGCTTGCTGCTGTCTGCTTGTCTGTAACAAATGTCTATGGGCTTAACGGAACTTGGCGTGGAGAACTTGATTTGGGACAGATTAAGCTTCCTTTAGTGTTTCATTTCACTGAGGCGGCAGACGGAAAAACTTTGTGTACTATGGACTCTCCTTCACAAGGCGCACAGGGAATTTCTACAGAGGTTGCGGTTTGTACTGCAGACTCGCTGTCGTTTACATGCGCTGCCATAGGAGCGTCGTATACAGGCAAAATAACGGGAAATATTATTACAGGAACTTTTCGCCAGCAGGGCTATGCGTTTCCGCTAAACCTGACTCCTGATAGCCCGATAGAGGAGCGTCGGCCTCAGACTCCTAAGCCTCCTTTTCCTTACTCGGTTACCGATACAACTTTCACCACGGCTGATGGAGCCATAATGAGCGCCACTTTGACAATTCCGTCTACGGCAGAAAGCAAGAAAATGCCTGCTGTGGTGATGGTGACAGGCAGCGGACCGCAAAACCGTGACGAGGAACTTTTTGAGCATAAACCGTTTGCCGTAATTGCCGACTTTCTTGCCCGAAACGGCATAGCTTCGTTGCGGTATGACGACCGTGGAACAGGTAAGTCTACAGGAAATTTCCTTGATGCGACAACTTCGACATTTATGGATGACGCAGCCTGTGGCATTAATTTTTTACGAAATGTTGCTCCAATTGGAAAAGTGGGAGTCCTCGGACATTCTGAAGGTGGGACTATAGCTTTCATGCTCGGCGCCGAGGGAAAAACAGATTTCATTGTCTCGTTGGCTGGTATGGCAATCTCTGGCAAAGAGACTCTAATGAGGCAAAACAGCCACGGACTCGATGTGCTGAATTTGTCGGCCACAGACAAAGAAAACAGCCTGAAACTCATCAGCCGTTTGTTCGACACAATGATAGAGCAGGCACATCGGGGAATTCCAATGCATATCGACGTAGACTCACTGGCTAAAGCCGCTCTGGTGGATGTTCCTCCAATGATAGCGTCATCGCTTGAGGCCACTCAAAAGATACGCACCAAATGGTTTGACGCATTCTTGACTTTAAATCCACGTGGGTATCTAAAACTGGTGAAATGCCCGACATTGGCAATAAACGGTGAAAAAGACGTGCAGGTCAGTGCTGACAATCTGGACGTCGTAAAAGAACTCGTCCCTCATGCGAAAACTATGTCGATGCCAGGCTTGAACCATCTTTTGCAACATGCAGGGACAGGAGAAGTCGCAGAATATGGCGAAATCCATGAGACGATCTCGCCCGAGGTTCTTGATGCGATAGTGCAGTTTATAAAGTCGCTGTAAATTTGCAATCTTTCATACTCCACAAAAACGCAAGCGGCTTCATTGGACATTGCAAGCGGGTTCAAGTGCCAATGAAGCCGCTTGCGATGACAATCGCACCTCTTTGTATTTTTTTTGCAGGCTTTCCCGTGCTGTTTTCTGTGGAAAGTTTTAAGACCCCATTTTTATTAAATAAAAAAGATACATTGATGAAAAATTTTGGGGCTTTAATCTCAATATTTCAAATATTTTGTTTAATTTTGCAAAATCCTCACGCCGAGGGTTGTTCGATGATATTATCATGAATGTGATATAGATTGAAACGACCGGGACTCATGAAGGGTTTTGTAAGTGGGGTACCATATATGGAGAGGCGTTTACATGCGCTTTGTTCTAAGCATACTGAAACCTGAGAAATTTCAAAAATTCTGTTTGGAGCATAGCAACGGTAGATGCCACGGGTATGATGTTATATCATCCCCTTGACTTGGCTTGTCATTATCTTTGTATGATGATAAAGTCAAGTCTGTTGGGGTTATTATATATTCATATCGGCGTGGGGTCTTGCGTTGTACATTGAAAGACGATATTTCTTATTTGTTACCTACTTGATTATCAGCAGGTACAGGAAAACTCAAACGTAAGAATCATTTTATTGGGTGACAAGAAAGAACCAACAAAATGAAAAACAAATCTTGTGCAACAAATTTTGCTACCCAACAACCATTTTCCCTGTTACTTTTATTTCAAGAACCGTTTTTACTGGCGGAAAGAAAAAAGATGTGTTACTTGTCTATGGCTGCCAACCAAAGCCAATACACAAATATAAATTCATTCATCTTAGGATATATATACTAATGGACTGGATGAACTGAACGAATTGCGGAGCGATAGCCCAATCGTGCCATGTGCAGTATTGGGTTGTCGCTCTCTTTCTTTCCGCCAGTAAGAACTCTTGTATGATTTCTGTTACTTTCCACTTGTAATCGCTTGTTTCAAGTCGTTCTTGTCTCTTTTTATCCTCATATCTCAACTTTTCTAATTGTTACTCCGTTACCTGAATCTTCATCACCATTTCTGGGCTTTGATAAATTTGGTTGCAAAGGTAATGTCTGTACCCATATTCCTTGCAAGGTCAGTGCCTATGGTCTCTTGCTAAAATCTCCACCTTGCAGGTTGTATTTTAGCAGAGAACCTTGCAGGAAAAGCACAGACACCTTTTGAGGCAACAAAATTTAAATCAAGCCCGAAATTGCAGATGCAAAATTAGGGAATAAAAAAATGAAGACTTATGGCAAACATTTGTGACACTCAGTACAAGGTGATGGGCGAACGCAAGGCGGTAGCCGACCTTTGGAACACGCTCCAAACAATGGAGGTGAACACCAAGAACGTACATCTCTACAAGTTGGCGGAACACTATGGCATCGACTATGAGAAGATGGGCATATCGGTAAGAGGATATATCTATTGGGCAGAGTTTGAGGCAGACGAGGACATCTGCTTGTTGTCCTTTGACACCGAAAGTGCATGGTCTGCCTGTGAGGAGTTCTTTGATGAACTGAACAAAGTTCTTGGTGGAGAACTTTCCGTCAGTTATCGTGAGATAGAATGTGGATGCGACATTTTCTATGTCCATGACGAGCAAGGCTTCTTCCCAGAGGAATGCTGTGTGAGTTCTTCGGGTGAGCCTTTCGAGGATGCTTGTGAGGACATCTTTGACACTTGCCAAGATGCTATTGCCAAGTGGTGTGAGAAGATGGGTATCTCGCAAGGTGACAGAACCGAAGATGAAATGGTGGACTTCATCAACGGCTATGAGTATGAGAACGTGGACACCTATTTTTATATAAACAAGTTCGCGTTTGACTGATGGAAAGATTTGAGACGATAGAGAAAATCCCCACATGGGCATTATGCTACATCATCAATGGCGACCCTACGGGATTGAGCGATGAAGACATCAAGATGGTTGATGGCTTCATGCAGAAATGGCAAGTGGAGATTGTTTCTCCACTCAGCCAAGATGGAAACGCATCATTCTCACACTATCCTGCCTTTGGACTACCTGCCGAGGTTGAGGATTGCAAGGTGATTTATCATTCGGAGAACCCACAAACTTTATAGAGCTATGTTTGAATACGAAGAATTGACCGACATTATCGGTTGCAGTTGCACACTGCTGATACCCTACAGAGGACGCACAGAAGGTTTCGTGGTTGCAGACTATGGTGAGGACATCGTAGTGAAATTGCGCAATGGCAAGGAAATTGTAGAAAGACGTGATGACGTTCTTGTCTATGACTGACGAAAAGGATGCTTGGTGAAGGTTATACTCGCCAGGCATCTTTTTTCTTTCCGCCAGTAAAAGCCCTTTTGTATGTAACGGCAAACTCCCTTCATCGTTTGCCGATAAACTTTTATATGGCTATGCTTTGATGGTTGTATTCGCCAAATGGCGACCTGCCTCTTTGTATGAGATAAAATCTGCGACTACGCCTTTCTTGGAGCTTTTCGTACAATGAAGCCTTTTGTCTGAGGATGGATCTTGTTTGCAGCATTGCGATTGTAGTTGGTTGCTCATGCTTACCTTCCTCTACAAATAGGAGTAGCCTTCGAAGCAGGTTCTCCTTCTGCTTGTCTTTGTCAATATGCTCATGCGACCACCCTCCATGCGGAAAAGTGTATTGCCTGTTGGTTTACCATTGTTTATGACGGCACACGCCATGGAAACGTGTTTTGCATTGGTGATGGTTACTGCAAATGATTGAGCCATACGATGCTGTTACGGTGTTCTTGCGTCCTTTTCTGAATTACCGATTTTTTGAAGCCACTATTTTTCCTATGCAAAGGTAGCGTGATGCTTCGACAGATGGAATCCGTCTTGTGCGGTCGCTTCGCTGTGACCAATAAAATAGCCGATAATCTTCCTTTTTCTCCTCACCGCCAACAGAAAACGAGTATTATAGTCGATTTTCATGGTGCTGCCCTCATGTGCCACATCCCTGCTCTTGGATTGCATGTAAAAATCAAGTTTCACTTCAAAAAGTAATTCAATATGAAAAAGATCGAGAACACTTTCGTAGTAACAGGATTCGTAGGCAACAACGCAGAAATCCGTCAGTTCACCAACGCTTCTGTAGCACGTTTCTCATTGGCAGTCAGCCGTCAGGAGAAGAATGGTGAGGAAACCAACAGAGTATCAGCTTTCATGAACATGGAGGCATGGCGCAAGAACGAGCATGTTGACTCTTTCGACAAGCTGCAGAAGGGAACCTTGCTCACCGTCGAGGGCTACTTCAAACCAGACGAGTGGGTTGATCAGCAAGGCACCAAGCACAACCGCATCGTCTTCATCGCAAACAAGTTCTATCCTACACCAGACAAGGAGGAAGCTCCAGCGGCAGAGCCAGAAAAGCCTACCAAGAAAGGCAAAAAATAGGATTTCTTCATTCTCTCCAATAAACAAAGCGGCTTCGGTCGCTTTTGTTTTGCTCATACAACCATGTTTACTTTTATAGCCACTATTAGCAAGTTTACTCTTATAACCGTATGCGTACTGCTATTATAAGCGTCAAGCCGTCTTCCCTTTTTATTACTTTTCCCCACCCATCTGCGAAACCGCACCAACAGTTCGTCAAAGCGACATTCTTTATTTATCGGGAGTAAGATCCCGAAAGATGAAGAATGACCA
>CABSIA010000016.1 GCA_902477645.1 uncultured Prevotella sp. | reverse complement strand
CTATAAAGACTGGCAGTTCTCGCTGTCATGGTCAAACCCGTTTGCCGGCAATTACATGGCATCGGAGGGTGAGCTGATTAACCGTAATATTCATAAACTAACAAAGGATTATAATCTGGAAAATGGCAACAGACTCTCCCTCAGTATCTCATGGCGTATGAGCAAGGGAAAGAAATATCAGTCGGCGGAAAAGACCATAAATCTTAAGGATACTGACAATGGAATAATGAAATAGTCTGAAACTTTTTGGGGAATTAAATTGTAAAAAATAGCAGAATGAACATGCGAATTTCCCAATGATGTGAATATTGGCACTTGTAGAGATCTCAATCGAATAGTCACAGTAAAAGATACACTTTTTTGCACGAATAATTGAAGAAATACCACACTTTTTTGCACGAATGATGATTTTTTATTCTATTGTGAGTGTGGTTACAGCATAAAAGCCAAAGTGTCTAAACAACGAATTATGTTTAGACACTTTGGTTTTGTATTTCTTGTGTTGAGGTCTGTGTATCTTGCGGCCACCACATGTAGCGGCCATTCAAATTCGTGGCAAGTCAGAACTCGCTCGTGAAATGGAACTTTATGTCCTCAAAGTCTTGCTGAGCCATGCTGAGCACATAGCCCGAGTCGGCAAGGAACACGTCACGGCCCTCAATGTCTTTTGCCATATACTGGTATTTGCGCTTCTTGAAGTTCTCAAGTGCCGTGGCATTGTCGCTCTCTATCCAGCAGGCTTTGTGCAGGTGTACAGTCTCCCAACGGCATTTTGCGTTGTATTCGTTTTCAAGACGGTATTGGATTACCTCAAACTGCAATTGTCCGACGGTACCGACTACACGTCTGCCATTGAACTGATTTACAAATAGCTGAGCGACACCCTCGTTCATAAGCTGCTCAAGACCCTTTTGGAACTGTTTGCTCTTCATTGGGTCGTCGTTCTCAATGTATTTGAACATTTCAGGAGAGAACGAGGGCAGACCGCGGAAATGGAGAGTCTCGCCTTCGGTGAGTGTGTCGCCTATCTTGAAGATGCCGTTGTCTGGCAGAGCTACGATGTCGCCGGGATAAGCCTCGTCAATGGTGCTCTTGCGCTGAGCCATGAACTGTGTAGGCGATGAGAAGCGGACCGTCTTGCCAAGCCTCATGTGCTGATATGGCTGATTGCGTACGAACTTGCCCGAGCAAACTTTGCAGAATGCGATACAGCTGCGGTGGTTAGGGTCGATGTTGGCTGTTATCTTGAATATAAAGCCTGTGAATTTAGGCTCCTCTGGCTCAACGAGCCGTTCCTCTGCTTGTGTCGGCTTTGGCGATGGCGCTATCTCAACGAAGCAGTTCAGAAGTTCCTGAACACCAAAATTGTTGAGTGCCGAGCCGAAAAATACTGGTGCAACCTCGGCAGAGCGGTATGTGTCTACATTAAATTCTGAATATACGCCATTTACAAGCTCAAGGTCGTCGCGGAGTTGCTGAGCCTCTCTCTCGCCGACATGCTGGTCAAGCTCGGCAGAGTTTATATCTACGGCAACTTTCTCGGTTACACGCTGTTTGTTAGGAGTAAAAAGATTTAGCTGTTGCTCATAGATGTTGTAAACACCCTTAAAGCGCAGACCCTGTCCGATGGGCCATGACAGAGGGCGCACCTTTATCTGAAGTTCCTCCTCAAGCTCATCGAGCAGGTCGAACGGGTCACGTCCCTCACGGTCCATCTTGTTGATAAAAATGATTACAGGAGTGTTGCGCATGCGGCAAACCTCCATAAGTTTTCTTGTCTGTGCCTCAACGCCCTTTGCCGAGTCGACAACGATTATGGCTGAGTCTACGGCTGTAAGCGTCCGGTAAGTGTCTTCTGCAAAATCCTGGTGTCCGGGTGTGTCGAGGATATTTACTTTATACGGGTCGCCTTCCTGTCCCTCTGGCAGATAGTCGAATTCCATAACCGAAGTTGAGACAGAGATACCGCGCTGTTTCTCGATATCCATCCAGTCAGAGGTGGCGGTCTTCCGTATCTTGTTGCTCTTTACGGCACCAGCCACTTGTATCTGTCCGCCGAAAAGCAGGAATTTCTCTGTTAGGTTGTTCTTACCTGCGTCGGGGTGAGAGATAATCGCAAAGGTTCTTCTTCTTTCTATTTCTTTTGACATATATTATGTATATAATTTGGAGTTACGGGTTATGAATTTTGAATTGTTCCCGCTTCGCTGCGAATAATAATTAATAATTAAAATCGGCTTTGGCGACAATTCGAAATTCAAAATTCGTAATTCATCAGTTTTTTGATGCACTTGGCAAGCGACTCTTCCCAATATGGAATCTCAATGCCGTAGGTGTTCTTGATTTTTGTCTTGTCGAGCACGCTGTAGTGCGGACGGTTTGCAGGGGTAGGGTATTCGGCGGTGTGAAGCGGTGCGACATTGCATGTTGTGATGCCTGCAATGCGGTGAATAGCTTTTGTAAAATCGTACCAGCTTATCACGCCCTCATTTGAGAAGTGATAAATTCCAGGCACAATGCCTTTATTAATGGCTGCCATTATTGCGTTTGCCAGATCGCCTGCGTATGTCGGTGTGCCTATCTGGTCGAAGATTACGCCAAGTTGCGGTTTCTCTTTTCCAAGACGGATCATTGTCTTTACGAAATTGTTGCCAAACGTAGAATAGAGCCATGCCGTGCGGATAATCATTGTTTTTGGGCATAGGCTCTGTGACAGCTGCTCGCCCTCAAGTTTTGTTGTGCCATAAACGCTGTTGGGGCATGTTGGCTCGTCTTCGGTGTATGGTGTGTGCGCGGTGCCGTCGAACACGTAATCGGTTGACACCTGAATTAGCCATCCGTCGCGCTTTGCCACGGCTGCGGCAAGGTATGAGGGAGCAGTGGCATTGAGCAGGCGGCAGAAGTCCCCGTTGCTCTCAGCCTTGTCTACGGCGGTGAATGCCGCACAGTTTACGATACCGTCGATGTTGTTGCTGTTGACGAATTTCTCAACAGCCTCCTTGTTTGTGATGTCGAGTTCGGCCACGTCTGTATTGAAGAACGTGTGCTGCGGGTTTTCTTTTTCCAAAAGCTGCATTTCGTTTCCCAATTGTCCGTTGCAGCCCGTTATAAGTATGTTCATAATATTTTATCTGTGTTTTTATTTTTATTCCTCGTCAAATTGCAGTCCCTCGGTCTTGTCCTTCTTGTAATAGTCGGAGAGCATGCCTATGAACGTTGTAATCTCATTTATGGCATGTTGTGTGTCTGGGCTTATCTCTTTTTGCTGGAGCCTGAGCATCATAACGCCGTAAAGGGCATTCATGCAGGTCTCTATCTCGCTGATGTCCTTGTCGCCACGGTTGCGAAGCTCAACTATGTATGGCAAAACTTTATAGTATTCAGCCGAATAGAATGGAAATTTCGGCGACTGCAGCAATTGTGCGTGCAGCTCACCGAGGTCCTGAAGCAAAATCTTGTTTATCTGCAGATGTCCCTTTTCGCGGCATCCCTCCTGGTTAATCATTGTTACAAGATTTCCCCACCAGTCGGTTTCCTCTTCCATCTGCTCCTCATTGAGCTGGAAATTGCAAAGGTACTCCTTCCTGATTTTTGTCAGCGAGCATCCGTATGCTCTGATAATGTCCTCTACCTGCCACATGTAGAGCAGGTATTCGGCGATAGAAGTCTTCCTTAATTCTTGTGCTATGAACATTTGAGAAAGATTATGAGTTTTTGTTTATATATGAGAAATAACAGGCTCTTGTAGTCCTAATAGAATGTGTACAGGTTGAACGTGGTGCCAATGAGCATCACCATGGAGAAGAAAATAACGAGACTGCCGATAATCTTGTTTATCAGCAGTATTCCGTTGTCGTCGAACTTCTCACGGACTTTGTCTATGAGCCAAGTCAGCCCATACCACCACAGCAGTGCGCCTCCCACAATGCTTGCATATCCGAGAGACATCTCAAAATGATGGTCGGGTATGACAAACGTGAACTGTGCGAACGTAGCCATGAAGATAAATATGATGAGAGGGTTGGAGAACGTAACAAGAAATGCCGTCAGCCCGTTGTGCCAAAACGAGCCTTTGTTGTTGCTGCTTTGGTGCATGTTTTTGGTTGGATTGTTGCGGAAACTATAAATTCCGAATATCAGCAACACAAGGCTTCCCACAATCTGAAGCCAGAATTTGTTTGTGGGGTTTGTGATAAGATCCATGACGAAGCTCATGCCGTACCCTGTTATCAGAGCGTAGATTATGTCGCTGACGGCAGCGCCCACGCCTGTTACAAAACCATACCAACGCCCCTTTTTGAGGGTGCGCTGAACACAGAGCACTCCCACAGGTCCCATAGGCGCTGATGCAAGTATTCCTATCAGAATACCCTTTACCATCACGCTGAGAATATCTATTTGAAATAGAAATGGCATAGTGGCTGCAAATTTACTAATAAATATTGAAACATTGTGCGTTTAATAAGAAAAATGCAGTCTCGCGTAATTTTTTTTGTTTTTTATTTTGCTTCCTGTTCTATTTTTGTATACCTTTGCATATAGTCCCTAAAAGGCTTCTTTACCAAATTAGAATCTAAACTTATATTTAACAACATTATTTCAATATGGAAACACAATCAGCAGTTATGAAGCCGTACGTAATCGGCTTGGATCTTGGAGGAACAAATTCGGTTTTCGGCATCGTTGACAGCCGTGGAGAGATTAAGGCTACTACAGCTATCAAGACACAGGGATATGAAACACCAGAGGACTATGCGGATGCGGCTGTTGAGGCTTTGCAAATTGTTCTCGACCAGGTGGGTGGCATAGAGAAAATTAAGGCTATGGGTATCGGCGCGCCTAACGGCAACTACTATAGCGGAACCATAGAGTTTGCTCCAAATATCAAGTGGGCACACAACGGCAAGGTGCCATTGGCAAAGCTTTTCTCTGACAGGCTTGGTGTTCCTGTGGCTCTTACCAATGATGCCAACGCTGCTGCTATCGGCGAGATGACATACGGTGTGGCGCGTGGCATGAAAAATTTCATTATGCTTACCCTCGGTACAGGCGTTGGCTCTGGTATCGTCATAAATGGCCAGCTTGTATATGGAAGTGACGGTTTCGCCGGTGAGCTTGGCCATGTTATAATGCGTCGTGAGAACGGACGCTCATGTGGTTGCGGCCGCTCTGGTTGTCTCGAGGCTTATTGCTCTGCAACAGGTGTTGCCCGTACAGCAAGAGAGTTCCTCGCAACAACAAGTGAGCCGAGCTTGCTTCGCGATATGAACCCAGAGGATATCACGTCTCTTGACGTGTCAATTGCTGCGTCAAAGGGCGACGAGCTGGCAAAGAAGGTTTACGACTTTACAGGCGAGATGCTTGGCGAGGCTTGTGCCGACTTCGCAGCGTTCAGTAGTCCGGAGGCATTTATTTTCTTCGGTGGTATGGCTAAGGCCGGCGATTTGATTATGAACCCGATTATGCGCAGCTACGACGAGCATGTCCTGAATATTTTCAAGGGCAAGGCTAAGTTCCTATTCAGTGGACTCGATGGCAGCAGCGCAGCTGTTCTTGGAGCGTCGGCTGTAGGATGGGATATTTGATAAAACGGATATTTCTCTTGGAAAAGCAAAATTTTTGGATCTTCTGGGATTTGGAGTGATGCTTAATCTTGCGCCGGCATATCAGTTTCTGCTATACAGGCTCTATAACATCAGAGCCTGCCACCCCCATAGCTTAACGGCGATGCCTTTTACCGTTCAGCCTTGGCTGAACGGTTGATGAAGCCTGTTGACTTTGCGCTTGAAGCCCATATATTTTACCGTTCAGCCTTGGCTGAACGGTAAAATGGGTTGTATCTCTCAGTTGATATATTTCTATATAGCCGGCATCACTCCAAATTTCGGACGAGTCTTATTTATAATAAGACACGATATCATTAATGAAAATCGTGTCTCTTGTTGGTGAAAATCAAGTTTTTTCCTAATCATCTGACATGTCGGCAACCATCTTTCTGTACATGGCATACATACGTGTGCGTGAGATAAAGCCTGTAAGACGGTTGTTGATGTCGACCACAGGCAGGTACTCGGCATTGCAGCTCTCAAACTTCTTCATTACCTCTTCCATAGGCTCGTTGGTATAGAGCACGGCTGGTACAGACACCATAAGCTGGCTGACGAGAAATTTGCAGTAAAGCTCTGTACGGAAAACTATGTGCCTGATTTTTGTAATGTCGACCTCGCCAAGCAGACGCCCGCAGTTGTCGACAACGGGGATAAATTCCGTCTGGCTCTTGCTCAATACGTTGATGAGTTTGCCGAGCTGCATGTCGGGAGCAACACTAAGATATTCTTTCTCGATGATGCTGTCCATATTCATAAGTGTAAGCACGGCACGGTCGGTGTGGTGCGTTATGAGTTTTCCCTGACGGGCAAGTCGCATGGCATATATGCTGTGAGGCTCGAAGATGCTGATTGCCATTACCGATACAACAGACACTATGATCAGCGGAACAAACATGTCGTAGCCACCGGTTATCTCAGCAATGAGGAATATACCCGTAAGCGGGGCGTGCATCACGCCTGCCATCACACCAGCCATTCCCAATAGGGTAAAATTCTTCTCTGGTACATAAACACCTATCTCGTACATGTTCCACAGACGGGAAAACAGGAAACCGCCGAAACCGCCAATGAATAGTGACGGGGCGAATGTGCCGCCGCAGCCGCCAGCACCGTTGGTACACGATGTGGCAAACACCTTTGTGAATAGTACGAGGGCAATATAGAGAACGAGCAGATTGCCGTGGCCGTAGAATAGGGAGTTGTTGAGAAGTTCGTTCCAGTCGGCCTCGGAGCGCCCGTTCAGCAGTATGTTGATGGCTGCATATCCCTCGCCGTAGAGTGCCGGGAAAAGGAAAATCAGCGAGCTGAGCATAATGCCGCCCACGGCAAGCTTGCCGTAAGTGTGTTTCTTCATTTTTGCGAATATTCCCTCACAGAAGGTCATGGTACGGATGAAGTAAAGGCTTATGAGGGCACAGAATATTCCGAGAAGCACGCATGCCGGCAAGCGGTCGACTTCCCATGCGCTGTCGAGCTTGAATGAGAACAGGGAGTTGCTGCCCATAAGAACCCATGTGAACACATTTGCCGTGATGCTCGACACCAATATTGGAAGCAGCGATGCCATGGTGAGATCTACCATCAGAACCTCAAGCGTGAATACAAGTCCAGCTATCGGAGCCTTGAAAATTCCGGATATGGCGGCCGCCGCGCCGCAGCCCACAAGCAGCATAAGCGTCTTGCTGTCTATCTTGAACAACTGTCCGAGATTGGAGCCAATGGCGGAGCCTGTCAGCACTATTGGCGCCTCGGCTCCTACCGAGCCGCCGAAACCGATGGTTATTGCGGATGCTATAACTGAAGACCAGCAGTTGTGTGACTTAAGGTGCGAGCGTTTTGTAGATATGGCATAAAGTATTCGGGTTATACCGTGCGATATGTTGTCGCGTACCACGTGGCGCACGAACAATGATGTGAGGTATATACCGATAACAGGAAACACCAGATATAGCCAGTTGAATGTCGACACATCGAAACCGTGGGTCAATATAGCCTGTATCTGGTGTATCAGCGAATGCAGTATGAAAGCTGCTATGGAGGCAAGAATGCCTATCATGAATGCAAGGATAAGCAGTACCTGACGGTCTGTCAAGTGACTGTCTTTCCATGCTAAAATCTTTGCAAACAATGTTTTCTTGTTTTTATTTGGTTATTGTTTCTGCGCTTAGTCTATGTAGTCTATTTTCTGATAATAGAGACCTCACCGTCGCGGTTGAGCTTTATGATGCTCGACGGTGTGTGTGGCTTATGCTCCTGCCGGCGCGCATGGCATACGTAGTCTACGGCATTCAGGATTTCCTCGCTTATGTCGCGGAAGTTCTGCGCGGCAGGCTCTCCGCTTATGTTTGCGCTTGTGCTCACAATGGCTTTCTGAAATCTGTAGCAGAGCTCTTTCGAAAAATTCTCTTTGGTTAGGCGCATTGCAATGGTGCCGTCTTCGGCTATCAGGTTGGGTGCAAGATTTACCGCATCATCAAGAATTATGGTTGTTGGTCTCGTGGCAAGCTCAAAGATGTCCCATGCCACATTTGGCACATTGCGTACATAGCGTTGCAGCCTCGCATCTGAGTCAACAAGGCATATCAGTGCCTTGGAGTCGTCGCGGTGCTTTATCTTGTATACTTTGGCAACAGCCTCTGGATTTGTTGCGTCACATCCTATACCCCATACCGTATCGGTAGGATAGAGTATCACTCCGCCCTTACGCATAGTCTCTACGGCGTTTCTAATGTCTTCCTCTGTTTTCACAATCTTTTTATATTATTTGATATTTTGTGCAAATGTACACAAAAAACATGAGATATTAATATGGGCAGAATAAAAAATATCCTTTTTTGTAGAAAGATAATACAAAAGAAAGGATTTTTGCCCTTTTCCGTTAATTCGTTTTGCAGTATCAGCTATTTGTAGTAATTTTGCGCATATATGGAAAAGAAAGATTTAAGAATAGTGTTTATGGGTACCCCAGAATTTGCTGTGGGTACGCTGAGTAAACTCGTTGAAGAGGGATATAATGTTGTGGCTGTAGTAACTCAGCCCGACAAGCCTGTGGGCAGACATCAGGACACGCTGCAGCCGTCGGAAGTGAAGAAATATGCGCTTGAGCATGGGCTGCCAGTGTTGCAGCCGGTAAAGATGAAGGACCCTGCTTTTGTTGAGGAGCTTGCGTCGTACAGGGCAGACCTGCAGGTTGTTGTTGCTTTCAGAATGTTGCCAGAGGTTGTTTGGGCTATGCCAAGGTTTGGCACTTTCAACGTGCATGCGGCATTGCTTCCAAAATATCGTGGGGCCGCACCGATTAACTGGGCGGTGATAAATGGTGAGACAGAGACTGGTGTGACGACATTTTTCCTTGACCACGACATCGATACCGGGCGTATCATAGACAGAAAGCCGTTCCCTATTCCTGACGATGCAGATGTGGAATATGTCTACAACGGTCTTATGAGGCTCGGCGCATCGTTGGCTGTTGATACCGTAGATAAGGTTTTGGCTGGCGACGGTAAAGTTGAGTCAAAGGAGCAGGCAAAGTTTATCGCTGATGAGAAGCTGCCCGTTGCGCCAAAGATTTTTAAGGAGACATGCCAGATTAATTGGAACATGCCTGCAAAGAAAGTGTATGACTTCGTTCGTGGACTCTCGCCTTATCCCGGAGCTTGGGGGAATGTGACTCTTGACGGAAAGTCTATGACACTGAAAGTTTTCAAAACTCTTAAGACTGGTAAGTCAAAAGTTGGAGAGGCAGGTGAGCTGTTTGTCGAGAAAGGACATTTGTATGTGAATACTCAAGACGGGTTGCTTGAGATGTTGATGTTGCAGCAGTCAGGAAAGAAGAGGATGGCTGCACGTGATTTTGTTAATGGGCTAAGGCTGTAGAGATATTTACAACAAGATTAATATTTCAAATATCATCCGCAATATATTTTTATTGTATGCGGATGATATTTTTTTTGTTTTTTGTTTGAGATCACTACATGTAGCGGCCCTACATTTTCAATGTGTATCAGAATTGCCACCAACGCTTTTTGGGCTTTTCATTCTCTAATATTGAACCAAACGACTCCTTGATAATCTGCTCGTATGTCTTATTGTTGGTAATCATTTGGTAGATGGTCCCCCAATCGGGAAGTCCTCCTACCTGTCGGTCGTCGATGAATAAATCTGCTTTTATCTTTCTGGAAAAGTGACGGTTTTTTGTTATATCTTCCTCAGGATAGTCTCTGTTAATGGCCCAAAATTCCACTCCGCGGTCTTTGCACCAGTTTATGGCGTCATCAAGCAGTTTCCCCTCGCGACAACTCCAAAGCACAAGCTGATGCCTCTCTTTAATAAGCATTTTCAGAGTATCGGTGGCGAATAACCGTTCTTTACCGATTTCTGGATATTTGTTCTCAACTATTGTTCCGTCAAAATCTACTGCTATAATCATTTTTTTATTTTGAGTTGACGAGTAAACAAGTTGACAAGTAGACAAGTGTTGGTCTTTAAACTTTAAACTTGTCCACTCGTCAACTTATTTACAATTTTATAGATTTGTCGTCTTTATTGCCATAGTGACTTTTTCCATAGTGTCCATACGAGCCATAGCTGCCATATTGTCCGTAGTGTCCATAATGTCCGTATGAGCCACGTTGCGTCTTACTGCTGCGGCCATAACGTCCGAAATTGCCATAATTACCGTAGCCGTAATAGTAGCTGTACTTTTTCTTTGACATGTCGATGCCGTTCAGAACTATACTCATGTTAGGCAATTTGTTCTCGAATGCCAAGCTGTTTATAAGGTCGAAGCTTTCTTTTGGTGTATAGTCTGCGCGGCACATATACACGGTGGCATCTGCGACACGGCTTATTTGTATGGTGTCGGTGACGAGACCAACTGGGGCTGTATCAATTAGAACGTAGTCGTACATGTCGCGAAGTTGACTTATTATTATGTCAAGTGACTCACGTGCGACAAGTTCTGTTGGGTTTGGAGGTATAGGACCAGCCATTAGTAAGTCAAGATTGTTGTTTATTCCAGAATGGATAATCTGGTTACAGATTTCCTCTTTGGTTGGATGCTCTTTTATTAAGAGATTGGTGATGCCGTGTTGTTTGTCATCAATCTCGAAGAGCTGTGCCAGACGTGGTTTGCGTATGTCCAGACCAACAAGTATTGCTTTTTTGCCGAGCAGGGCGAAACTTACCGCAAGGTTGGCTGCTGTAAAGGTTTTGCCTTCTCCCGATGTCGTTGAGGTAAACATAACAACCTTCTGCCCTTCTTTAAGCATGAAGTTTAGGTTGGTACGCATAGAGCGGAAAATCTCCTCAATTTGGCTGTTGTTATTCTCGTGTACAACGATGTCGGCTTTTGTTTTCGCCGCCTCGCTTGCAACGGCAACATCTGCGATGATGGGCAGAGCTGTAAGGTTTGCCACATCGTCGTGCCCCTCAATCTTATAACGGAAGAATTGAAGAATGAACAGAATTCCAGAAGGTATGGCAAGGCCTATTAGCAGAGCTATAAGCATTATAATAGTTTTCTTAGGACTTACTTTCCCACCAACTGCAGGGTCGTCAATCAATTTGCCCTTATCGGCAGTTGCAGCCAGAGATATTGAGTTCTCCTCACGCTTTTGCAGAAGCATAAGGTATAGTCCTGATTTTACTTCCTGCTGACGTCCAATCTGGGTAAGCATGCGCTCTTGTTCTGGAGTAGACAATATCTGTCCTCTGTATTTGTTGTATTGTGAGTGAATGGCATTCCGTTGTATCTCAACATTGCGCCGTGCCTGAACCATAGCGCGGCGGATGCTGTTAGACAGGTCGTCAAGTTGAGATGTCAGAGGTGTTACCGTCGGTGATGATTCGCTGGCGCTTTTCAGCATTCTGTTTCTTTGAAGTACAATGTCGTTGTATTTATTTATAAGGGCTGTGGCCGAAACATCTGTCAGTCCTACGTTTGAGGGTAAAGTCTGATATTTGTTGTCGGGCTGGTTCATATAGTCGTTTATGCTGTTCAGCAGCTCTACCTGTGTGTTGGCCTCAGCCAGACGCTGTGCATATTGCTCGGCGTTGCCAATGGCTTGTCCGGCGTTCATTTTGAGTTCAACCATATTGTTGGCCTTCTTGTAGCTCTCAAGCTGACCTTCGGTGCTGCCGAGTTCTGCATTGATTTTCTCCAGTCGTCCATTTATGAATTCCTCTGTTCTTACAGCCACTTCGTTTTTGTCTTCATTGGCTAAGCGGTTGTAGCATATTGTAAGCTGTCTGAGGTAGTCAACAGCACGCTGTGGACTCTCGTCTTTGATTACAAGCTGTGCTATTGTTGTCATCTTGCTGGTCTGGCTAACCGACAAAGCGCCAACATATTTGTATGCCTCGTATTTTGGCGAGTTGATGATTACTTTAATTTTTTCTCCATCCTCCATTGGGGTATTGGTGTTGGATTTGAAAGAGAGAATACCAGCCCGTGTGCCTATTGTGGCAGGAAGCAGAGAGAACGTCTTGTCGACCGGATAAGGACCGTCGGCTTCGTTTTCATTTATAGGTACATAATATTCTCCTGTCACATGGTACTTCCCGTATTCTCTCGTTATTTCAAGCTCTATGCTGGAGTTGAGTTTCTCAAGGTGCGCTGGGTCTACATCTACGCTTATAGGATTGGTCTTATAAAGCAGATTGTACTTGATTTTATTCTTATAATAATAGTTGACGTATAGTTTCAAGTCTCTGACAGCTTGTTCGGCAATGGAATGAGAACCCAATATTTCCATTTCGTTGTCGATGCCGTTGGAGTTGTTCATAAGTCCTAATGTGGCATTGTTAAGCAAGTTGTTGCGGCTGTTGTTTGTTGTTCCGTCATTGTCCTTGATAAGAATCTTAGCGAATGCCTGGTATACCGGTGTCGTATAGCGTAGATATATTATTGCGGCTCCAATACAAACCAGCAGTGAAAGGGCAAACCATTTCCAGTTCAGGATAATGGCTGTGTAAATAGCAGCGAAGTCGGAGGATGACTGTTCTTCCTGTTCTGATTGAACGTTTGCTCCTTCTATTTCAAAATGCTTGTTTTCTTCCATTTTTGATAATTATGTTTTGTTTGTATTTTATTCTATTATCTGTAACAGATATTTTCCGTAGTCATTTTTTGCCATAGGCTCTGCAAGTTTACTGAGCTGTTCTTTTGTAATCCAGCCCTTCTTGAAGGCAATTTCCTCAAGACACGCAACTTTAAGTCCTTGGCGCTTCTCTATAACTTCAATGAATGTGCTTGCCTCGCTGAGGCTGTCATGGGTGCCGGTGTCAAGCCATGCAAAACCTCTTTGGAGAGTGCGCACCATAAGGTTGTTCTGCACAAGATACTCTTGATTTACAGTTGTTATTTCCAGTTCGCCTCTTGCACTTGGCTTAATATTTTTTGCAATCTCTACGACGCTATTGGGGTAGAAATATAGTCCCACAACCGCATAATTGCTCTTGGGGCATTTTGGTTTTTCCTCAATGCTCAGACAATTGCCGTTCTCGTCGAATTCTGCCACTCCATATCTCTCAGGGTCGTTTACCCAATAGCCAAACACGCTTGCCTTTCCTTGTTTTGTTGCCTCTACACTGTCACGAAGCAAGCCGCTGAAGCCTGCTCCGTAAAAAATATTGTCACCTAACACAAGGCATACATCATCGTTGCCGATAAACTCCTCGCCAATAATGAATGCCTGTGCCAAACCGTCGGGACTTGGTTGTTCGGCGTAAGATATGTTCAGTCCAAGTTCATCTCCGCTACCAAGAAGACGTTTGAAACCTGGCAGGTCGTAAGGAGTTGATATTACTAAAATATCGCGTATGCCGGCCAGCATCAATACAGACAGGGGATAATAAATCATTGGCTTATCGAATATAGGGATAAGCTGCTTGCTAATTCCTTTTGTTATAGGGTAGAGACGGGTTCCAGACCCTCCTGCCAAAACTATTCCTTTCATATTTTTGTTTAATTTAAATTCTTATGTGGTTTAATATGCGTTTTTGTCTGGGATGATAATGCTCTTGGCTGTTAGGAAAATTATCTTTAGATCAAGAGCGAACGACCAGTTCTCGATATACCAGATATCTCTTTTGATGCGTTCCTCCATTTGCCAAACCTCTTTGGTCTCGCCTCTGAAGCCCGTTACTTGGGCATAGCCTGTGATGCCAGGTTTGCAGAAATGGCGCACCATATATTTGTCAATGATTTTGCTATATTCCTCTGTGTGCTTGAGCATGTGGGGGCGTGGGCCGACAATGCTCATATTGCCCTTCAGCACATTGAAGAACTGTGGCAGCTCATCGATGTTTGTCTTGCGCATAAAGTTGCCGAAAGGAAATTTTCGGGGGTCGTTCTTTGTTGCCTGCTTTTCGTCGGAGTCTTTGTTTACATGCATTGAACGGAACTTTATACATTTGAAAGTTTCTCCGTTTATTCCAGTCCTATACTGTTTGAAAAACAAAGGTCCCGGACTTTGTACCTTGATAATAAATGCGATTATCGGCAGGAATGGCAGCAGCAACAGGCAAACAATACTGCTGAATGCGATGTCGAAACCACGTTTTCCCGCATAGCTCATTACATTTGTCAACGGCTCAACGTGATTTGTATAGACATTGAAATCACCGACAATTTCAGGCTTGAGGCTTAATTGGAAATTGCCGAATTGTCTTGGTACATAATAGAAACGGATTACGTTTCTGTCGCAAAATTCCATTATTGATTTTATGTCAGCGCTGCGGTCATGAGGCAGACAGCAGAATATCTCGTGTACGGCTGACAGCATAAACAGCTTTTTGCCAGTTTGCACATCGTGGGAAAGCTCCTTTGAAAGTTCTTTTTTGTCGTTGTCTGAAACAAGAAGGCTGCTGTTCATTATGGAGTGCAAATCTGATATTGTTCCTAAATATTTGAAATCACTGCTTACTTCAGCCATAACATCGTCAGCAAAATATCCTATTACCCTATAGCCTGTGGCATAATCTTTCATAATGCTGTTGTACAAAATGGCATTGGCCGGGTCGTTGCCTACAAATACCACGCTTGCTGTGTTTCCACCAGACTTTCTATATAATTGCAGAACATATTTTTCGACTATTCTTGATGTAAAAACAATAATGAATAATACAGGTGCCGATACCAGCATGAAATTGAATATACCGCCTGTTTCCGGCAATAATAATTTTATACACAGAAAGAAAATAGAGCAACAGCAAGCACTTAGTTTCAGAACCTGCTTAAATATTGTGATATATTTGACTTTTCTAAAATGAATGACAGTGGAACACATGAATTGTGCAACGGTCATTGAGGCGTTTAGAACAAAGAAAACTATTTTCGTTGACTTGTAGAAAACGGAAGGTACAATGGCAGGCACTAACTCCATAAAAGTCAGCAATATCATATTTGTGATGATGAAATCAGAAATAATTACCAGCAATTTTATTAAATCATTGCCATTTCTGTTTATTTTTTGTGCCATAAATTTAAAACCCTTTTGTTTCTATTGGGGATATTTCTAAATTTTGGGCAAAATTACTGATAAATTTCCACAATAGGAAATATTAATGCGCTTTTTTATGTACTGACATGATTTTTGTTGTCGTTTGTCAATACACAGTTTGCCTGTTGTTGATTGACGTTGGTTATTTATATTAAGAAATTTTGTAGTTCGGATTATTTGTGTTAATTTTGCATTCGAAAAATCACTATTGTTAAATTGTAGATAAACATTATGAACTTAATACAGAAACTGTTTGGCAAAAAGGAAAACGAAAGTAAGACAGGCG
Source organism: uncultured Prevotella sp. (assembly GCA_902477645.1). Classification (GTDB taxonomy): domain Bacteria; phylum Bacteroidota; class Bacteroidia; order Bacteroidales; family Bacteroidaceae; genus Prevotella. The sequence continues at coordinate 17,050 of CABSIA010000016.1, read as the reverse complement.
GAATGCAGGATTATATGACTCTCATAAGAGTATATTTTCAGGCCTCGATAGCAGCTAATGTCGGTATCACCAATCTTGCTATGGTGCCCGATTTGAGAGTGTTCAAATCTTCGTTCCATGTACCCACTGTCAACAACAAACTCGGTGTGGGCGAGAAAAAATATTGCATGAAGATGATGAGCGAAATCTATGGTACCGATGACAACTTCTTTGCGGAAATAGACCGGAGTGTCAAGAAAAATTGCCGGAAATTGCAGGATGTTCAGGTGTATCTGCTCCAGTTCCAGGGCTTTACACAGGATATTATGATGCTTGCTGGCAATCTGATGAAATTCAAGCTCCGTCTGCCCTCTTTCTTTAAGAAGGCTATAAAAACAATGACGGAAAAAACAGTTCACGATATATTTACCAAGAACGATTATTCCGATGCAAGCGTGCTTAAAACTATAGTGGCTGTGCGCCAGTACAATAAACGCCTCGGTTTTAGCGAGAAGTGGATAAGCGACTTTGTGTACCAGGTAGTTATGCTTGCCAAGAAAGAGCCAAAAGCGGCAGAATAATAGCTTGCAAGATGACAACGGCAAGTTAAAAATAGTCTTATGGTGAAAAAAAAGACTTTTTGACTTGTTGTTGTCGAATAATTTTGCTAAATTTGTAGCCAAATTGAATATTCTATGGATGCCAATGAGAAGACATTGAACGCTTTTACAACACGCGTGAGGCAGATGATTCTCCAGTACAGTGAGACAAAAAAGGAGAATGAGGAGCTTTATGCCATGGTTGACGAGCGCGATGCCAAAATCAAGAGTCTTGAGGCAAAACTCGAGCAGGCAAACAGGAATTGTCAGATGTTGAAGATGGCCAAGATGCTTGAAATTACCGACGGAGATATGGAAACGGTGCAAAAGCGGGTGTCGAGGCTTATCAGGGATGTCAACAAATGTATCACGCTGTTAAGCGATAAGTGACACGCAACATGGCTGAAGAGAACAAGGAGAAATTAAATATAAGACTGTTTGTCTACGATATGGAGATTCCACTCCGCTGTGAGCGCAGCGAAGAGGTGTATTATCGGAAGGCGGGCAAACTTATAACCGAGACATTAAACACATATTACTCTTATTTCAAAGGAAAAAAGAGTGATAAGGAGATATTGTATGCAGCTCTTATTGATATAGCGATAAAATTTGAGAAAGAGGCTGCCCGCAATGATCTCGGCCCCGTAACGGATATTCTCTCTAAGTTGACTTCAGAGATTGAGGACACCCTGAAGAAATAGAGAATATACATTATTTAAATGACTTATAAATGATTACAACTGTTATTATTACAGCCGTTATCGCACTTCTCATAGGAGGTCTTGGCGGCTATGCTTTTTTCCGTTATGTAATAACCGGAAAATATAAACAAATGGTCAGTGCTGCCAATAAGGAAGCCGAGGTTATAAAAGAGAAAAAACTTCTTGAGGTGAAGGAGAAATTCCTGAACAAGAAAAGTGAGCTTGAAAAGGAAGTGCAGCAGCGCAACCAGAAAATCCAGCAAAGTGAGAACCGCCTCAAACAGCGTGAAATCTCTCTGAACCAGCGACAGGAAGAACTTGGACGCAGAAAGCAGGAGGTTGAGCAGAACCAGCAGCGCATAGACAACGAGAAGAAACTCATTGCGCAGAAGCAGGAGGAGCTTGAGAAAATGCAGAGCCAGGAGCGTGAGAAACTTGAGGAGCTCTCGGGGCTTAGCGCAGAGGAGGCAAAGAACCGCCTTGTTGAGAGCATGAAGGACGAGGCGCGCACAAATGCCGCAAGCTACATCAACGAGATTATGGACGAGGCTAAGCTCAACGCAAACGCACAGGCCAAGAAAATCGTTATTCAGACCATTCAGCGTGTAGCCACTGAGACGGCTATCGAAAATTCTGTCAGCGTATTCCACATTGACAACGACGAGGTTAAGGGCCGTATTATCGGACGTGAGGGCAGAAATATCCGTGCTTTGGAGGCTGCCACAGGTGTAGAGATTGTTGTCGATGACACTCCCGAGGCTATCGTAATCTCTGCTTTCGACCCTGTGCGCCGTGAGGTTTGCCGTCTGGCGCTTCATCAGCTTGTTGCTGACGGACGTATTCACCCGGCACGCATCGAGGAGGTTGTCTCAAAAGTTAAGAAACAGCTTGATAACGAGATTATTGAGACTGGTAAGCGCACTGCCATCGACCTTGGCATCCATGGGCTGCATCCAGAGCTTATCCGCATCGTCGGCAAGATGAAATACAGAAGCTCATACGGTCAGAACCTGTTGCAGCATGCGCGCGAGACTGCAAACCTGTGTGCTGTAATGGCTTCAGAGCTGGGGCTGAACCCGAAGAAGGCAAAACGTGCAGGACTGCTGCACGATATCGGTAAGGTGCCAGACGAGGAGAGCGAGCTGCCACACGCACTCTATGGTGCTAAGATAGCAGAGAAATATAAGGAGAAACCAGATATCTGCAATGCTATCGGCGCACACCACGACGAGATGGATATGAATACTCTTCTTGCTCCGATTGTTCAGGTTTGCGATGCTATATCTGGTGCCCGTCCTGGCGCGCGCCGTGAGATTGTAGAGGCTTACATCAAGCGCCTTAACGACCTTGAGGCAATAGCAATGAGTTATCCTGGTGTAACAAAGACATACGCTATCCAGGCTGGCCGTGAACTTCGTGTGATTGTTGGTGCCGACAAGATGTCTGACGAGGAGACAGGAAAGCTCAGTGGCGAGATTGCTACAAAGATTCAGAACGAGATGACTTATCCTGGACAGGTTAAGATAACAGTAATACGTGAGACCCGCTCTGTCGCATACGCAAAGTAGTAAGAAAATATATAGATATAAATTATACGAAAAAGACAGGATACTTTTTGCATCCTGTCTTTTTCGTGTTTTATATAGTCTTAAGCTATAATCGTTCAGCTATCAGAAATCGGCGAAGCTGTTTTTGTTGTCTTTTATGCAGACGCACTCCATTTCGATGAGCCATCCCGGCCGGCATACTGGTGCCAGAACTATAGCTTTTGGCGTTTGTGGAAATCTGCTGTCAAACAGTTCCTTGATTATAGTGTAGTCTGCCAGGTCACGTAGGTAGACGGTCATCTGCATTACATTCTCATCTAATGTCATGTCGGCTTCTTTCAGCAGCTTGTCTACGTTTTCCAACATTCTTTTTGTCTGCTGCGCAACATTGCCAGGGAAAACAATGGCGCCTTTGTTGTCTATTGAGGCTGTACCAGAGATGAGGGCATGTGTTCTGTCACCATAGTTTATTGCCACGCCACGCTCAAACCGTACGCCATATTCTGATGTCCTGTTAAGGTGTGTCGTCGCATATAAATATTTTGTCTGTTCTGGTTGCAGTCCTTTGACAGAATATGTGTTGAAAATCACGTTTGCACCTTTTTTGCCTGAATATCCGGCTATTCCTGTACTCGCAATATAATGCGTGTTTTCGGTCAGGTTCTCCTTGTCGAAAACATCGTTTCTGCCTCTTACCACATCGGCGTAGTTGTTGTCAATATCGTTGACATACAGCCATGTGCGTTTGCAATTATCCTTCAGGCTCATTTTTTTTGAAGCCAGAAATATACAATAGTTCTCAAATAAATCCGCAGTCTGTTTATAGGAGTCGCAGTCGCAGGCTCCAGTCTCTGTTGCCCAGAAATGATGATATTCATTGTGTGTCATTTCTGTGGAGTTGTTGCTTTGGTTGACTTTCCTGACATTGGAAACGGCATAAATTCCGACAGCCAGTTTTGTGCCGTCTAATGGTGGTTGCTGGATGACCGAAATTTGGCATCCCGCACAATTTCCCAGCTTTTCCTTTATTGCTCCGCTTTGGTTTGCGGCATCGCTGACATGGCATTTCACCATCATGCATTGCGCTCCTTTCGTATAGTCTGTAATAAGCTCATCCAAACTTCTGCAGATGTCAGAAAGTTGTTCATCGAAAGTTTTGCGGAGATTTGTCGTGTGAATATATGCGTACCATTCTGTAGCGGCAGAGCGGCCTGTAAATTCCGACAGCTCGATTAATGTGTCGTCAAAGTTGATGGTTTTAGTAAAATTCATCATTCATCATTTTTATATTAGAAACGCCTGTTTTGGGCATTTATTGCCCTGTCTGCATACCTATTATTAGGTATTTATACCACAACTTCTTGTGAAGATGATTTTTTTTTTGTTATTTTGCATGAAGAAAAACACGTTTTGAGATGAAAAATCATAAAATGTATGAGGCAGACGACAGCTTGATTTCTATTATCCGCGACAACTGCAATGTGTTGCAGTCGTTGGGCTCTTTCGGTATCAGCCTTGGTTTTGGAGATAAGTCTATCCGTGAGGTGTGCGAGAGACAGGGAGTAGACTGCTACACTTTTCTCGCTGTAGTAAATTTTACAATCAACGGCTACCGCTCGACTGATGATGTGGAAAAACTCTCGGTGCCGACACTCCTTAAATACCTGAAAGCCAGCCATGAGTATTTTCTCGGCTTTGAGCTGACGTTCATACGCAAGGAGCTTTCAGAGGCACTCGATATGGACGACAGCCTTGCTGCGCTCATCATGAAGCTTTATGATGAATATTGCCACGATGTCAAGAGGCACATGCTCTATGAGGAGAAAAATCTTTTCCCTTACGTAGAGGCTCTTATAGAGGGTAGGGCACTGCCCGACTATGACATTGAGACGTTCTCGAAGCACCATTCGCAAATAGACCAGAAATTGAGGGAGCTGAAGGATATTTTGATAAAATATCTGCCTTCCGACGGTTTGAGCAACAATTATCTTTCGGCAACTCTCTACGATATCTACAATTGTGAGGAGTGGCTCAGCATGCAATGGTTGAGGACTCTATTTTCACTCCTGCCATCCGAAATCTTGAGCGGAAACGGCAGCAGATCGACGTGACGAAAAAAATCAGCAAGCTTATTGGCACAAACGGCGACGACAGGGAAAAACTCAGCGACCGTGAACAGGATGTTGTCGTCGCGCTTGTGCAGGGAATGAGCAACAAGGAGATTGCCAGTCACCTTTTCATTTCGGTAAATACCGTCATTACCCACCGCCGCAACATAGCGCGCAAGTTGCAGATACATTCTCCGGCCGGACTGACAATCTATGCCATTGTAAACGGGCTTGTCGACATTTCCAATGTGAAATTGTGATTGTTTGCTGAAAAATTGCTATTTTTGCAGAATGAAACAAAATAATGATAACATGATGCTCAGACCGAGGGTTGCCATTGTAGACTCTAATACCCTTGCAGTTATAGGGCTGCGGGCAATTTTTCAGGATGTGATGCCTATGATGGATGTTGACGTGTACGGCTCGTTCTCTGAGCTTCAGACCAACCATCCCGAACGCTATTTTCATTATTTTGTTGCGATGAGCATCGTTATTGCCAACAGAGGCTTTTTTACCGAAAACCGCCACAAGACCATTGTCTTGACCCCGTCTCTTGACAACTCGCCGTTTCCTGATTTTCATTCGCTTGCAGTTAACGTGCCCGAGAGCCACCTTGTAAAGTCTGTGCTCGGGCTGGTGCGTCTGGCACATGGTGGCGGCCGCAATATACCTGTGATGCCAAATCTGGCTAAAGAGAATGTTTTAAGCTCACGTGAGATTGAGGTTCTCTCGCTTTTGGCCCGGGGGCTCATAAACAAGGAAATTGCCGACAGGCTGAATATCGGATTGACTACGGTTATCAGCCACCGCAAGAATATTCAGGACAAACTGAAAATGAAGAGTGTCTCAGCCTTGACAATTTATGCCGTTATGCACGGATATGTCGATGTAAATAAAATATAAAGAGTCCCTTTTTAAGTGAACTCAAGATTTTAATTCCCAACTTTATAGCAGCGGCGCCAACAGGTGTGCAAACCATCCTCTGAATCTTTGCCATGGCGTTCTGAACTTTTTCCACGACTCGGGAGTGAGAATAAAGCTGTCGGCCTTCTCCTTTTCGAAAAGCGTAACAAGCTCATTTGTCGTTTCTTTATCTATTATAACGGCATTTTCCTCATAGTCCCAGCTTAGGCTTCGCGCATTTAGGTTTGCGCTGCCCACGGTGCAGAATTTTCCGTCTACCATGATAATCTTGGTATGGTGAAATCCTGGTGTGTACATCCAGATGTCGCAGCCTTTTTTCATGAGCTTGTGTGCATTGTAGAAACCGCAGTCGGGAGTAAGCGGTATGTCGCTCCTTGTTGAGATCATAATCTCGACTTTTACGCCTCTTTTTGCGGCGTTTCCTAACTTTTTCTTTAATTTGCGGTTCAGTGTGAAGTATGGGTTTATCAGCTTTATGCTGTCTTGAGCGGCGTCTATGGCGTTGTAGTAGAATTGTCGGATAATTTTGTTGCTTGTGCGTGGCTCGCGGTTTATTATTCCGACCATTTTCTTGTAGGCCGTCTCTGTAGTGTCGGGCTTCAGTCCTGTAAAGTTACAGCTTCTGCTGTATGGTTTGCAATAATCCTCCTCCTTTATGTTCTGCTTTGTAACTTTATTCCATGTTTTGATGAAAATGCGTTGCAGAGTAGTAACCTCATCGCCCTCCAGACGGCAGTGCATGTCGTGCCACGAGCCGACAATCTCTGTGCCGTTTATATAGTAATCGGCGACGTTCATGCCCCCGGTGTAGGCAATCTCGCTGTCTATGACAACGATTTTTCTGTGGTCGCGGGAGAAGACATGGTTTATCCACGGAAATCTCAGCGGGTCGAACTCGTAAATCTCAATACCGCGCTCTCTCAGTGCCTTTATATGTCTTTTTTTCAGTGGACGGTTGTTGCTTGAGTTTCCGAAAGCGTCGTAAAGAGCCCTTACCTCAACGCCCTCCTTGACTTTTTCGGCAAGAATGTTGAAGAGAAGTGAGGCTATGGAGTCGTTTCTGAAATTGAAATATTCCAGATGTACAGAGTGGCGGGCTTGTCTGATGGCACAAAACATGTCGTCAAACTTCTCCTGTCCGCTTGTCAGCAGAGTGACAGAATTATTATGAGAGAATTTTACGCCGCATTCTCTCAGCTTGCTGACCAGTATCGAGTCGCTGCCCTGTGCGGTTGCGCTTGTCGCAATCAGGAGCAGTAAAGAAAAAACTATTTGTCTCAAGATAAATACTATGTTTTTTATGGAAGTAAGTAGAAAAGTAGTATGGTGGTAAGTATATTACCTGTTTTATTGATTATTTATTGTTTTTTCTCCATTATCTCTCACCTCTTAAATCATGCAGCTGTAATGGTCTACGACACCGAGCAGATGTTTGTCGCTGTCGACGACGAGGACGGTATGAATTTTATATTTGTGCATTATTCTTTGTATCTCAGAAATTTTCGTATCAGGCTGTACCGTTTTCGGTTCTCTGGTCATTATGTCTGAGACGGTATGGTCGAAGAACAGAGCCTGCCATTTCTCCATGGCTCTCCTTATGTCGCCGTCTGTGATGAGTCCGGTCACCTTGTTGTCGTCAGATAGCGATACGCCAAGTCCCAGTTTGCCTTTCGAAACATGGATTATGGCCTCTCCAAGATGCATTTTCTCTGGTATCACGGGCATGTCGTCTGAGCGCATTACGTCGGCAGCAGTGGTGAGCAGACGTTTTCCAAGCTCGCCGCCAGGATGGAATTGTGCGAACTCGTGGGGCTTGAATTGTCTCACCTGCATAAGCGCTATGGCAAGAGCGTCGCCCATGGCAAGAGCTGCTGTGGTTGAGCTCGTCGGCGCCAGATTTAACGGGCACGCCTCTTTGCTTACGCGGCATTTAAGGTGGACGTTTGAATATTTCGCCAGCAATGAGTGCTCGTTGCCTGTCATTGCTATCAATGGCACGTTCATGTGGAGCATCATCGGAATAAATCTCAGTAACTCGTCGGTCTGGCCGCTGTTGCTCAGTGCCAGCACAACATCGTCGGGTGTCATAACGCCCAAGTCGCCATGAAACACGTCGAGCGGGTTTATGTAAAAGGCTGGTGTGCCAGTTGACGACAGAGTTGCCGCAATCTTCGCTCCTATGTGGCCGCTTTTGCCCACACCCGTTACAATTACCTTTCCACGGCAGTTGTACATCATTCTGACAGCCTCCTCAAAGTTGCCGTCAATCTGCGTGGTAAGCTCAATAAGTGCGTCTGCCTCGTCTTTTATGCTCTGAACGGCATATTCCGTAGACTTGGCAAGCCGTGAATTTATATCGTCCATAATCAAATAAGTTTTTTTATGAGGTCTTCAAGTTTGTCAAGCTCAAGCATGTTTGCCGCATCCGACAAGCCTTCGTCAGGGTTGGGATGTACCTCAAAGAAATAGCCTGTCGCGCCAAATGCCTTGGCAGCCAAAGCCATAGAAGGTACAAATTTTCTGTCGCCAATAGTCTTGCCGTTGCCTGCCGACGGGCGCTGTACGCTGTGAGTGCAGTCCATAATAACCGTCGGCACTATTTCTTTCATATCGGCAATGTTTCTGAAGTCTACGACAAGGTTGTTGTATCCGAAACAGTTTCCGCGCTCCGTAAGCCAAACATCCTTTGCTCCGCTGTCCAAAGCCTTCTCAACAGGATATTTCATGTCAGCACCGCTCAGGAACTGTGCCTTTTTTATGTTGACAATTTTTCCTGTTTTTGCGGCAGCCACAAGCAAATCGGTCTGCCGGCACAGGAAAGCCGGTATCTGCAATATGTCGCAGACTTGTCCTGCTGCCTCAGCCTGATGGCTTTCGTGTATGTCGGTTGTGATTTTCAGTCCGTATTTGCTTTTTATATCTGCCAGCATCTGCAGTCCACGTTCAAGCCCGGGGCCTCTGAACGAGCTGATGCTTGTGCGGTTAGCCTTGTCAAACGAGGCTTTGAAGACAATGTCTGTTCCGAGAATACTGTTTATTTCTACCAGTTTTTTCGCCACGGTGCCGAGAAGCTCCTCTGACTCTATCACGCACGGTCCGGCAATGAACTTTGGCGCTATTGTTTTGTTTGTCGTCTGCATATATTTTATTTTTGTAGGGCCGTTACCTGTAACGGCCGCAATAATTAATGCTATTTTCTTTGAAGTATCTTCAATGTGTCTTTTTTTGTTTTCGGCCGCTATATATGGCGGCCCCCACAGAGAGCCTTCTTATTGCGAAATGATATGGACATCGCGCTGGGGGAACGGGATTTCTATGTTGTTCTCGTTTAGGCAGTTGTAGATGGCCTCTTTTATCTCACCGTCTGCAATAGCTTTTGTCAATACCGGCACCCATACCAGCACCTTGAAGTCGATGGAGTTGTCGCCGAAGTTTGAGAACACCACTTTTACATCTTTTTTCTTGTCGCGGCAGCTGAGCCTGCTCACGGTTTCTGTAAGCAGTGTCTTTACCTTAGCGGCATTTGTGCCGTAGGCCACGCCGATTGTTATTATGCTCAGCTCGTAGCCGTGGTTGCGGGTCAGATTTTTATAGTTTTTTGTAAACAGCTGTGAGTTCTGGAAGGCTATAACAGAGCCGTCAGTGGTATTTACCATAGTCGATGTGTAGCTCATGGAGCTTACCGTACCCCTGACACCATCGCATTCTATAAGGTCGCCGACCTTTATGCGTCCTGTCATGAGGGATATGCCGTAGTAGATGTTTTCGATGATGTCTTTCATGGCAAAACCGATACCCGTCGACAGACCGCCGGAGATAACAATCAGCCATGTGTTGTCTACCTTAAACAGCCCCAGAACTATCAAGAGCCATGTTCCCCATACAATGAGCTGTATGACGTTCTTGGCCATAACGAATTTGGTGGCGGCTGTTTTCTTGTCTGTGTTCTCAAAATGCAGCCTTGCAAAAGCAGTGGCACAGTTATTGATGTATTTGAAGACAAAATACAATGTCAGCGACAGCGCACAGGTGAAAATGCTTGCTCTGAAGCCTTTCTCGTCAATCAGATATTTTCCGAATATCTCCCATGCCGTGTCGCTGAGGTTGAACACGTCGGCGGCCCAATATATAGACACCATCACCGATGCTACTCCAAGCACTGGAATTACAACGTGACAGATGAAGTTGAAACGCCATGTTTTTGTAATTGGCAGCTGGTTGATTTGTTTTTGTGCGCCGTACGTCTTCAGCCATCCCTGCATGAAGGTGATTGTCAGAATACATGTCAGCTGCATTACCCACCATATCAGCAGCTCCACGGCAAGCAGAGTGTAGCCAATCCAAGAGCAAATTGCAGAGAGGACAAATACAAACAGAGATGTATACGAATAGTATTTGTCGGAAAGTTTTATTTCCTTGTTGTTTTTTCTGATCGAGTTCCATTGCCAGGTTATGCTCGCCAGCAATACCGGCGGAAATATAAGGCTCACCAATGCGTTTGGCACAAGGATGATACGGCATACAATGACCAGGAAGCCTATTACCATTATGGGCATATAGAGCTTGAAGCCTCTCTTGATGCTCTCTCCCTCAAGCCGCAGCATTATCGACAGCAGGATGACCTCCATCAGCCAAGTGTAGTTTATGAGCAGCCCGCTCGCCATAATGATGAAATTTTGTTCCACCACAACTCTTACCACACCCAGAATTATTGCGAATGTGGCTACCGACATTGCCAGATTTATGCAAGTCATTTTTTCCTCTATCCAGTCCTTGTATTTGGCGAGGCGCTCATGGCGTGTCAGTCTTCTGATAATCCACCTTATGACTACGAAATTAATCAGGTATGAGCATCCAGTTCCCGCAATCAGAATTATTAGCAGTCCGAGCATTATGCGGCTGTCCCAGTCAGAGTGGACCTTGTGCTGCGGACGGTATTTTGCCGTCACAGTTTCTGAGGTCTCACTAAGGTTTTGGCTCAGGTTTCTTAAGATGGTCAGATAGTTGTCGCCACGGTTGCTGAAGATGCTCTGCTGAATGTCCTGATACCTCTGGTTTGCATAGACGTTCAGGTTTTTAAGCCTTTCCTCAGTCTGGTTGTAAATTTTTATATAATCAGCCATCTGCACACGGTTGTCGTTCAGTGTGTGGCGTATGTTTATAGCAAGTGTAAGGCACACGTTGCGGTCCGTGTTGGCTCTTTCCGACAGTCCGTACCTGGTCATCATGCCGAGTTCGTTTATCAGGCTGTCGTAGCGGGATATCTCAACGTCTGCGGTTGTCAGGAACTGACGGAACGGCCTCACATTTTTCTGGAATTCCTGATATTGCTCAGTAGCCTCGTGGCATGCGTACGTAAGGTCGAAGATGTAGCCGTTTTTCTGTGAGTAGAGCATTAGCGAGTTTTGCCGGCTCTTGTTCATAACGCTCAGCATGGTCATCATTACCTGCTCCTGCTGCTCTTTTATCATGTCCGACTGGCGCTCAAGCTCTGTGTGGTATTTTGTCAGCTCCACGCGCAGCAGTGAGAGGGTGTTGTCGATGTTCTTCTCTTTCAGCACGGCATGCGAAGGCAATGAGAGAGCAAAGACAAAAAATAGTGATAACAGTATCTTTTTCTGCATTGTTTGTTGTTTTGTTTTATCAGCCCAGTAGCGGCTTGTATTTGTTTTGATTGCAAAATTACTGATTTTATGCGACAATTAGGAAATAATTCCTTATTTTTGCACTCAAAACACCGAAAATGATGATTATTGTAGACAGTGGGGGCACAAAGGCCGACTGGTGCCTGGTAAAAAATGGCAATGTCGTGGCATCGCTCACAACACAGGGAATAACGCCTGTACATCAGACTGAACAGACTATCAGGGGTATAATTCGACAAGAATTGTTGGCCGACGGAACGTTTGCGTCTGCCATTTTTCCACAATCTGCGTCTTTAGGGCTGTTACATGTAACGGCCGCAAACAAACCCAGGCAATCCATAGCCGCCCATTTCTACGGCTCTGGCTGCATACCCGAAAAGGCGGCATGGCTGAAGTCCATCCTCGATGATGAGTTTTCGCATTTTGGAATAACCTTCCAAGTATACAACGATTTGTTGGGGGCTGCCAGAGCATTGTGCGGGCATGCTCCCGGCATAGCCTGCATTCTCGGTACTGGGGCCAATTCCTGTCTTTATGATGGCGAGAATATTGTTGCCAACACGCCGCCGTTGGGCTATATTCTTGGCGATGAGGGCAGTGGCGCATATTTGGGCAGACGCTTCCTGAACGGAATATTCAAGGGGTGGCTAGGTAAAAAATTATTGGATGAATATTTAGAGTGGAGCGGGCTGCGGTATTCAGACATTATAGCAAAGGTCTACCGCCAGCCGATGGCAAATAAATATCTGGCCTCCATAGCCCCATTCATTAAGTCACGTATAGATTTTTACCCAAGTCTTGATAAAATGGCTGTTGACTCATTCCGTGAATTTTTGCGGCTGAATTTGTCAAAATACGAAAAAGACAACTTGGCGGTTAGTTTTACAGGCGGAATCGCTAACGCTTTTTCTGTGCAACTTGCCAAAGCTGTTGATGCAGAGCATTATAGGATAGGAAGTATCGTAGATAAGCCTATTTTAAATTTAGTAAAATTTCATTCCTCTTTTGCTTAATATTGTGTTTGGGAATGTTTGTTGAAATATTATGTTAATTCTCCTTAACAAAAAGTACAGGCTGTTGAAAAAAACTTTATCTTTGCGATATGTAAAGATTATGATATCAGCTGCCTGTACTTATTCTCATATTATGTGCGCCGGCTGGTGAGTTGTGGAAAAAATTGCTTGACGGCTTTCTTCTTGTTTGTAATCAATTATTGTTTGGTGCAACAGACTTTTGTACGCTTGTCAGTTTTTTTACTATGTATAGGAGCTTCGAAAGAGTCGAGTGGTTTTTCAGATTTCCCGATTTTTAGTTAGGCGTCTATTTTGTTAAGGTGGGTTCTATAAATTGTCTTTGCCGGATTTTTGGATTTATTTTTGAGGGCAGATTGCAAGTGGAAGAGGTAGTGTGGCGGGCTGTGTGACCGATGAGACTTACAATCTGAGCCAAAAAGAAACCAAAAGACTGCAAAATGAGATGTCCCATGATTCATTTTCTCGGTGGAAATTTATAGAGCCTGCTTGGAAAGGCATAACCGCCGTTCGTTAGTATGGGAGCTATATGTGGCAGGTTTCCAGAAGAGCGTCGGGTTATCCGGAATTGAGGCAGAAACACTTGTTCTCATTTCCGGTTGGTGAAGTCAGCATTCTTGTTGGCTTCACTTTTTCTGCTGAAAAACGCCGCCGTTTGCAACTGCCAACGCCGCCGCTTCCGATGGCCAATGCAAGCGGGTTCATTAACCATCGAAAGCGGCTGCGTTTTTTAGAGTGGTTTTCAATGATATTACAATTTCATTTTTTTTGATGAGTAAATCAGTGCATTTTTTTTATAAAATAGGTGAGTGAATTAACTTTTTTTGTTAATATTGGGCTAATATTACAAAAATATTGCTACCTTTGCAGATGTTTTAAAACAAACTGGCCTTAAGGCTATGAAAATTATCTAAATAACGTTATATTTTTATGTATTTCTATTTATTTGTCACCGTATTGTTGACGGCTGTCGTCTTGGTTGTTGGCGCCTATGTCATAGCCAAGCTGATTGGTCCCCGCTCGTACAATCCGGTAAAGGGACAGCCATTCGAGTGTGGTATTCCGACACGTGGCTCATCGTGGATGAGCGTGCATATCGGCTACTACCTGTTCGCCATCCTTTTCCTGATTTTCGACATTGAGACCGTCTTCCTCTATCCGTGGGCAGTCGTTGTTAAGCAGTTGGGTGTCTACGCCTTGACAGGTGTGGGCTTCTTCCTGTTGGTATTAATATTAGGCCTTGCCTACGCATGGCGGAAAGGAGCATTGGAATGGAAGTAAGAAAACCAAGTATCAAAGCCTTTCCATACGATGAATGGAAAGACAACGACACACTTGAGAAGATGGCAAACGACCTGAACGACGGCGGAGTGAACCTCGTTCTCGGAAATCTTGACCAGCTTATCAACTGGGGCCGCAGCAACTCGCTTTGGTCGCTGACTTTCGCCACCTCCTGTTGTGGTATTGAGTTCATGGCTGTCGGCTGTGCGCGTTACGACTTCTCTCGTTTCGGGTTTGAGGTAACACGTAACTCTCCGCGCCAGGCAGACCTTATCATGTGTGCCGGTACCATCACCAACAAGATGGCTCCCGCGCTGAAACGTCTTTACGACGAGATGGCTGAGCCTAAGTATGTTGTTGCTGTCGGCGGCTGCGCAATCTCAGGAGGCCCATTCAAGAGCAGCTACCATGTGGTTAAGGGTATCGACGAGATAATTCCTGTCGATGTCTACATTCCCGGCTGCCCTCCACGCCCAGAGGCCATTCTGTATGGAATGATGCAGCTTCAGCGCAAGGTTAAAATCGAGAAGTTCTTTGGTGGCGTAAACCACAAGCAGAATGCCGACGAGCGTCTGCTTGGCAAGAGCAACGAGGAACTGATTTTCGAGGAGAAACTTGGCGTTTCTGTAGATGAGACAAGGGAGAAACGTGCGGCTTCATACAAAACAGCCCCTGCCACAGCTCCTAAGCCTGTGGCCAAGCCTGCTGCAAAACCCGCAGCCGACAAGAAGGATACTATCGTTGTAGCCAAGGCTCCAACACAAGAGCAGGTTGATGCGCTTGCCAAGGAGATTGACAAGATTGACGCCGCTACAGCTAATAATAATAAATAAGGTAGAATATGAAATTACAACATAAAGAATTTGGTTTTGACAGATTTGCCGCAGAAATGGCAAACCTCCTCAACGAAGAGAAGTTCGACTACCTTGTTACTATAGTAGGCGAAGACTTTGGCGAAGAGGGTCTCGGATGTATTTACATTCTGGAAAACACCGAAACCCATGAGCGTATCAGCGTGAAGCAGATGGCAAAAGAGGTTGATGGCGAATACGTCATCCCGTCAGTTTACGACCTATGGAGAATTGCAAACCTTCTTTAGAGGGAGGTTTTTGATTTCTACGGAATAAAGTTCCTCGGCCATCCAGATATGCGCCGCCTTTATCTTAGAAATGATTTCAAGGGGTATCCGTTCCGTAAGGATTATAATCCTGCCGACAATGTATATACCACACAAGACGATGTGGAGGTAGACTTTGGCTATCAGTACGATCTTGATGCCAACGGCAAGCTTGTCGTTAGGAAAAATAATCTTTTCGGCAATGACGACTTCGTTGTCAACATCGGTCCTCAGCACCCGTCAACCCATGGTGTGCTGCGTTTGGAGACGGTTTTGGACGGTGAGGTTATCAAGAGAATATATCCGCACCTTGGATATATCCACCGCGGTATAGAGAAAATGTGTGAGACATATACTTATCCGCAGACTCTCGCTTTGACAGACCGTATGGACTATCTCAGCGCCATGATGAACCGTCATGCTCTCTGTGGCGTAATCGAGGAGGCGTTGGGCGTAGAGCTGTCTGACCGCATCAAATACGTGCGCACCATCATGGATGAGTTGCAGCGAATAGACTCTCACCTCCTGTATCTTGGATGCTGTGCGCAGGATCTTGGCGCACTTACCGCATTCCTTTACAGCATGCGCGACCGTGAGCACGTTCTCAATGTTATGGAGGAGACAACAGGCGGGCGCCTTATCCAGAACTACTACCGCATAGGCGGTCTGCAGGCTGATATCGATCCTAACTTCGTTAAGAATGTGAAGGACCTTATCGCATATCTCCGCCCAATGGTTCAGGAGTATATGGATGTGTTTGGCGACAACGTAATCACATACAAGAGGTTCCGCGACGTAGGCTTTATGGAGCTGGAAGACATAATAAGCTATGGTGTTACTGGTTGCTCGGGCCGTGCGAGCGGATGGGAGAACGACGTGAGAAAGAACCATCCTTACGATATGTACGACAAGGTGGAGTTCAAGCAGATTTGCCGCACAGAGTGCGACAGCATGGCACGCTACCTCAACCGTGTTGACGAGATTTATCAGAGCCTCAACATCATCGAGCAGCTCATCGACAACATTCCGGAGGGTGAGTTCTACATCAAGCAGAAACCGATTATCAAACTTCCTGAGGGACAGTGGTACTTCTCTTGTGAGGGCGCCCGTGGTGAGATAGGTGTTTATATTGACAGCAAGGGCGACAAGAGTCCTTACCGCCTGAAGTTCCGCCCAATGGGTCTGAGCCATGTCGCATGTATGGACGAGATGCTGAGATTCTCAAAGGTTGCCGACCTCATAACTGTCGGCGCTGCTCTCGACTTCGTTATCCCTGACATCGACCGATAAGCGAATAATAATTAAAAAATAAAAAATAAAAATTGAACAAATGTTTGATTTCAGTATAGTATCTAATTGGATTGACTGCCTGTTGCGTCAGACCTTAGGGCTGGGTGACTTCTGGACTATCCTGATAGAGTGCGTGCTTGTTGGTCTCGGCATTCTTGTCGCATACGCCCTTATAGCCATCGTACTCATCTTCATGGAACGTAAGGTTTGCGCCTACTTCCAGTGCCGTATAGGTCCGGTACGTGTCGGACCGTGGGGTACTCTGCAGGTATTCGCCGATGTGCTGAAAATGCTCATCAAGGAGATATTTGCGGTAGACAAGGCTGACAAATTCCTGTATTTCCTGGCTCCTTTCCTCGTGATTGTAGCCTCTGTGGGCACATTCTCGTTCCTTCCTTGGAACAAGGGTATGCATGTTCTCGACTTCAATGTCGGTGTGTTCCTCATCACCGCCATCAGCTCTATTGGTGTGCTCGGTATATTCCTTGCCGGTTGGGGGTCTAACAACAAGTATTCTGTCGTGTCTGCCATGCGTGGTGCCGTACAGATGATATCTTACGAGATGTCGCTTTGCCTCTGCCTTATCTGTGTGGTTATAATGACTGGTACAATGCAGATGAGCGAGATTGTGACAGCACAGACAGGACCTTGGAAATGGCTTGTCGTTCAGGGACACATTCCTGCAATTCTTGCATTCCTCGCATTCCTCGTAGCTGGTAATGCAGAGGCTAACCGTGGTCCGTTCGACCTTGCCGAGGCTGAGAGTGAGCTTACAGCCGGTTATCATACAGAGTATTCTGGTATGGGCTTCGGTTTCTACTATCTTGC
>CABSIA010000015.1 GCA_902477645.1 uncultured Prevotella sp. | reverse complement strand
CTTTGTTTCTCAAGCACTTGGATTTCTTACAAGTTTTTGTGCTGCGGAATTAAGGTAACTTAAAAATTATGAAGTACGGCGTATACGAAATTCCAGACCCGAGAGACAAGGAGAAAAAGATAAAACACCTCAGGGTGTGCCAGGGGCAGGTGGTTGGCACAAAGCACATCATCAGCAGCCTACACATGCACGACGGCCTCAGCAAGGGCGCCATCCTCTCTGTACTGTCATCGGTAACAGACCTTATGGGCGAGATGCTTGCCAATGGTAACACGGTAACCATTGACGGGCTCGGCACTTTCAAGCTACAGATTGAGCAGGATGACGAATGCGGCATTGAGGACCTTGGAAAAATTCACGCACAACACGTGAGGGTGAAGAGCGTGAGTTTCCAATGCGCCAAATACCTGAGGCAAAGAATTGAGGACCAGGCGAGCTTTGAGCGCACACGGTACCCCAACCGTTCGGCCCAGACGGGTAACGGAGAGATTGAGGACGGGCTGAGGAGCTACTTTGAGAGCCACGAGACCATCAGCCGACGCCAGTTTGAGAGAGTATTCTCCATGCGCCAGTCAACAGCATACCGCCGTATGAGAAAATTGGCCGAAGAAGGCAAAATTGTAAACATTGGAACTCCACAGTCGCCTATATACAAGAAAGGTAATCTGTGAACACAACCTACATATAGTCAAAATAGATTAAAAATCGGCACGGCATTTGCAAGTTGTAGGTAAAAGACATTATCTTTGCATAGAATAAGAACAAATAACTAACAATTACGGAAAAAATGGAAGTACAAGAACTTGAAAGAATGATTGGCCAGCAGACCGCAGCCAAATCGAACGTGTTTAAAGCTCTGATGCGCAAGGTCTACCTCTGGATGACACTGGCACTCGTCATAACAGGCATAACAGCGGCTGGCGTTGCGGGCTCGCCAAACATGCTGGCACTGATTTACGGCAACAGCATGGTGATGTGGGGTATGGTGATTGCAGAGCTGGCACTGGTGTTTTACGTTACCGCACGTATCAACAAACTCTCGCTGGGCACAGCGACATTGCTGTTCATCATCTATTCGATACTGAACGGCGCAATGCTGTCGTCGATATTCCTCGTGTACACCACCGCTACAATATCGAAGGTATTCTTCATTACAGCCGGAACTTTCGGTGCGACCGCATTTTACGGATATGCCACCAAGAAGGATTTGTCGTCAATGGGCAGCATACTGTTTATGGCTCTCATCGGACTCATAATAGCCACCGTGGTGAACATATTCCTGAAGAGCGCAATGTTTGACCTGATACTGTGCTACATCGGCGTGATAATATTCGTAGGTCTGACCGCATGGGACAGCCAGAAGATTAAGCAGATGCTTGCCGTGCAGCAGTATGCCGACGAGGGGGCACAGAAACTTGCCCTGATGGGTGCCCTTTCACTTTATCTCGACTTTATAAATCTCTTCCTGTATCTGCTGAGGATATTCGGAAGAAGCGAGGATTAAGGAAAGTAGCCCCCCTGCCCCCCGGCGGGGGGATTATTGTTTAAAGACAAAAGTTAGAAATGAAGATTAACTCAAAGCAAGACACCCCCCACCGGGGGGCAGGGGGGCTTGGCGCTCTACTTAAAAAACGTTTCCGCAAGGCCACAGCTGACTACGGAATGCTTGCCGACGGCGACAAAATTCTGATTGGGCTGTCGGGAGGCAAAGACTCGCTGCTGCTGTTGGAGCTGATGGCACAACAGGCACGGATATTCAAACCGTCGATAAAGATAGAGGCTTGCCACATAAGGATGGAGAACGTGAAGTATGAGACCGATACCGAATATCTGCAACGGTTTTGCGACAAATGGCAGGTGCCGCTACACATATTGACGACACGCTTTGACGACACCACCAATAGCGGAAAACCTATGTGTTTCCTTTGCTCATGGCACAGACGCAAGGCTCTTTTCGACAAGGCGCAGGAATTGGGCTGCAACAAAATTGCCTTAGGTCACCATCAGGACGACATAATAACGACAAGCCTAATGAATCTTTTCTTCCAAGGCCGTTTCGACAACACTCCTCCACTCTACCGCATGGACAAGATGCCGCTGTCGATAATCCGTCCACTCTGCTTAGAGCACGAGGACGACATCAGGGCCTACGCAGAAATGGCAGGCTACGAAAAACAGATAAAGGTTTGCCCATACGAGAACACAACACAAAGACATTTTGTCAGCAAGATATTCCGTGAGGCAGAGGCGGAAAACCCTGAGGTGCGCCATTCGATATGGAAAGCTTTGCTGAGGGAGAAAAAATAGCGTTTTCCGTTTTTTCTTTGAGAAAAAGATGTATCTTTGCAGGTATATTTATGAGCAAATGAAAAAACTACTATTTAGCATACTACTAGGCCTTATCAGCACATTACAACTGTCGGCATACGTAAGACACTATACCGTAGACGACGGTCTGCCGACAAATGAGGTGTGGCAGATTGTCCAGCTGCCCAACAAACAAATCCTTGTTCAGTCAACAGGCCCTTTCTGTCTTTTTGACGGAAAGGCATTCACAACATTGCCCTGCGACACCACCGACAGCTACAAGCTAAAGAACTTTGCCGGATATGGACATCTGAAGCAAGGCGACTCACTGTTGTGGCTACGCGACTTCTACAGCCTGTATCTGCTCGACACACGCACCAACACATTCCGCACAGACATAGCCGGAAGATTAAAGACCAAAGCACTTATTGAGTTCTCCGAATATAAAGAACAGAAGACTGGCTCTTGGCTGCAAAAATACAAAAACCTTCTCGACTCGCTGACAGGCAGAGATGACCTTTTTGTCACTTCCGTCTGCACCGACCACGAAGGCGGAATGTGGCTCGGAACAATAAACAACGGCATTTACTACTGGAAACCTCTGGTTCAAAAAGGCAAAACCATAAACATCAGCGGAGTAACATGCATGGCTGCCATATCGGACCATGAGATAGTGTTGGGGCGCAACAACAACATACTGCTTTTTGACACAGATCTGAAAAAAGTGACAAAGACCATTGCCGCCAGCACCGGCCTATGCCACGATGCTTCCAGCGACAAACATGGTACGGCATGGATTAGCGCCAACAACGGCCTGTACCGGTACAAAGACGGCGAGCTGACCCACTTCAGCCCAAACAACACCAAAGGATTTTATCACAGCGAAATGCGCTTTGCCACGCCTCTTGACGACGGACGCATAATGGTATGCAACAGCTTAAACGAACTTGGATACTTCGATCCCAAGCGGAAAGAGTTTATGCCACTTAAACCCCAACTGCCCATTCTGACCAGCTACCGCATATTCATAGGCGGCCAACGGCTTACAGAGAAAAACCAGTATGCCGTATACTCGCAAAACGGCATGTTCGTTCTCGATGTCAACACCAACAAAGTCGTGGGAGAGCCTCTATATGGCGAAAAATACAACTGCATGCTCACCGACTCGAAGAACAGAATATGGGCAGGGATGCCAAACGGACTGACACTGCTCGGAAAAGAAAGAAGAACTTTCGACAAAACCGACGGACTACGCAACACTTACATAAAAAGCATAATGGAAGACGCATACGGCAACCTGTGGATAGGAACATCGATGGGCATCGCAAAAATGACAATGACAAAAGACGATGCCAGCTTCCTGTTCTACAAAAACAACATAGGCATGCCAACAACCACAATGGCGGAAAGAGCAGCTGTAATAATGACGTCGGGGGAAATTTGGATGGCAGGCACAGAAGGCATCACAGAAATTGACCCGAGTCTTTTCCACAACACAAACATCAGACAGGACGTAAACATCATTGGTTTTGAAACTGATTTCCACCAGTTGCCACAGAATGAAAAGGAAATTCACCTGAGCTACAACGACAACTCAATAAGCATAAAATTCTCAACTCTAAACTACTCGCTCGAAAGCGAGACACGATACCGCTACCGGCTCGCAGGACTCGACGACAAATGGATTAACTCCACGGCAACGGGCCGAGGAACAGCACAGTTCAGATATCTGCAACCTGGCGAATACACTTTTGAGGTGCAGGCTGCCTACGACAATGGAGAATGGGGACGGAAAACAAGAAGAACAATAATAGTGGAACCACCTTTCTGGCTTACCTGGTGGGCAAAGTTGCTGTATGCGCTGGCAATAACCGCAGTGATGACCGCAGGAATAAAAATGTATCTGAAGAGGCAGACCGTAAAGATTGCCGCAAAGAACGAGGAAAAGGTAAACAAGCTTTTCGAGCTAAGAACTGAGGCGCGCCACCAGTTTGCACAAAACGTAAACATAAATCCAGAGAAGCTCACCATCAATGACGAGGAGGAGCAGATAATGACGAGACTCCTTAAAGCCATTGAGCGAAACATCAGCAACCAGGAATACACCGTTGACCAGATGGCTGCCGACATTGCGCTGAGCCGCTCAAATCTTTACCGCCGCATGCAGGCGATGCTCGGCATAACACCTAATGAGTTTCTGCGCAACGTGAGGCTGAAACATGCCGCCAGACTGCTGACAGAGACCGACATGCCTGTCAGCAAGGTATCATTGGCTGTAGGTTTCAATTCTCCACGCTATTTCAGCCAATATTTCCGCAAGATGTTTGGCGTGACACCATCAGAATACGGACAGAGAGGAAATGGAATTGAAGAATGATGTATCACATAAAAAAGTTGTAGGACCGCTACATGTAGCAGTCCTACTGGGTTGAATCATTAATTTGCCGTGCTTTTAATCTTAGCAACAACTGGAGACCAGTTAATGTTGCGCTTCAAGCCCGTGACAGTTTCGATTATCATTATAAAGACCGAGACAAAGCAGAATATAACAACTCCGAGTATCATCAATCCAGCCTTCAGGGCGAAGACAAAAATATTTAGAATATTTGCCTCTTGCCGTGTTTCCGTATGTCCACTTGAATAAGTGTACTTCACGATATTATCGGGCAACAGATTCATCATTATTCCAGTGCCGAAGAAGAATGTTGCCAAGCCAAATCCTGCTTTTCGCAGAATGCGCATTATACCTTTCTGACGGCGATGGCGATAAATCATGTATCCGTAAGAATAGCCGGTAATGATATAAAGTGGTATCAGGATGATAAGGAAAACCATGTAGGCATAATACCTTGTGGCAGAGCCCTTACTGCTTTCCACACGTTTTCCTTGCTGTTCGAGCGCCAGCTTGCGGATATCGTCAAACTTCATCTTTGCCACCTCGTCAAACTCTGCGCGAGCTTTCTTGGCAGACTCTTTATTGTAGGCCTCATGTTCGAGACAATACTTCTTATTTTTTTCAACAGTTGCAGTATCTGCCTTTTGATGATAATACTCAGCATTTCGGATAGCACCCTCCTCAGAATTTTTCAACAGAGCTAATTTGCTGACCTTATAGGCATTGGCAGAAGAAAAGTCTTCTAAATATCCAGCCTGAGAAGCGGAGATTTTATCATAAGCAACCATTGTGTCTCTTTTCTCCCATTTTTCTATCTGGCTGATAACCTGTTGTTTTTTAGCAGCTTCTTCCTGGCTATCAGAGCCAAAATACCACATAATAGCGGCAGAGATTATTGCGCCAAAGATGACGGACCATTTCCATGTGCGATGTTTAGTGCGCGAATAGTCGATGATATTGCGCAGTTCATTTACACGCGTACGATAAGCGGAGTCTGTTGGGTCATCAGCCTTTTGCTCAGCCTGATTAACCAAATCTTCCATGGTATCGGTCTCATCCAGCGAGATTGGATAAACGTTCTCCCAATCAGTCTCACCCTTTTCAGCATCTTTTGCGCTGACATGTGAGGACACGAATAGAGCCTGGTCTAAGCACTCCCAAGCATCAAGGTTAGTTTGTGTAGCCATAACAAGTGGTATTTGATAATAAAAAATGTTTCCGCTACAAAGGAACAACATTTTCTTTAAACAGACGGTTCATTCGGTAAAAACAAAGGCTCATATCGTAAAAATCCATTACATACGAGGATAATACCATAGAAACCGAGTCTATTTTTTCATCATATTGCGATATTCGGCAGGTGTGCAATTATGATACGATATAAACACACGGCGGAATGTCGACACAGAGTTGAAACCAGACTCTTCGGCTATTACCGCAATAGGATAATTAGAAGACACCAATAGCCGCTCGGCATGTTTCACGCGCATATTGTTTACATAGTCGTAAAATGTCTGTCCGTTGGTCTGATTGAAGAAACGGCTGAGATAAGTGCGGTTTGAGCCTACACGGCAAGCCACATCCGACAGTTTGAGCCGTGGATTCAAATATAGTTTTTCGTTTTCAAACAGCGTTCTGACCTGTTCTCCTAATTCTGGCTGAAGCTGATACGACCTGACATCGTCACAGTCATTATCTGTTTCGTGTTGTTCAAAATTGCCCAATTCATCGAGAACTGACTCATGTTTATAGACGAAATAGCAGACTATCATCCACAACACCAACGCCCCGATGTTATAGATATTGTCAGCAAGCTTGTCGTTATAAAAACTGGAAATAGTCCATATCAGAAGTATTATCCAAAACAGTACGACAATGCCACGCAACCAGTTGAGGTTGATATTCTCCTCGTATGAGAAACGCTCCTTGAGCTGACGGTTATATTGCGAGGCAAAAAAGAAAGACAATATCAATGTTGCCGTACCATATATCGCTCCCCACACCACTAACACCGTATACCACAGTCGAACATTGGTGAAAAAGAACAATAAAGGGAAAATGACAAAAGGCAGCTCGTGAACTATGAGTTTGCGGAATGAGGACCATCCGGGCTTGGTCAATTCCATCAGCACAAACACATACAGAGGTATGATTATCATGTCCATGGCTGTCATCAGATACCAGTAATTGCCAAGCTGAGCACAAAAAGTATAGAATCCTAAATCCTTGAACAGTCCCACACATTGTATCAGCATTATCCACATGATGAGCCTCGACAACATATCGTTGCCTCTACGTCCGAACATCCACACCATCATGGAATAGAACATGACGTTCATGCCATAAAGGAAATATGAGAAAGATGACATTTATCTTTTATTTCAGTCTTTTTTCTTGTTCGCTAATGCTACTGGGAGGGCAGGTTTTCAACCTGCCTCTTATTCAACCAGCCTTTTATTATGGCAGGTTGAAAACCTGCCCTCCCAGTTAATTTCTTATCGGATTTATCGTAACTTTATCAAAGATTGACTCGCAATGCTGATAGTCGGGTGTTGCTGGACACACGGGATAGAAGCCCATTGCTGAGAACATATACCATGCCGACATCTGACCTGCATCATCATTGCCCGAGAGTCCGCCCGGAGTATCGTTGTACTCGGCTTCTAAGATATGCTTGACAACTTGTTTTGTCTTTTCGGGCTTGCCTATGTAATTATATAAGAAAGGAATCTGATGGCAAGGCTCATTACCATGCCAGTAAAGCGGGCGGGAAACGGTATCGACTGACAAGCCGAACATCATGTCGAGTTTCTGCTCAAACTTCTCTTTTCCACCCATTCTATCGATTAATCCGGGAATATCATGAGGCACATACCATGTGTAATGGCAAATAGAGCCTTCGGTTATGAAGGTCTGACGGTTTACGAGATCTGTACATCCTTGCCATGTTCCGTCTGCATGTCTGCCGTCAGCCCATCCTGTTTTTGGATTAATAACGTTTTTCCAGTTTTTGCTCCTCTCCATAAGCAACTTATAGTCGTCATCGTGACCCAGAGCCTTTGCCATCTGAGCAACGGCAAAGTCATCAAAAGCATATTCAAGAGTGCGTGATGTCTGCTCGCAGGTATGGAAAGCCTCCTTTACACTGTCCTCCATCGGAATATAGCCATATTTGAGATAAGATTCAAGAGCACGTCTGCCCATTCCGTCTTTATACTCCTCGTATGTGGCAGGACGCTCAAAAGCATTCTTCCTCATTGCCTGATATGCCTTCTCAGCATCAAAATTCCGCACGCCTTTTATGTAAGCATCAGCAAGGGCCACGGCACAGTGGTCGCCAATCATAGCCGCTGTGTAGCTGTTCCAACATGGGAAAATCGGCAGCCAGCCATGCTCAGAATACATGTCAACAAGCGACTGCATCATCTGCCCTGAGAGTGTGGGGGCAATGATGTTGTACAAAGGCAATTGCGCACGGTATATGTCCCACATGGAGAAATCGGTGTAATACTTAGGAAGTGAAGAACGATGAGTGAAGAGTGAAGAATCCATGTGCTTTATCTTGCCTGAGGAGAAACTGGGGTAGTCACCATTACAGTCGCTCATTTCACGAGGCAGGAAACTTGCACGATAGAAAGCACCGTAGAACTGGTTTACCTTTGCAGTATCAGCTGTCTCAACATCGATGGTATGGAACCTTTCTATCCATTTGTCGGCATTTCGGGCTGCCATCATGCCGAAATCAGGATTATCAACATCTCTAATTTCCGCCTTAAGATTGGCAATCGCATGAGCCTTGTCGGTGAAAGAGCTTGCCATGGCAAAAGTCATAGGCTTATGGGCATGTCCCTTGAATGTCAGCCACAGGCACGGGTTCTTAGCCCCGGAAACGCCATAATCCACCATTTCATCGTTGTATCTCAATACAAAATGTCCGGAAAAGCCCGCAGGCTCGCCCCACCCCTGATATATTCTGTGAACGGGATTGTAGCCATAGACTATGCGGTTCAGAGTGTCTACCTCAATAAATCCCTGTTCCTCGTCGCTGTTAGGATTTATAACAATATGCACCATTTCATCGGTGTCGGGAGTGACACGAAGCAGAGAGGCGTGGCTGTCGGCGGTAAGCTCAGCCAAAAGATGCTCATCATCAAGTCTCACTGCATAATAGTGCGGATGCGACCATTCCTTGTCATGGCTGAACCTTGTAGCCCTTTCCTCGGGCTGCAGCCTGAGTTTGCCGCTAATGGCAGCAACGGTAAATGAGCCGTAATCTTGTGTGCATCCGCCAACTATCCAGTGGCTGTTGCGGAAACCTTGTAACAGCGAGTCCTTGTAATAATAAGGCGCAATACATTTTTTCTCGGTGTCCTGAGTCTGCGGAGTCCAGAAATTCTGTCCGTTTGGCACCAATACAGCAGGCAATGTCTGCCCATGCTCCTCGCTGCCTTTTCCGAACATTCCGGCTGTCGTGGTATTTGCCTGAGCCGTGCCTACCATGGTATTCAGAGCGGTTATCTGGCGAAGATGCTCAAGCCTGTGCAGACGGCTCTGCATATATGCCTTAAAGTCGTCCCAACGATAGTAGAAACCGTCAATATCATCCAATTCATCGACATTATCAAACCTTGCAAATCCGTCCTGCTCATTAACTGTAAATTTCACAATAACATCGCCTTCGGCATTTTTGTAGAACACCATTTGCAGGTTGGCAGCCATAGGCAACAGGCGGTCCATTGCCTCAGAGCGTATTTCCGACAAATCCTCATAAAAATTTTCTGTGGCTACAGCCGCCGTATCATCGTAGTTGGTGTTGAAAAGAGTAAGCAGACGGTATAGCGCTGTATCATGTCCGAAACGCAATGTGGCAGATGGCTTATCCTTTGTCAATGCGGCATCAGCCTCAGTCTCTATATTCTTCCAAAGCGATATGGCGCAACGTGCCGGAATGCCGTCATTTAGCGCATACCGTCCGTTGCAGATAGTCATGCGCTGGTTGTTGGCACGGTAAATGCTCTCGAACTCCTCATCTGTGAAAAGATTATCGAGAGTTTTCTCTATCTTTTTAGGATAAGACTTAAAGTTAAGGCAAACATCCTGCAAAGACGATGTTATGGTATGCAACTCGCTCATCAGCTTCATAGGCTCTGCCACCTTAGTCGCGTCAATGAACAATTGAGCAACAAAACGGTCTGGTCTGACATCGGGAACAATCAGTGTTCTTGCCTCCAACGCTTTCTCCTCAGCAGATGTATAGGCAATCCATGCCATATCCGCCGAGTCGGTCTTTACATCCATACTAAGGTTGGGACGCATGGAATGCATCTCAGAAGTGAAAGCCTGCATGCTCTTTGCACAACGGTCTACCACGCTTGAGCGTGCTTTCACCCCGATTTCACCGGCAAATATGCCAGGATAGCTTTTAACCATACGGCGGGCTATCTCACGGTGCTGCCACTCACCCAGCTTGGTCAGTTTGCCGCCATTGCCACGGGCATTCTCCCAAACCTGCCCAAGCATAGCCTTCACCTTTTTGCCTAAAGGCGTAAGGTTTGTCTCGTCCTCAAACTGGCTGTTAACCCAAATGTACCGGTCGTCGCTTGGCATCCAGCGTGAGCCGTGCCGTCCGTAGTGGCTTATATAAAACGGCTCATAACCTTTGGGGACAGGCTGTACGAACCTGCCTTTTTTCTCAAAGTGATAAGCATAATACACTCCGCCCATCTGCCGGTGGGTCTGTGCGCCTGCCACGGCTATGAACATGCTGGCGGCAAATATGACAAACAGTCTCTTCATTTCATTTCCCAGTCTATTCCTAACGGATTGTTCTTCATTTTCAATACTATCGGCAACTCACGGTTCTTCGATATCCACATATCGGTGCCGTCCTTGTCTGCCTTGACACGAATTGCCTCTTCGGTCTCTGAGACCTTGCGCCACATTATACCATCGTAGACGAAACGTCCCCTGGCGGCAAGCTGACGGTAGGCAGCCTTAGATATGAAACCGAATGTGCCGCCGACATCGTTGTAGACGGCATCCTTTGCCTGTGCGCTAAGCCATGAGAAGCCTGTGGCATTCTCGACCACATTTCGTGGAATGTTATATGTCGCCGTGTTGCACGTCACGATAAGAAAATCGCCATTCCATCGGTATGAATATGGCCAGTTGCGGTATTTGCGGTTCAGCACAAAGCACATCAGCATTTCGCTCTCTGCCTTTACAGCAGTCTCATCATCCTGCGGGAACTCCAAAAACCGGTCTGTGCCGGCAAGAGGATATTTGCCCATCATTCCCCAGATGAGCCAACTCGACATGGCGCCGCCGTCATCATTGCCAGGCAGTCCGTCGGGCAGGTCGCTGAAGTTCTCACGGATAATCTTAGTCACCCTGTCGCGCGAGAGGTCCGGACGGCCAATGAAATGATAGAGCCACGGCGTTAGGAAACTCGGCTCGTTGGCAACATTGTAGTGTCCCTCGGCAAAAAACGTGTCGAGACGCTTGCGGAAGGCATCGGCACCGCCACATGCCTCAATAAGCCCCGGAACATCGTGGGGGACACTGAGACTGTACTCTGCCGACAATGCCTCGTAGAAAAACGTGTTCCACCAAGGCAGATACCATGGCGCAACCTTTGTGTCGGGCCGGTATGGTATCCGTGGATGATAAACCTTCGATTTGCCCCAAGGCACAGAATCGAGCCAACGTCCCGCGGCATCCCTTGGCATTATGAAGCCCCTCATGCCTTTCCACTCATAGTCCGATCGCCACAAGTTGCGCCAGTTGCCGGAACGCCTCATATACTTCTCATACAGGTCATTGTGCCCAAGCTTCTTTGCCACCTGAGCTATGCACCAGTCATCGAAAGCATATTCAACAGTACGGGTGCCTGCACGGGGTATGCCGTATGGAATATACCCCAAGGTGTTGTATTCCCTCAGGCCTCCCCTGCCCTCTTTCTCATGGTCGGCAGGCGGCACCTCAGCGTCTTTTATCATGGCCTGCAGAGCAAGCTCATAGTCTATGCCGTCGAGTCTGCGTGCCATGGCATCGGCAATGACCTGCGTGCGTCCGTTGCAGTCGCCGCTGCGGGCATCGGGCATATAGCCCTCGTTCTTATAGATGTTGAGCAGCGAGTTTACAATGTCGCGCTGTATCTCGGGATAATATACGCCAAGCAGAGGAGTTGATGTGCGGTAGGTGTCCCAAATGGCGTAATAGTCATCGTAATATGGCGCATCTTTCCACTTCGGGTTCTCGCCGGTCTTGTTCACAGGCATCAGCATGGTGTGGTAAAGCGCAGTGTAGAACATGCGCATGTTGCGCTCCGTGCCCTGATACTTCAAACGTGAGAGCATTTTCTGCCATTCTGTCCTCAGTGCTGACAACTGTTCATCAAAAGACCCGCTTATGATGTTTTGACGTGCCCTCTCACATGAGATATAGGAAATGCCGACCTTCAGGTTTACATTACTGGCATCGAAATCGAGCATACATGTCTGGCTGTTTGCATCTGCCACCTCAAACGCCTTATCAGTCTGTATGGAGAAATAAACGGTATATGCGTCACCATTGTTCCATCCTCCTCTTACGGTAGAAAATCCTTCAACACATGTGGGCGAGACAATATCAATGCGGGCTGCGACAAGCTGCTGCGCCTCCCGCTTGTCGGGTATGGTGTCTTTGCCAAGAAACCACGAGGCGTCAACAAACAGCCGTCCTGCCTCAGGATAACGGATGCGGTACAGGGCACACCGGGCCGCGGTGGTAATCTCTGTGGTAATACGGTTCTGATACTGGCACGAGTAATATCCCAAATCTATAGTCTCGCCTATTCGCCGCTGCGCAACAAGTCCGTCCTCAGGCTGTTGTTCCCTCAAACATGGCTGCAAAAGAATGTTGCCATATTTCTGGCCGCCACCTGTTCCGCTTACGTGTGTCTGTGAGAAGCCAACAACTTTCTCGGGCATAGGTGCCCATCCGGCATTGGGCATGGTGATGCAGTCTGGTCCCGGCTTGACCATACCAAACGGCATGGACGGCCCGATAAAAGTACGGCCAAGCCCAACGCTTCCTATTCTCGGGTCTACATACTGGGTATAGTCTTCTGCCCAAGCCACGAGGGTTTGAATGAGCATCGCAAGTAGTAAAAGTGGTATACGCATAATTTATTTACAGTTTCAGATTATATATTAAAGATTAGTCTTTGCAAATATACACAATTATCTTGAAACTACAATGGCTATGGTTGAAAAAGAAAACACGACTGGTCATATTGGCATATTCGGCCTGCCGTGTTGACAATGCTGTAGGGCCATTACACGTAACGGCCCTACAATTATGGTTTCGGCTCTACCTTTTCAAACTTGCTCTTAACTACATCCTCCATATAGAATGCAGGGCGGAAATCATCGGCAGCCAAGTTAAGGTTGACATTCCGGAATGTGACATTGTCGATGTGTCGGAGATAGAAACCGTAAGACGGCAACTCGCCGAACATTGAGAACTCGGGATATTTAGCCACCTGCTCGGGCACATCCTTTGCTCTCCACAGCGGCATATAAGCCATGCCACGGGTGGCACGTCCGGGACAATCAATGGTGACGTTCTCTATAGTCACATTACCGATGCGGTTATCGGGTATTCCGCAGATACTGCTTGGGAAAGGGTTGTGGAAGAAGTCAACCTCCGGGCCACGCAAATCGTAAGCCTCATCAGGACGTCCGAAAGGAACCTGGCAATAGAGATTGCGGATGATTACGTTATTGATGCTTCCCTTACGGTCGCCGGCACGCTGTCCCAAGCGTATGAATATGGCGTTGCCTGTGTTTACGGCATGTATGTCGTGGACACTCACGTCGTCTATTATGCCGCCGTCAACACTCTCAATGGCTATGGCCGAGCGGAATGTGTCCTTTATTTTTATGTTGCCTATGTCGATATGCTTAAAGCCTCCCCACGACGCAGTGCCAAACTTCACGGCACTTGCACTGCTTGTCAGCTGGCAGTTGCGCACTATTATATATTCGTTGGCAGCATCGGCATGATAAGATTTCAGACAGATGGCATCATCGGCCGCATCGACAAGGCAGTCCTCAATAACAACATTCCGGCAGTCGGTAACGTCTACGCCGTCGTTGTTCCAATATGCACGGTTCAGAATGTCGAGACCTTGCAGGTGCATGTTCTGGCAGAGGTCGAATGACAATCCCCAATTGGCACTGCCCTGATAACGTCCTCCGTGCAAGGTGACATCTGAGCAGCCTGTGAAGAATAGCAGCTTCGGCCGCACCAGTTCACTGGGACGCTGACGGCGGACGTTGTAATGGGCATCAACATATTCGCCTGTATGGTGCAGGCTGTCGGCATTCAGAGCCAGTTGCAAGCCATTACCATATATGGTTCCATCATTAATGATTGCAATGCGTTGGGCATTCTCTGCCATGATAAGCGCCATACACGCATTATCGTTGCGCTTATCCTCACCACTCACCCCTGCACCGACCTGCATGTAGTGATAGGGATTGTCGGAGCCCATCAGTGTTGCGCCTTCCTGTATATGCAGTGTAACGTCTGAATAAAGAAAAATGCTGCCTGAGAGATATGTGCCCGGAGTGATTTCCAATGTGCCTCCACCCTTCTTGGCTATGCGGTCTATAGCCTGCTGAAGTTGCGGGGTTACGAATGTCTTGCCGTCATTGGCAATCTTCAATTCGTCTGTATATAGTGTGTACGGTTTATTCTTCGTTTCAGTTTTATCCTGTTGTGGGCGATTATATTTAACAAACACCTCGGGACGGTCGAGATTAACCAAGTCTGCTTTCTTGTCTACAACTAACTGAAACTGTGACGTGTCGTCTTCCTGGCATGCCGCCATAACGAGAATGCCGTTTAGGTGGCAGTAGGCAAGAAAGTCGTCGGTGATGTATTGCGGAGCAATCTCCACGTATGACGGCTGGCAGATGGTTTGCCAATATCTCAGCCTGTCTATGTCCTTGGCATTAACCTTTATCTTCATCTCTGGGGCAAGCTGCACAAATTCCTTGAGCATATCCTCGTCGGCAAACCAGAAAAAGCTCTTATTGGTAAAGCCTTTCTCACGGACAAGTTTTACCAGTAAGACGACAGGCGTGCCGCGCTTCACGTCAAAGAACACATTTGCCTTGCCCTGCAGATGGTCGAGCATTTCGGAGACAGAAGGAACAGAAATGCCAGCATATTTCTCACTAAACCACGAGCCGGCATCCAATTTCCTGACATCCACGGCCAGCATGTCAGATAGCTTACCCGTGCCGTCGGTAGTACGGTCTAATGTCTCATCGTGCAGATTAAAAAGCACACCGTCCCTGCTCGGTCTCACATCAACCTCTATCCATGTGACGCCATATTTCAAGGCAGAGTCACATGAGGCGATGGTGTTCTCTGGAGCCAAGGCGTTGGAGCCACGGTGAACAACAACCTCTATCGGCTTATTGCCAGTATTGAAAATTGGCTGATTATATTTCTTCGCCGTTGATTGCTCTTCGGCATTGGCAAACTCTTTTTCTATGCAGCTCATAAGAACTTCCACATAGCCATGGGTCATCACCAAGGCCTTACTGGAGGTCTTCTTGGCAAAATCTTTCTTGGCAAAAGGGAAACAATTATTCAAGTGCCAAAGCTGATCCACCTTAAAAGGAGGATGCTTGTCGTAATCAACATCGAGCATGACAGAGAATACACCGTCGTCTACTCTTGTCACCTCGTAATTAGGAATTGTGACAGTTACTGTCAGCTCGGCATCCTTTACGTCACAACGGATAATCGGCCGGATATGCACATAGTATGAAGACATTCCACCCGAATGCCAAGCAATATTTGGTAAATATCCCTTAGCCAAAATAACACCCAGCTCCTTATCAGACATCTCTATCTTGGAACTGGCATTGGCAAAAGTCTTCAAGAACCAATAGTTCAAATCTACATAAAGCTGATTTTTCGTCTTGCCAGGTACATGAATTATTTTCTCAAAATTCAATGCGTTACTCTCATCTAACACATCCATATCTGCAAAGTTTTGGGCAAGGAGTTTCCAGCTATGTCCGTAATTGTTTTCCACGTATGCATTGACATAAGACATTCTCAGTTCCTGCGCACCCACCATAAGCGGGCAAAAGAACAATAATAACAATAAAAGATTCTTTTTCATGATAAAAAGTCAGAATAACAATTATTTAACGTGAGATTATTGAATATTCAATTAGGACATTAATGACCCTTGTATAAAAAAACAAAGAGGCGTATTTTACTTAAAAACAAGTTTAATACGCCTCTTTTAAGTTTAGTTATAATCAAGAATCATTTTATTTGATTCGCTCCCCATTTTAGTAACCAGGGTTCTGTACCCATCTCGGGTTAACATCAAGATCGTCCTTATGTATTGGGAATACACGGTGACGTGGGTCGAAGTTTGAGAAACCAAAGCCCTTCTTATGGAAGCAGTACTCATCCTCGAAGTGGCCGAAACGAATCATGTCTATACGACGAAGGTTCTCATCGAAGAACTCACGTCCACGCTCCTCGTAAATCTCATCAAGAGAAGGGTTGTGATCGATAGTAGGCGCACTTACATAACTACGGATCTGGTTGAACAGGCTCTGAGCCGTCTGACCTTCCGTAGCGGTAGCACCACGTGTGATAGCCTCAGCCTTCATCATAAGTATGTCGGCATAACGGATAAGAGGAAGGTCGTTAGACTGGTTACGTCCGTTTTTGAAATCATCGTTGATAACGAACCACTTGATAGAACGGTTACCCTGACGCCAGCCCTCGAGATTGTCGTCTACACCGAGTTCATCTTCCAATACATGTCCTTCTTTTGATACAGTCAATGTTATTTCCTGAGTCAGCACCAATGGATTGCCGTTACGGTCGAGAGCCTTCTGGTCTGTAGGCAACAATGTCTCTGGGTCGTAAACATAAACCTGTCCGTTCAGAATCATGGTGTTGCGCTCGTCGCCAGGAAGGTTGAAACGCTTTGAGCACTCAGGTGTAACTGCTATATAGGCACCGCCAGAGTTTGATAGGTTCATGCCATAGTAGCTGGGACTCATAGACTTGATATCTTTGTAGCTATGTGAGCGGCCATACTGCATACCAGTCTCATTGAGAGTGTGGTAAGGCATAGCATAGATAAAGTCCTTAATCTGTCCAGACTCAACCAATTCGGTGTTGTTGGGACCAAACTTGAAGCGATAAGCTACTGGGCCAAGCTCAAACTTGCCAGACTTAATAATCTTGTCGCAGGCTGCAACGCAGTCGTTCAGTTTCTCATTTGCGTATGATTTGGCATCATACTTATCTACAGAAGCGGCTGTATAAACAGGCCAGTTGATATACAGACGGGCCAAGAGTCCGTATGCCATGTACTTGTTAGGCTTACCATAGTTCTCACCAGTTGTCTCTTCTGGAAGCTGGTCGGCTACAGCCAACAGCTCCTTCTCTATCCAGCGTGCGACATCTGCGCGTGGCTGACGGTCAGAAACATTAAAGCCCTGTTCGTCGGCATAAGCCTGATCGTTGATGGGACAATCACCGAAGCAGTCCATCTCTATGTATGTAAAATAAGCACGGATAGCACGGGCAGAAGCTTTATACTTATCATCTGCATCCGAGTTGATAACCTCATTTGCCTTTACAACACCCGTACCTAAACCGTCCATCCAGTCAATGCAAGCACACTCGGCATTCCAGCTGTGGAACGTAGTGTTAGCATAAGCATAACCGTCAACCCATCCACCACCAAATGACAAAGCTGTGAACTCATCGCTTGACAAAGCCTGAGACTCCATATAACGGCGGCCAAAGCAGTCGCGCATAGAGAAATAAACACTCGCCATCTTCGACTCAATAGCCTCCGGGTTGCTTGGGAAAGTTGTGTACTGTGAATCCACAGACACGTCCAAGTCTGTACAACCAACTGTAAGCGCCGTCAAGCTGGCTGCGAACAATGATTTTATATTAATTTTCATAGTTATTCGAATTTGTTATTTAGAAATTAATCTTTGCACCAATAAGATATGTGCGGGTATGTGGATATACGCTCCAACGATAGTCTACACCTGGGTCAATGCCGCCCATGTTAACCTCTGGGTCGAGACCATCATAGCCAGTGATGGTAAAGAGGTTGTTGGCAGTGGCATAGAGCTGAATACTGTTAGCCCATCCGTCAAGATTGCGGAAAGTATACCCCAATGTAAGAGTCTTCAAACGAAGGTATGATCCG
The DNA here is from genome assembly GCA_902477645.1 of uncultured Prevotella sp. GTDB lineage: Bacteria > Bacteroidota > Bacteroidia > Bacteroidales > Bacteroidaceae > Prevotella. Next base: position 15,641 of record CABSIA010000015.1, on the reverse strand, counting down.
TTCTCAATGAACTTGTCAGAAGGAATGTTAGTGCTTGCATCTGTAGCAGGACGCTCTGTTACGAATTCCTTCAACACGTTCTTACCGCCTGTAAAGAAGTCAGGAGCGGTATAGTGTGCGCGCATACCGTTGTAGATATCGTTACCGAATACACCTGTGAAGAACATAGAGAGGCTCCAGTTCTTGTAGTTGAATTCGTTGTTCCAACCCAAGTTGATGTCAGGCTGTGCGCAACCAGTAATGGCACGGTCCTTATACCCAGGAGCCTTGATTTTGTTGCCTGTGCGTGCGCCAGTCTCGGCATCGTGCTCCCAATAAACAGAAACTCCGTGTTCGTCATAACCGGCAAATTCGAATGTGTAGAATGTTCCGAGAGGCTGTCCTTCCAGAATTTCTTGTGTATAGCCTTCAGCAGACACACCAGCAACACGTGGGTCGCCCTGATGGTAAGATTTTGCAGAGTACTTCTCGTTTGACAGTTTGTTAACAGTGTTCTTGTTGTGCGAGATGTTCAAAGTGGTCTGCCAACGGAAATCCTTTGTCTGTACAGGGATTGCGTTGATAGAGAACTCAACGCCACGGTTGGTAATCTTACCAACGTTGGCTGCTATCTCGCCATACGGATAGATGAACGACGATACAGGATAATTCCAGATAAGATCCTTAGTAACCTTGTTGTAGTACTCAATAGATCCGTTCAGACGTCCGTTGAAGAAAGCGAAGTCAAGGCCGATGTTAAACATGCCTGTCTTTTCCCACTTCAAATCTGGATTGGCAAGCTTTGTAGCCTCCAAAGTTGCATAAGGCACACCATTGATGGTTGTAGTTGTGTGTTTATTATCTTTTAATCCGTATGTTGATACAGCAGAGTAGGCACCGAAGCCAAGGGCGTTACCACTGACACCATAGCCGACACGGAGTTTCAGGTTAGAGAGCTTCAAAGACTCCTTGATGCCGTCCATAAACTTCTCCTCTGTAATATTCCAAGCAACAGATGCTGATGGGAATGTACCCCATCTGTGACCGTCGCCAAATACAGAAGAACCGTCACGGCGAATGGTTGCCTGCAACATATAGCGGCTGTCGAACGAGTAAGTGAGACGACCATAGAAAGATATGTTGCGGATTTTCTCCTTGGTTCCGCTCTCTACTGCTGTCATACCATCAATAGCACCTGCATAGAAAAGCTGGTTCCAGCTCAAAGCGTCATCGAAGAAGTTGTGTACGGTCAAACCGAAACCGTCATTTCTTACACGCTCTTCCCAAGAGTAACCTGCCATTACACCAAGCTTGTGAACCTTGGCAATAGTTGTATCGTAGTTGAAATATGTCTCAAAGGTCTGTGTGTCACCGAAATATGTGCTGCGCTGTGCACGTCCGTTATAGTCGCTGATACCTGGTAACTGTGAGTTGTGAGAGTCATAGCCGCTGTAGGTACGCTGATTGTTGCTGTACTGATAGTTCATGTTCCATGTAAGTCCTTTATACAGGTATGCCGTAGCCTTACCAATGAACTGCATGCGCTTCCACATAGTTTCCGAGCGGTCCTCGTTGATAAGAGAGAGAGGGTTGAAGTTCTGTGAGCCGTCACCCTTTGACCATCCGCCATTCTCATCGTAAACAGGCAGTGTTGGGTTGAAATAGTTCATGGCATCGAAAACAGACGCACCATCGTAATCAGCTTTCACCCCCCTATGCTCGCCATACATGGCATTGAGGCCAACAGATACATCAAGATGGTCTTTCAGCAATTTAGAAGAAACCAATGAGCGGAAGTTAATACGGTTCATGTCAGTACCTTTCACAATACCCTCACGATCTATGTAGTTCAGAGAAGCCATGTAAGTGGTCTTCTTGCCACCACCATTGATAGAGAGGTTATGGTTGTGACTGATGCCTGTGCGGAGAACCTCGTCCTGCCAGTCGGTGCTATGTCCGTAGTCGTAAACATAGTCCAGATTGTTTTTCTGAACGTATGAGCGGATATCATCAGCTGTAGCCATATCGAGAGTCTTGGCAACATCGTCGAATGCCACATATCCAGAATAGGTAACGTTTACACGATCCTGATTGCTCTTGCCGCTCTTGGTGGTAATCATGATAACACCGTTGGCCGCCTTTGAGCCGTAGATGGCTGTGGCAGAGGCATCGCGGAGAACATCGATAGACTCGATATCATCTGGAGCCACCATAGAGATATCTACCCCAGGAATACCGTCGATAACATAGTAAGGCTGCATAGCCTCGCCAGTACGCAATGAAGACGCACCACGAAGTGTCATGCTGGCCGAGCCGTTAGGGTCGCCTGTTGAGCTGACCACCAATCCCGGCACCTTGCCCTGCAACATCTGTGCGGGGTCTGTATATACACCCTTGTTCAGGTCTTTTGCAGACACGGTAGTAATTGAAGATGTCACGTCTTTACGGCGCATTGTACCATAGCCTACGACAACAACCTCGTTGAGAGTCTCGTCGTCAGCTGCGAGGGTGACGCTCTGTCCTGGAGTGATGTACTGTGTCTCATAACCGATGTAGGACACTTTCAGCTTGGCATTGGCCTTAGTTGTCTTGAGAGTGTAGCGTCCGTTGACATCGGTAACGGTACCGTTAGATGTACCCTGTTCCAATACGGTCACGCCAACCAAAGGCTCGCCATTGGCGTCCTTGATGACACCCGACTTCTGGCTCTGTGCCATAGCTGCTGTACTACAAAGCAACAAAGATGCTGAGAAGGCTGTCTTCAGCATACCTGCTTTAGATAGGTTTCGTACTTTTAGCATAAGTGTTAATTTTTAAGGTTTATGAATAAAAAAAATAGTTTCGTACAATTGTAAGGTTATAATGTTGGGAGACATATAGGAGTTAAAGGGAGTTAAGGAGTTAAGGAGTTAAGCCATTAGTCTTGAGAGCTTGGATTTACGGCAAATAAGCATCCGGCTTAACTCCTTAACTCCTTAACTCCCTTTAACTCCTATATCTCAAAACCTCATTCACATCACCTGCAAGCTGCATTCTGTGACGTTCTGTGTTGTAACTTTTCTGCCCTGAGTAGGCAAGAACCGAGTGTCACGACATGGGCGCAAGTCTATCTCTCCACCCTTGTAATTGGTGACTTTCTTGTTGAATAGCCTTACGTTGTTGAAATAAACATTGTTTACTTTCCCTTTCACATCGCCGCCAACGAAGCATCCGTTCTCACTTACGGCGGTGATGTTGTTGAAGAATATCCGGCTCACCTCTCCGCACCTGCCTACAGTCTCACCCTTCGGGAAACGCCAGTTGGCATCCTTGTGGTTTCCGTTGGCACGCGGATAGCTTGTAACGTAGATAGGCTCTGCCTTTCCCCACCACACATCACTCCAGAGACGGCAATCCATCTGTATGTTAGAGAACACCACGTCGGTTACGGTTCCCTCGTCACGGTTCTGAATGCCGAGTCCTCGGTTGGAGCGTGTTATGACACAGTTGTCGAAAACAACATTGTAGATGGAGTCCATGTTCTCGCTGCCAATCTTTATGGCGCATGAGCGGCTCGTCATTACGCAGTTTGTGACAGTTATGTCATGGCAAGCGCCATACTGCTCAAACTCACGGCGGTTTTTCAGGCAGATACAGTCATCGCCCGATGTGATATGACAGTTGCTTATTCTCACGTTTCGGCTATGGTCGAGGTCTATGCCGTCGCCATTTCTGATTTTAAGATTGTTCAACAGATTTATTCCGTCTATCACGGCACCGTCGCATCCAATAAGATGCACAGTCCAATAGGCACCGTCGCGGATTGTGATGTCACGTATTGTCAGTTTGTTTACGCCAATAAGCGTAAGCACATGAGGACGCGGGTCGAAAGTTGTCACGGGTTTCAGCTCGTATGAGTCGCCAAGCTCCTTGCCCATAAAGGCTATGCCGTTGCCGTGGATTGTGCCCTTGCCGGTAATGGATATGTTGTCGGCTCCATTGGCATAAATCCACATCATGCCCTCCCCCTCGTTCTTTCCGAATGCGCTGAGATTATAAATTTTCTCATCGGGATTTGCCAGCAGCGTGGCCGTTGCCTCAAGATGCAGGTCAACATTCGACTTCAGACACAGCGGGCCGGTCATAAAAGTGTGGTTGGCAGGAAGAAGAACCATACCGCCACCCTGAGCCGAGCACTCGTCAATGGCTTTCTGAATGGCTACGGCGTCATCGGTCGCCTCGTCGCCTTTAGCTCCATAATCCAATACATTAAACACATTCTGCGCAGATGCGAGAACAGCATTTGCAAGTAACAATAGGCTTAATATGTATCTGTTCATCCGATTAATTCTGATTTAGCAGTAAAAAATTTAGCAGGCTGTAAAGAACCGCTCACACGATTTTAACTTTACTTTGCAAAGATATGTATTTTTTGTTTACCAAACAAATATTTGTGTGTTTTTTTGTAAACAAGTTAACAAGTGAACGAGTGAACGAGTTAACAAGTAGACAAATTGTTAGTTTTAAGATTTAAAACACCTCGCCAAGCTCACCTGTCTCAGAGTCAATGATAAAGCCGCGGACTGTGATGTCGGCAGGCACCAACGGGTGTGTCTTTATGGTCTCAACAGTTTTCCGCACCGACTCCGGCGTATCTTTAAATCCCTCGAGCCACGAGTCGAGGTCTATACCGCATTTGCGTATGACATTGAGTGTCTCGTCTGTTATCCCCCTGGCTATCATCTGCTCGTGGAAATGGCTGTAGCTCATGTGGCATGCTCCACAATGCGAGTGTGCGACAACCATAATCTCCTCAACTCCCAACTCATAAATGGCAACTATGATGCTGCGCATGGCAGAGTCGAAAGCCGAGATAACAAGTCCGCCTGCATTCTTTATTATCTTGGCGTCACCGTTTCTCAGACCTAAAGCTGCGGGCAACAGCTCTGTCAGCCGTGTGTCCATGCAGCTCAACACCGCCAACTTCTTGTCGGGATATTTGTCGGTTATATACTTCTCGTAGGCTTTAGAAGCCACAAACTCTTTGTTGAATTCAATAATCTGGTCTATCATTGTTTTGAGGTTGTGAGGTTTTAAGGTTGTGAGGTTTGGTAGGTTCTGTGGGTTCTGCAGGTAAGACCTTAGAACCTCATGGCCTTTTCCAGCTGCAAAATTAAGAATAATATTTCACATTTCATTCATTATAAATAAATTTCTAAAGCTCGAAAATACAAATAAACATACATTCTCTTCGATTAATCGAAATTTTGCACTATCTTTTGATAAGACAGGCTGCACTCGGGAATAGAAAAGAAAAATTCGATTTTTCTTTTCTATTCCACTCATTTGCACTATCTTTGCAACGGATTTCTTATCAAATAAACGGCAGAGAGTGTGCAAGACAAGCATTTCCATCTAAACTATATAGAAAAAAAACAAAACATCAGGAGGATAAATCTATGACAACATTAGAACTCAATGCTGAACTGTTCCGGCAGCTCAGCGTAATCGCAGAAGATGAAAGCTTTATGAAAAAGGCCCTAAAGGCTATCAAACGTTTGGCAAAACAGAAAAAAGAACAAGCTGACGAGACGGAGCACATCAGCAAAGAAGAGGTGTTTGAAGGCATCAAACAGGGGTATATGGATGTAAAAGCTTGTAGGACTCAGTCTTTTGATGATTTTATAAAAGAAATGAGAAATGAAATTTAAGACCGAGATTACCTGGACGTTTAAGAAGGAATTCAAACGCCTTAATAAACGCTACCCGTCTTTGCTGAATGACATAACAGAATTTCGAGAAAATCTAATAGCCAACCCTGAAACGGGAATTGACCTTGGAGGTGGTTTTCGTAAGATACGTATGAAGATTACCTCTAAAGGGAAAGGTAAAAGCGGCGGCGCACGAGTTATCACTTTTACAATTGTTGTTTCTGTAGACGAGACAGAAATCAACCTGCTTTATATCTACGACAAATCAGAACGCTCATCTATCAGCAAGAATGAATTAGAAGAGTTTCTTCATTTGTCAGGCTTGAAATAACAAATTTCACCAACAGATGTTTTTACTGCTTTCAACAGCCATATAAACAAAAAACAGACAAGAAATATTTTTTAACCAAATCAATATGAAAAAAGTTTTACTATTTCTCGCGGGTGCGATGATTGCCCTTTCGGCATCAGCCACCTCTGCGACAACAGCTAAAGATGGTGTAAAGAAAGCATTGCGCCATGAGCTGTTCCGCTTTGCCCCAAAAGCAAAAGCAGAAATGAGAGAGTTCGGCTCTCTGTCGGATTTCAACACACCTTCACAGACAAAAGCCAAAGCCGGCATACAGGTAAAGGCCACTAACAGGGAACTCATCACGACCACACTTCCTGCCGCCGACGAGCAGGGGTATCTTGACGGTCCGAAAAACGAGACATGGTACTACACCATGGACTACAAGAAAGAGACCGTTGACCATGGCGCCTGGCAAGAGAACCTGATTAAGGGTTACAAGATTACGGTTTACGATGCTGCTTTCAACCAAATCGGCACAGTTGAGGACGAGGTGACTCTTGCCGAGGACGAGACAAAAATCGCACAGATTGAGGTGGGCACACTCGTGACTCAGAAATTCTTCAACTACGACAACGCTTACGAGATTATGGTGGGCATAGCATGCAACACCGTCAACTATGTAAACAACTACAGCACAAGAGCTTATTCCATAGGCAACAACGTGCCGGTAGCGACTTTCGGAGGGTATTATGTATCTGCCGTAAACACTGCCACCGACGCATGGAGCGAGAAATTCTGGATTACATTCCAGACCGAGGAAACTACCGAGACTCCTGAGATTAACGGCATTATGAACGTTGCCGACTACGTTTACAAAACCTACAAGTCGGCAGGCTACAGCGGAATGGAAGCCCCTAAGCTCACAGTCCGCATTCCGTCAATAACCCTTGCTGGCGAAAACGCAATCCCATTCTTAAGCACAGCCCACAACGGCCTGCCATATTTCGCTATAAACCACATGAAATACAGCTGGTATGAGGACCCGTATGACTATACAAACGACAATCCGGCTGCAAACAACGAGCTTATATGCGAAATCTACTCAGCACCGTCAGCATGGTCTTCAGAGATAGAGCTTTACAGCACCACCACCATAGCCTCAACAACTACTGCCGACGACTGCTATTTCATGTACAACGGCGCATTCGCTTATAACGACGACATATCTTTCGGCCGCTATACCGATGACGACGAGCCGTCGCTCATTATCACCCGCGAGCATTTCATACCAAGTCACGACGACTACAGCTACGACTTCCTCGTGGTATCTGCAGCCAAGAAAGGCGAGACTGCCGAAGGCGAGAAGAAACTCGACCTCGCGTCAAATGTCCTTGGCGGCTACTTTATGAGCGACATCCCCGGCGAGGCCCCAATGGTAATGTTTGCAAAGGAGAGTAACGACGGAGCCTACACATTCGACTTCACAGACCTTACGACAGGCAATGTGGAGTTCTCAATGCCATACGACCTCGGCAAAGGAATTTATCTCACCACAGAGACCGACCGTGTAGCCACAGCCGACGGATATCTTCTGGTTTGCCCACAGACCTACGGCGGCAGCGACAGCGACGGCAACATGCACACCTACGTGGCATACGTGAAGACAAACGGCGAGATAGACCACATTGACGACCTGAACCTTGGGCAGGACATAGACCTCGCACAAGTTTATTCAAACGTCGATGCTTTCAACCCTTATATTTTCAACATCGACGACGCGCGCGAATATCTTGTACTCGTTAAGCGCCGCAACGTTTCCGGGCAGACAGGGAACCACGAGGAGCTGCTCGTTGTAAGCTCAGACCCCGAGAAAGGCATGCTGCTGCAGCTCACCCCTGACGAGACTCTCGGCAGCCTGCGCTATATAATGCTTGTCAACATCGGAACCGACAACCCAAAGATGTCTGTGGTTTACAACAACAACGACAAGATGACAAACGTAAGCTATTCTCTGCCTCTCAGCCTCTACGACGAGGGCGAGGGAAGTGTAGACAATCCATACGTCATAACCACTTTCGGCGGTCTGCAGCAGATGAAGGCAAATCCTTCTGCCCACTATGTGTTGGGGTGCGATATCGACGCGGCTGGCAACGAGCTGAATTATGCCAACACCTTCACATTCTCAGGCTCGTTAGACGGAATGGGACACATCATATCCAACCTCAAGATTTCTGGCCGCTCAATGCTCCCGGTAGTCGCATCTGACGACAACACAGAGGGAAGCAAGGCTGCAACCGTTAAAGACATCAACTTCCTGTATCCTGAGCTTAACGCCACTACAGACGGACAGGGCTTGCTCATAGGCAATGCCACTGGCGCCACCATCAGCGGCATTCATGTTTACGGAGGCAAGGTCAGCGGCACAGGCGCCGTTGCCGGCATTGTAGGCAAGGCTACCCTCTACTCCTCTATTTCCGAATGCTCGCTCACTGGCGAGATAACAAGCACCGAAGATGCCGCTGCAGGTATCGTAGGCCAGCTGCTCACATCGTCAACTGTCAACGCATGCGCATTTAACGGCAAGATAGAAGGTGAGAGCACTATCGGCGGTATAGTCTCCGCTACAAGTGCCAACGCCGGAGCCATTACCAACTGCCACGTGAAAGCCGACATAAAGGGCAAAAATACCATCGGCGGTATAGCCGGTGAGTCTATGCGCGCACTCATTGCAAACTGCCATGTCGAGGGAACCATAGAGGCAACAGAGGCACCACGCTGGGGCGGCGGTCCCAAGACCGGCGGTATCGTCGGTGAGCTTTATCCCGTAATCTCATCCACCGAGGAGGAGGGGGAAGAGCCCGCAGAGCCTACAGAGCCTACAGCTGTTGTAAAGGGCTGCTACGTAAATCTGTCTTCTCTCACATTCTCTGGAACAACTGGCGACGAGACATACCCAGGACAGAACGCCACAATGCACCGTATCGTAGGCAAGTCTGCCGTAAACAACGAGCCGGAAGTCATTGGCTATGATGAGGAGAACGACTGGGCTCCTATCTACGGCGACCCTGTAGCGGCAGAGGCAGCTCTCGCCGACAACTATGCTGTGGCCACATTGGTCAAGGTTGCTGAGAATATTGCCGACGATGCCACAACAACAGAGGGAAAATCTATCGAGGCTGAAGAGACAGGCATGAGCTTCTTCATGGAAACTCTTGGATGGGCATACGGCTACGACGCCGAGAGCCCATGGTCTATGACCGGCGACCAGACTTGCCCAAGTCTTTATTACGAAGGCGGCCTGCTCGTTGCGACACCTGCCGAGATAACAGCCGAGGTTGGCAAAGAGTTTACTGTAACACTCTCGCTCGCCGGCGGACAGATAACAGACGACTTGTTTGAGAGCCTGACTTACGACATGACAAACGAGGATATGTTCGACTGGGAGGAGATGTGGACAGATGTAGACGAGGAAGGCAACATAGTATTCTACTTCACACCTGTCGCAGAGGGCAAGAACACTATAACCTTCGGACTTGCAGGCAAGACAGTCAAGGTAAATGTCACAGTTCTTCCGTCATCGTCTATCGGCAATGTAGAGGCTGGCAAGAGCAACATCAGCATCAGCGGACGCACCGTTACAGCCGAGGGCTGCAAGATTGACGTTTACTCTTCTGTCGGCTCACACATGACAAGCGGCAACGGAAGTATATCGCTCAACGGCATGCCTGCCGGTATCTATGTAATCAAGGCTACGGCTGCCGACGGCAAAGTATCAGCAGCCAAGACCGTTATCCGATAATCTATTTCTGCACTACACATGCCTCAGCGCATGTTAGTATATTCTTTATTCATAATGGCAGTTGTCTGACTTAGACGACTGCCATTATGCATTTTTTGCATACACAAACGTATTAAATATGCAAAACATCCGTAAGCGTTCACGGGTATGGCCAATAGCGTTCTGAAACGCATATGGTTGCGTTGGCAAACAGATTATTAATCTTACGGGCAACAGATTAATAATCTTATTGCCAACAGATTAATAATCTGTTTTTCCACGCATATATAAGCACCTGACAATACGACCGCAAGCATCCGCCTGCGCTTATGCATATATTATGCATATATACGGTTACCCTTGCCACTTGCGGCCGCTATACATAGCGGCCCTACAGAGTACCAAACAGAGTACCAAATACAATTATGCATCATTTTTTGCATAAAACATTTGCAGGAATGCATATTTTTCTATAATTTTGCAGTCTCAAACGCATAATTTTACAAAGATGAAGATAAAGAACAGCAGAATGGAGGCTTTAAAACTCATTATTTCAAGCAAGGAGCTAAGCAGCCAGGAGGAGGTGCTGAGGGAACTTGAGAAAGAGGGCTTCAAGCTGACACAAGCCACTCTGAGCCGTGACCTGAAACAGCTAAAGGTTGCAAAGGCAGCAAGCATGAATGGCAAATATGTATACGTGCTGCCCAACGAGACAATGTATAAGAGAGTGCACAAACCGCTGCCGGCAAGCGAGATGATGCAGATGCCAGGCTTCGTGTCGATAACGTTCTCCGGCAACATGGGCGTTATAAAGACCCGTCCGGGATATGCAAGCTCAATAGCATACAATATCGACAACAGCAACATACCCGAAATTCTCGGCACCATTGCCGGAGACGACACAATTTTCATCGTCACCAAAGAGGGCGCACAGAATATAGACATAATAAACGGCCTGAGAAACATAATGGAATTCAGGTAATTAGTATTTGATATTTATTATTTATTATTTAACAACTAATAATTAATAACTGATAATTATAGAAATGGAAGAGATTGAAGTGGTTGTTGCCGACAACTCACACATAAAATATGTCGACACCATACTGCAGACCATTGCCGACGCTGCCAAGGTAAGAGGCACAGGTATTGCAAAACGCTCGCCCGAATACGTGGCTACAAAAATGAGGGAGGCAAAAGCGGTAATAGCTCTGTGCGGAGAGAAATTCGCTGGTTTCAGCTACATCGAGACATGGGGCAACAAGACTTACGTCACGACATCGGGACTTATAGTACACCCGGATTTCCGCGGCTTAGGGCTGGCAAAGAAGATAAAGGACATGACATTCACTCTTGCGCGCACACGATGGCCGCATGCCAAGATATTCAGCCTTACGAGCGGCGCGGCCGTAATGACAATGAACACCCAACTTGGGTATCAGCCGGTTACGTTTGCCGACCTTACCGACGACGAGGCTTTCTGGCGCGGTTGCGAGGGCTGCATAAATGTTGACGTGCTTCACCGCACCGGCCGCAAATATTGTATCTGCACCGCCATGCTCTATGACCCCGAGGAGCATCTGCCTGCAAAGCTGCCGCAGGAAGTGTTGGACAGGATAAAGGCGCTTGAGGCCCCCCTACCCCCCGGCGGGGGGTCTTCCCAAATCAACAAAGTTTCCAATCCTATATCCCCCACCGGGGGGCAGGAGGGCTTTCGCAAACCTTTGTATCAGTCTGCAGATTGTGCAGTTTACAGCAAACTGAAAGAATTTGCGGAAGAAAACAGGAAAAAGCCGACAGAGGCAGAAGCTGTGATATGGAATTTTTTACGAGGTAAGCAGCTTGGCTGTTCTTTCAGAAGACAACATATCATTGGCCAGTTTATTGCCGACTTTGTTTGCCTTGAGAAAATGCTTGTCATTGAGATTGATGGCGGATATCATCAATTACCAGAACAAGCCATAAGTGATGAAGACAGAACAAAATGGCTGAAGGAACAAGGATTTAAAATTATACGCTTCAGCAACGAGGATGTCTTGCACGATACAGAAAATGTTATAAAGAGAATAAAACAAGAATTATAAATAAAAAGAGAACTTATGAACACAGAGACACAAAACAAGAATACTCAGTCTGCTGTACCCCCCACCGGGGGGCAGGGAGGCTGCCGCCCAAAGGTAGTAGTAGCTTTTTCTGGCGGACTCGACACTTCGTACACCGTAATGAAACTGAAAGAAGACGGTTACGATGTATATGCCGCATGCGCAAACACCGGAGGCTTCAGCGCAGAGCAGCTGAAGAAGAACGAAGAAAACGCATACAAGCTCGGAGCCGTGGAGTACGTGACTCTCGACGTTACACAGGAATATTACGAGAAATCGCTGAAATACATGATTTTCGGCAACGTGCTGAGAAACAACTGCTACCCAATCTCGGTTTCGTCTGAGCGCATATTCCAGGCAATAGCAATAGCACGGTATGCCAAGGAGATCGGCGCCGACGCTATAGCCCACGGCTCAACCGGAGCGGGCAACGACCAGATAAGGTTCGACATGACATTCCTCGTTATGGCACCTGGGGTGAAAATCATCACGCTTACACGCGACCACGCCCTGTCACGTCAGGAAGAGGTAGACTACTTGAACGGACATGGCTTTTATGCCGACTTCACAAAACTGAAGTACTCGTACAATGTGGGCATTTGGGGAACAAGTATTTGTGGCGGCGAAATTCTCGACCCCACACAGGGACTTCCTGAAGAGGCTTACCTGAAACACGTTACGGCAAAGGACGAGGAGTGTGAGCTGAAAATAACTTTCGAGAAAGGCGAGATTGTGGCAGTAAACGGCGAGCACTTCGACGACAAGGTTGCGGCCATACAGAAGATTGAGGAGATTGGCGCAAGCTATGCCATTGGCAGAGACTGCAACGTGGGCGACACCATAATCGGCATCAAGGGGCGTGTGGCTTTCGAGGCCGCGGCACCAAAGCTTATCATTGAGGCACACCGGCTGCTGGAGAAGAGCACCCTGTCGAAATGGCAGCAATACTGGAAAGACCAGGTCGCAAACTGGTACGGAATGTTCCTGCATGAGAGCCAGTATCTTGAGCCCGTAATGCCAGACATGGAGGCTATGCTGACCTCGTCACAGAGAAACGTGACAGGAACGGCAATTCTGAAACTCCGCCCATACGGTTTCCAGACTGTAGGCGTAGACTCGGACAATGACCTTACAAAGTCAAAACTCGGAGAATACGGAGAGATGCAGCACGGATGGACAGCAGACGACGCAAAGGGCTTCATAAAGGTTTCGAGCACACCTCTAAGAGTTTACTACGGCATGCACCCGGACGAGGAGAGATAAAAATTGCTCATCTGAAATTCAAATGATTTAGGATGTAGGACCGCTATGTATGGCGGCCGCAAGCAACAAATCATATTTTCCCCTCTCACTCTGCAACTTTTCTAATTGCCGATACGTCTAAAAGAAAACTACAATAACATCAAAAAAAACACTATCATCATGGTAACAAGAAAAAGACTTCACCGCAGCAACGACAAATGGATTGCCGGTATATGCGGAGGATTTGCAGAGTATTTCGACTGGGACCCGACACTCATCCGACTGGCATGGCTGCTGATGACAATATTCAGCGCGGCATTTCCCGGAATAATCATCTACCTTTTCCTTTGGATTTGCATGCCAAAGGACTAAAGCCCCCCTGCCCCCGGTGGGGGGTCACCAAACCAACACATCTGCCCACACCTGCATACCCCCCGCCGGGGGGCAGGGGGGCTCCTATTATAACAAGCACTACAATGATAAAAATTGGTATTCTCGGTGCGGCAGGATATACAGGAGGCGAGCTTATCCGCCTCCTGATAAATCATCCCGACGCACAGATAGTTTTCGCCAACAGCGAAAGCAACGCCGGCAACAATGTCGCCGACGTACACGAGGGTCTGTATGGAGAGACAGACCTGAAGTTTACTGCCGACATGCTGTTTGATGATGTCGACGTGATTTTTTTCTGCTTCGGACATGGCAAGAGCGAGGCTTTCCTTAAAGAGCATCACATACCGGAAAAGGTAAAGATTATAGACCTCGCACAAGATTTCCGTATTGCCGGCAACGACCCGTCAGCCGACTTTATGACACCGGCAAACCACGATTTCGTTTATGGACTGCCTGAGATAAACCGTGAGAAGATAGCAAACGCCATGCACATCGCAAACCCGGGATGTTTCGCCACATGCATACAGCTGGGACTTTTGCCTGCCGCAAAGTTGGGAATTATAAACGACGATGTGGCTGTCAACGCAATTACCGGATCTACGGGAGCCGGACAAAAGCCTGGAGCCACAACCCACTTCTCGTGGCGCAACAGCAACATGAGCATATACAAGGCTTTCACCCACCAGCACGTGCCCGAGATCAAACAAAGTCTCAAACAGGCTCAGGGACATCTTGACGCAGACATCGATTTCATACCTTACAGAGGCGATTTCGCAAGAGGCATTTTCGCAACAGAGGTTGTAAAGACTGACAAACCTTTGGAAGAGATTGTCGCAGCCTACAAAGATTTCTACAAGGATGCCAAGTTTACACACTATGTTGACAAGGCTATAGATATGAAGCAGGTTGTGAACACCAACAAGGCACTCATACATTGCGACAAGTTCGGCGACAAGCTGCTTATCACCTCCACCATCGACAACCTCTTGAAAGGTGCAGTCGGACAGGCAGTGCAGAACATGAATATTATGTTCGGTGTAGATGAGACAGCAGGATTAAAATTAAAAGCTAACGCATTTTAAGCCCCCTTCCCCCAGGTGGGGGGCTTTTAATAGACCCTATGCCCCGTTAGGTCGTCCCCCCTTGGGGGGATTGAGGGGGGCTTCTAAATTATGACTTTATTTGACGTATATCCATTATTCGGTATAAACATTGTAAAAGGCAGCGGATGCAAGGTGTGGGATGACAAGGGACAAGAATATCTTGACCTATATGGCGGGCATGCCGTGATAAGCATCGGACACTGCCATCCACACTACGTGGAAATGATGACACAGCAGTTGAACAGACTTGGCTTCTACTCCAATTCCGTGATAAACAAGTTGCAGGCAGAACTGGCAGAGAGACTTGGCAAGGCAAGCGGATACGAGGACTACCAGCTCTTCCTCATAAACTCAGGAGCCGAGGCCAACGAGAACGCCCTTAAACTGGCATCGTTCACCAACGGCAGAACACGCATATTATCTGCTGAAAAGGCTTTCCACGGCCGCACATCGCTTGCTGTAGAGGCTACAAACAATCCAAAAATCATCGCACCAGTCAATGATAACGGACATGTGACATATCTGCCCATCAACGACATTGAGGCTTGGGAGAGAGAACTGGCAAAAGGCGACGTCTGCGCATGTATCATAGAGGCGATACAGGGGGTTGGCGGATGCAACATGATTACAGCGGAATTTGCACAGGCTCTGCATGCCGCATGCCGTAAATACGGAGCATTCCTTATCTGCGACGAGATACAATGCGGATACGGAAGAAGCGGCAAATTCTTCGCACACCAGTGGCTTGGCATACGCCCCGACCTCATTACCGTGGCAAAAGGCATAGGCTGCGGATTTCCTATGGGTGGCGTGCTGATTTCGCCAGAGTTCAAGCCTGTTTACGGACAGCTTGGCACCACATTCGGAGGAAACCATCTGGCATGCACGGCAGCATTGGCAGTGCTCGACGTTTACGAAAGCGAGAAACTCGTAGACAACGCATACGAGACTGGAGAATATCTGATGGCAAAGCTGAAAGAGCTGCAAAAGACTAACAGCCATATCACCGAAGTAAGAGGACGGGGACTCATGGTTGGCGTGGTTCTTGACGTGCCGCACAAA
>CABSIA010000014.1 GCA_902477645.1 uncultured Prevotella sp. | reverse complement strand
CTAAAAACCTAAATCTATTACTACTAACCTAAACAATCTATTAACCTTTTGACGATGCAAAGGTAGTGACATTTTCACACTTCTGCAAGCTTTTCACTTTCAAAAGCGACGTTTTTCTCCTTTTCTTGATATAAATCAACATTGTGTGCTCGGGCACAACTATAATATTGCTTTTTGGGGCCTCCTTAGCTTTCAACCTATTATGCTTTTCTGTAAATCATACATCAATTAGTGTATTTTTAATGGGAAACACAAACCTGTTTTTATTCTATAGTGGTAATATTGCTGTATGACATTTCAAATCGCGATTGTTTTTTTATAATTCTTTTTGTCAATTCACACTTTTCAATTACTTTTGCATAAATCATCATTTCAAATGAGAGTACTAATTGTAAATACAAGCGAGAATACAGGCGGTGCGGCTGTTGCCGCACGCAGACTTACCGAGGCTCTGATAAACAATGGCGTGTCGGCAAAAATGCTCGTCATGGAGAAGCAGTCCGATAATATCTATGTGTCATCGGCAGGCTCTTGGCTCGGCAAGAACTGGAGTTTTCTTTATGAGAGGCTCATAATCTGGCTAAACGAACATTTCAGCCGCAAAAATCTTTTTGCCGTATCTATTGCCAACACGGGCATTGACATAACCAAGACACAAGAGTTCAAGGAGGCAGACATAATACATCTTCACTGGATAAACCAGGGATTTCTGTCGCTCAAGATTATAAAGAAAATTCTGGCAAGCGGGAAACCAGTCGTATGGACTATGCACGACGTGTGGCCCGCATCCTCTATATGCCATCTCTCCTTAGGCTGTCATCATTATAGCACAGGTTGCGGAAACTGCAAATATCTGCCGGGCGGAGGCTCAAAGAACGACCTTTCAGCCAAGGTGTGGAAGCGGAAGCAGAAACTGCTGAGAGGTAAAAACATAACTTTTGCGGCATGCAGCAAATGGCTTACAGCCGAGGCGCGGCTGAGCGGTCTGCTCACCGGGCACAAAGTTTATACCGTTCCAAATCCTATCGACACCCGGATTTACTGCAAGGGCGACAAGCGTGAGGCTCGTTTGCGTGCGTCGTTGCCTGCCGACAAGCGCATAATCCTCTTCATCGCCCAACGTGCCACCAATCCATACAAAGGTATGGACTATCTTGTTGGGGCTTGCCGGAAAATGGCTGCCGCATATCCAGAAATGAAAGACAACACCTGCGTGGCCATTTTGGGTGGCCATGGCGAGGAGTTTGAGGGCAAGCTGCCTTTCCCGACAATTCCGCTTGGCTATGTAGGCAACGCCCGCCAGATTGTAGATTTTTATCAGTCTGCCGATGTCTTTGTGCTGCCCTCGCTATCCGAGAACCTTCCAAACACGCTGATGGAGGCAATGGCATGCGGTGTGCCGTGTGTCGGTTTCCGTGTAGGTGGAATACCGGAGATGATAGACCACAAGAAAACTGGCTATGTTGCCGACTATTGCGATGCCGACGATTTGGCTAATGGCATACATTGGGTGCTTGACGAGGCCGAAAGTGAGACTCTGCAAAAGGCTTGTGTGCAAAAGGTGCTACACAACTATTCGCAACACAGCGTAGCAGTGAAATACATCGAGATTTACAACGAGGCATGCGCCTTCAAAAATTATCGCTTATGATTAAGTTTACGGTAATAACCTGTACCTACAATGCCGCTGCTGTTTTGCAGCGTACTTTAGACAGTGTGCAGGGGCAGACATATCAGGAGGTGGAGCACATAATCGTTGACGGCGCATCCACTGATGACACCATGGCTATGGCTATGGAATACAAACGGCGCAACGATGACGACGATGAGTCTCTGCACGAGATAACAGTCGTATCGGAGCCCGACCGGGGGCTATACGACGCCATGAACAAGGGATTGCGGATGGCCACGGGAAACTACGTGCTGTTTCTGAACGCCGGCGACACATTCCCGTCCGCCGAGACTCTTGAGAATGTTGAGGCTACGGTTGGCGAGGGCGAGACGTTGCCAGCCGTGCTGTATGGAGAGACCGACATCGTCGACACCAATGGAAATTTTATACGCCACCGCCGCCATGCCGCACCAGCGAGACTCTCATGGCGCTCGTTTATCCACGGAATGCTCGTCTGCCATCAGGCTTTCTATGCCCGTACAGATCTCGCCCGCCAGACACCATACAATCTCGAATACCGCTACAGTGCCGACGTAGACTGGTGCATACGCATAATGAAACTCGGCAAGCAACAGAAACTGCCGATTAGAAACGTAGGAATGGTAGTGGCAAATTTCCTTGAGGGCGGTATGAGCAGGCAAAACCACCGCAACTCGCTAAAAGAGCGATTCTCGGTCATGAGACGGCATTACGGACTCGTGCCGACAGCCATGATGCATCTCTGGTTCGTGGTCAGAGCGATAATAAAAAAATAGGGAGCTAAAAAATGCACAAAAAAAGCAAGCAGGCGTCAAGTGCCAACGAAGCAGGCTTCAAGTGCCTTTGAACTTCATTCCATTGGCACTTGAAGCCTGCTTCATTTTTTTTAGCCGTTTTTCTTAATTTACCTCCAGTGTTGATATATGTTGCATTTCTTATTTACAACTGTTAATTCCAATCATCCCATACATTGAAAGAGTTGTGCTGCTTACTCATTGCGTCACTGTCATCAGCCTCTTCTTCATATACAGGAATATCCTGTGTAGACGCAGCCATCAACGAGCAGGCCGATTCTACTGACTCTATCTCTATTTTAGGAGCAATATATTTCTTTTTCATAATCACTTTGTATTTTATCATTCTATTACATACTTCTTATCATTCACAATATACACGCCTGAACCAAGGTTCTTCAATGCGTCACTAATTTTCACATTGGAGCGTACAACTTTTCCATCTATGCTATAAACATTGACCTTCGTGTTCTTGTCTGATAATGCGTCTTTTATTCCTGTCACATCGTCAAGCTCAAATTTAAACATTTTCGCATCACTACCCAGACCATTCAGATAGCAACGGTATGGATTTACTTTTACCGTTGCACTGCCAACCTTATAGAATCCGAGACCAGTTGTTGCCTTATGGTTTTGCATCACATACGAACCTACAGGAGCGTTCACCTCTTCAAATACTCCTGTCATATATTCCGTAGAGTACGAATCGAACAATGCTTCATAATCACCGTCAAAATGATATTTGCCAGCCGTGCCGGTTATGATATACGGAGTGTTTGCCGTTATCGCAGGAACAGAATTCAACAACAAAGTGTTGTCACCAGATATGCCGTTACACTCATAAACAGTCATACCGTCAGGAATATTACTATTGAACGGCAGTATCAGCGTACCACATTGTTCTGCCGGAATAGTCAGATCCACACCCGGAAAATCCGTTCCGCCAGTGATGACGAAGTCGGAGTATTCCACGTGGTCGAGAATGTTTGCTGTAATGTTTCCATTCTCTCTCTTGACGAACCAACAATCTGACAGCTCTATTGCATATTTCCCGTTGTAGGCAGTCGGTTCAGCAACAAACCTGATGGTAAATAGTTCATCAAGAGGATTGCCATCAATGTCATCAGGATATAACTCTTGATTCAATGAAGATGTACATATAATCTTCACCATACCTTCTTCCGGCATATTGCAAGCGATAGCATGTGTAGAAGTCGCCCGATCGGACAGCTCAATGTCGTTGATGTACTCACGGCCTGATTTGATTTTATGAATCTGGACACCTTTAGGAACTTCAATCACCATGTTGAAGGCGATATAATTAATAGTTGGGTCATTTTCATAAACTTTCAAATCAGTAACTGTCGTTCCATCGGCTG
Source organism: uncultured Prevotella sp. (assembly GCA_902477645.1). Lineage (GTDB taxonomy): Bacteria > Bacteroidota > Bacteroidia > Bacteroidales > Bacteroidaceae > Prevotella. The sequence goes on along the minus strand of CABSIA010000014.1, from coordinate 30,102 downwards.
TGACTGTCACGGTTTTATCCATCCAGACCTTCAAGTTCTGGGTTTGAGCAGTGGCCTGCACAGAGTACAGTGCAAGCCAAAGCAATAAAGTCTTAATTGTTTTCATTGTTCTTTTTTCTCAATCGAGTTCGTTTTATTATAATTCTCTTGTTGGTCTCTGCTAAATATTTCTCTTGGATAAGAGAAACATCTACGGAGTTGATGATACCGTCGGAATTGACGTCTGCGGCCAAAACATTCAGAGGAACTGATTCCCCAAGGTATCTGCTTGTGGCCAGCGAGGCATCGAGAACATTCACCAGACCGTCTCCGTTGGCGTCACCTATTTTATATGTGATAAGTTCGACCTCACGTGAGAGTTCTTTCTTCTCGACGTTGCCGGCGGAGTCGGTCGCCAGGACGCAGAAACCGTAGTTGGCATCTGCCGGATACCTGTATTCATACAGACTGTCGGTGATGTCTTCCGCAATCCTTGTCCAAGGTCCGTCCGCTCCCTCCTGCATGTAGAGTTCATATTTCCATACGCCAGAAAGATTGTCCTCACCGGAGAACCGCAATTCCACTATGCTGTCATTCTTTACCGTGTACTTTGTGACGGCACTGCTCGGTGAAATATCATCAATGATGTTTGTCCAAACGGGAGTCATAATGACACCTTCATCATCAAATATGATGGCGGCTTGGTTGTTGATTTCTGTACCGCAAGGCAGGTTTTTCTTTAACTTTATGTCATAGACAAACTCTCCCTGACCGTTTCCGTCCGCATTAACAGGCAGTAAACCGTCCATAGCGTCGATAGTCGGCTCCATTGTCATAGGATCTAAAGATTCCATCAATAGTTTGACTATGCCTTTTGACTGATTATATTCAACTTTGACCTGTGCAATTACATTGATACTTGGACGCAAATCAATTGTTTTAACAAGATTTACGTCTCCATCAAATTCCGTCATCACATGACCAATCTTTATACTCTTTGGTACGAATGTCGCCAGGTCATGCACTGAAGCGTCGATTGTGTCGGTAACAATGATGGTGTGTGCCGCTGCGGTCGCTATTTCCGGGTCGTTCTCAAATTCGATGGTGTAGCTGACGTCCACAAGTCCGTCCTTTATGTGCTTGCTGCCGGATTCGGCGACATATCCCAGGATGTCATTCGGGTCGCCGGGATTTAATATTTCTATCGGCTCCGGTTTCGGCTGGGGATGCTCATCCTCTGCGTTGTGCTGTCTTCGTTGCCACAGCCGTGCGAGCCAGTGGCTTGGCGATGTCGGATCGTCGAATATCTCCTCTGGCGTCTCCATCCTGTGTATATGACTGACTGAATTATAAGTCTCTGTGCTCGGGTCAATGCCGCATGCCTCCAGACGTGCCATGTCACCGTAGTGTGCGGCGCCGTTCACGATGCCACCGATCAGATGGGCTGCGGTGTTGGCGTTGCTGGCAACGGTCGTAGCGGCACCGATAGGACCTTTCATGTCCCTCCAGCAAGCCCGCTGCATGACTTTTGCGGGAGCGCCGTCCGTCCCTTCATAACCTAACTGATCGTAATATCCGTATATCGAAGGGATGTTGGTCAGCGTGTCCGGGGTCGCGTCGGGATGGTTGAGGGCCTTGCCTGTCCATGCGTACAGGTTGAACTTTGTATGACTCGGAGCAGTGATACCGAGTGTATATTCCACCGTCTCGTTCGGCGCAATCTGCGGGATGAACAGGTTCATCACGGCCGCAGTCTTGCCTGTTCCGACGAAATTGTCGGTGACGAGGAATGGCGTATATCCCTCCTTCTCGGATATGCTGTCGATGGGGATATAGAAGTTTTCGAAGTTCACCTTCTCCACAATATTGATATTGTCGTAGGCAATGTTGATGGGAAGATAGAGCAGGCCGACATTGCTCTTGTTGGTTACGCTGATTTTCACTGGATAAGGCCGTGCGAGGCTGCGCAGATACGATATCTTCACTTCTGGTTCCTCCCATACACCTTTCTTCAATGTGATGCCGTTGGCGATGACCATCGTGTCTTTTTTGCCCTCGTCCTCAAATTGCAGCACAATATCGTAGTCTCCAAACTCCTCTTCGCCATAAAGCAGGAAGCGCAGAGACATTTCAGATTTTGTATTGACGATTATTGAGTCTGGTGTGATGTCGCATTTGTCTGAATGCAGATAAGCCTTGACAAGTTTATCATATCCGTTTCCAAAGAAAGACATATCAACAATACTTTCTCCAAGCACACCTATTTCATTCGGTGTGTACTCCAACACGGCATACTTGTCGATGTGCTGATAGTCGACGGAGATATTGCTGCCGTTGGTGCCTTTCACGTCATGCAGGGCGAGATAATAGGTTCCGTCCTCGTACGCATGGCAACCATTGAATTTTACAGAGGCTGCTCCAGATGCAGAATAAACTTCCTTGCCTGACGGCGAGAAGAGCTGGAGGGTGCACGCCTGGTCAGCCTTGAAAGCAAGACTGTCACCAGTCAGGGCAGTAACAGCATACCAGTTAATTCCATTGTCGGCAGGTTTTGCCGATGTCTTACGCACATCGGAAACAAGCTGTGCGATGTCGGTCACAGGCTGCTTTACGGCATAGTCCACATATTGACGAGTCATTTCCGCTACACGACCTGATACATCGTAGAACTGCATGTGCAAATCATTCTTGGCATATATTGCAGGTGTGCCGTCTTCCGTCTCGAAGTGGAAGCATGAGCTGCGTATGCCGCACGACTCCACCGGCAGCAGTGTGATAAGGTTAAACGGATCTGTACGCTTGTCCAATTTTACCGTATGCGCAATGTCCTCTCGATCGTTCAGCCAATATTTATAACTCATAATACCAGGACCGCCGACAGGAGTTTTCATGAAGAAAGCAGTAGAAACTTTTGTCGATGTACCAGTCTCGCTTGTCAACATGTAGGTAAGCCGGTGAAGACCGTCCTCAAGTGAGGCTACATCAATGTCAAAATGATAGAGTCCGTTGGAAACAACGCCAGCCTCGGTATTGAAATTGTCGCCGTCAACGTTGTAGAGCAGTTTCATGTTGGCATACTCCGACGCTGTAGTGCTGCGGAAGAAAAATTGTTCCGACACGTTGGTTGCCGCACCACTCGGAGTAACAGCCTGTATCTGAATACGATGAATGCCATACGGCAATTCTGCGACATCAAGATTCCAATTCACGACACCACCCGATGACGGCACACGCTCCTGATGATAGAGTCGCCCATCAATGAAACACAGACATGTCATGTAACCCACGCCGTCAGTCTGCGGCACTTTTATGAACAAGGCTGTCTGTGGCTTAGATGAATCTTTCTCTCCAGCCGCCTGAAAATATGCAACATGAAAACCGTCGGTGAGTGCCGACACGTCTATCAGAGTTTGTCCACTAATCAGTTGTTGACTACCGGTTGCATCGTTGTCAAACCAATAAACTATAGGAATATCGGCTGTGGTTGACTTCTGGAAATAACGCGTAACAGGAGCACTCCACAATCCGTCGGCATCTTTCACCTGCAGATGAATGGAGTGCATAGCACATGACAATCCGCTAAGGTCAGTATCTATATGCCATTCGGCTGATGCTGATGTTCCCGTCTGCGAATTGGCATCGTCACCATCGAACCAATATCGGTATTCGTAGCCGCTTTGTCCCCATGCCACCCAGTGCAGACATAGAAACAAGGCGAATAAAATATATCTTCGCATAAGCTAATTGTTCTGTTTTTATTCTGCGGAGTTCACTTGAATGTCCACGCTCAGTTTTCCGTCGGCAGTAGACTTGGCAGCAACATTGCACTTAGTTATCTGCGGATTTGACGGAGTTGGGTCGAACGGCAAGTTTCCACCATATATACCCACCTCGGTCGTACCGTCCATGCTGTGATACTTCTCCTTGGCAGCATCTGTCAACTCAAATTTCTCGTTGTCGAGCTGCCCGAGGTACCCACCTTTGTAGGTCTTAAAAATATCAGACGTATTGGCCATTGAATTTGTGGAGTTGGTAATGTTATCGAACAAAGCATTATTAAGTCCTACACAATTATAAGCTGTCGCGTTGCTTGGTAATCCAACATTATAAGAATATATAATACTATTTTTAAATGAAGACGAATATATATAATCATAACTACTGATATATATAAAACAATTTACAAATTCAAATATGGAACTTGTATTAGATTTCACACATGGACCACCTATCACACTATTTATACATGATGCAGAACAATCATCATACAAAGAAAAGCGACTTGCAATCCTGCAATGGATAAAACTTACGTTCTTTAGTTTTCCAGGTTTACTACCATCGTATGAGAATTCTTTGAACCTACATTTCAAAAACATCGCATTTTTTAGCGTTGATGTAGAATAACGTACGTAATCATTATTATATAAGCCCTCCATCGTCAGTCGCTTTGTCACCGTGTCGTTAATATTGATAGTAATATTTCCCGTGATAATAGTCGGCTCGGTCTGCATTGTAGAGTCAATACCCATTCCAGCGCCACGCAGAGTGATAGCCTTAGTAATACCGGTGGACAGAAACGAACCTGATGACAGGGTGATAACGTCGCCATGGTCGGCAGCAGAATGGGCCTCACGGAGAGCCGTGGCACCATAGAATGTACTGATTGTGCCCTCATGATTGAGAGTGGCCAACAGAGAACTTTGGGCAAATGCCGAAGTTGTACCCATTAAGGATACGAACAATGAAATAAAAAACTTTTTCATGATTTTTGAGTATGTTTATAAGTTACTTGTTTAGCCTATAAACACCCCTAATTCGGCAATTTCTGTCATTTTCGCTTATATACAAAAAAGGCGTAGGTGTCTGTTTCTGCCCATCCTGGGAACACAGGCCTTCGCATTGCCCCACCCACACAGGATAAGCAACGCAGTTAGCCCACGCCAGTACGATATATATACAAACGCTCCTATATAGCCCATATAACTCCACATTCACCACACTTCAATCACGGAATGCGGCATCATGTGTCGTCACACAGAATATAGGGCACGAGATAAATCGCACCACGTAGACATTTTCGTTGCTGTTGCCTGTTGTGGGTGTGAAGTTGCGAAGTTCGTGTTCCACAAAGACAAACGTTCGAAAACGTCTTCTTATGTAATAAGACCGCCCGCTCACCCCTTGGGGCTAACTAAGCGGTGCTGCAAAATTAGTGAAAAACAGAGTATCTACAAAATAAAAGCAGAAAAACTTTTCTATTTTGTTGTTTGGTGTATGCAAATCTGGCGTTATGACAGAGCAGACACCGATATGTGAGACAAAAATGTGCAATCAAAAAAATACCTGAGTCCATTTTTGGTGGACTCAGGTATTAACTTAATGCGGTATTTTGAACTTCAATCCAAAATACCGCATTGATATTTGTTATCTGCCTACGGCAATTTTCTTTCCGCCTTTTATGCAGATACCTTTTTGTGGAGCGTTGAGCCTTATTCCCTGCAAAGAGTAGACAGGCTCATCGTTTTTTTCCTCAACCTCCTCAACACCCTTAATGGATGTTGTCTGGTCTTTCAGATATTCAACATAGTCGGGAAGGTAATATCCTACGTGTGGCGGCTGGTTGTAAGCAGCGTTCTGCCATGCTATGCCCATACGGTATGTATGGTCGTGCATTAGTGTCGGCACACGATAAGTTGTAGCTATGTTGGTTGTGAAGATATTGAGTGTGCATCCGTCAGAAGAGTCCCAAAGAATTATCTCCTCACGCCAGTCGCCAAGGAAATCGGCGCTCAGGTTTGGAGTTTTCTTTGTACTGTTGCACGAATTGGCACTGCAATAATCGTAGAGTGTGACAAGCCTTGTCATGCCGTTTCCGTTCCATGTGTCCATGGTGTTGCCGTCAAGCAGCTCGTCATAAAGGTCACCGTTCCAGTAGCACCTGAAGTTTAGCGAGGCGCCTTTTTCGCTTACCACCTCATTGGCGGCGTTTCTCTGGCTTCTGTCGTTTGACGAGGCAAACTCATAGCCTCTGCTGGAAGGAATAATATCGGCAGCAATGCCTCGGCCGTTATCACTCGAGCCTGTCGCCGAGCATATAATATCGCCAGTAGCGGCATCGTGCAAATCCCATCCGTAAGGTGATTCCTCATGCACGGTGAACACCTCCATACCAGGCCTGTCGGGGGCTATATCGCCAACATGTATGGCATCTCCGTGTCCGTAACCTGTAGAATACAAAAGCATTCCATCGTTGTCGAGAGCCGATGCGCCAAATGTAATCTCATCACATCCGTCGCCGTCGTAGTCGCCTACACTGAGGTTGTGGTTTCCGTTGCCGTAACAGGTTCTGCTTCCACTAATCTTTCCCTTAGGAATAGGAGCATTGTAGGTTACGGTATTGCCGTCTTTCGTCACCTTATACTTAGTTTTGGTATCAGAGGCATGCAGCCATTTTGTTTTCAGCTCAGTGCCGTCGAAGTCTACAGCCCATGTATAAGAATAAGTATAATAGCCTCTAACCATCACAGCCGAAGGATTTGCGTCAGGTCCGTCGAGATATGCCACGGCAGCGAGATAGCGCTCACCGCGGTTGCCATATTCCTTGTCGTTCTTTCCTGAGCGGTCATCCCAGTTTTTGGTCCAGCCAGCATCGCCGCCAAGTCCTCCGTTTCTGTTAGGATTATAGAACACGGTGTGTACAGCCTTTCCCGTAGTGCCCTCAAACACAGTGAGCCACTCCTGTCCGCCAGTCACCTTGCCGCTTGAGTTTCTCCAATCCTTAGTGTTGTTGACAGCCTTAATCACATTGTCTGTGGCAGCCTCGCTGACAAAGTTTCCCTCGCCATCCTTGCTTCCGGCAGCAGTTTTGCAGATAAGCTCGGCCTTGCCGTCGCCGTCAAAGTCGTAAACAAGGAACTGGGTGTAGTGTGCTCCGGCCCTGATATTCTGTCCGAGGTCTATACGCCACAATTTCTCTGCCTTATCGGAACTGAGATTAAGCTTATAGGCGTCAAGATACACATTGCCGGTATATCCAGACTGCGAGTTGTCGTGTGAGTTAGATGGGTCCCACTTTACTATAAGCTCATAAACGCCATCTCCGTCAAGGTCTGCAATTGAGCAGTCGTTAGGAGAATATGTATAGTCCGAGCCTCCTACCGTGCCTCCGGCAGGACGGTCAAGAGTCTGGCTTTTGTAGATACTTGCCCACGGGGTCACAGCCTCTGTGCGGTCTACCTCCTGTCCGTTTACCTTTGCCACAATCTCATAGCTGCTTGTTGCCGCGCCGTAAGTATCGGTAAAGTTTGTTACGGAAAGGTCTTTTTTGAGTACACTTCCGTTTCTTACGACATCGAATTTTGTCTGCAAGTTATCGGTACCGAGAAATCTCCAGCTCAAGAATATTCCATTGCCCGAAGATGCGGGCACAGCCACAGGAGCACGGCCTATTTTCTCCATCTGCGATACAGGTGTGTAGAAAAGGTTAGTGTTGCGTCCCTCGGTAAGGCCGTCGGCAGGCACGTCGGCAGGGTTATAGTCATAAAGTCTTAATGTCCAGACAACCTGCTTGCCCTTAGGTGTGAAATTCAACGGGCCCGTGGCAGCCTCGGCAAGAGTTACGGAGCGTGTCACAGGAACAGTTTTCCCGTCAGAGGTTTTCTGAGGAAATACAATTGCCGTTGGCGAAAACTCCTTACCGTTAAGCTCGGCAAGATAGCTGTCGACCTCGGCATAGTTGTCGTAGCCGTAAATCTCCACATGCTTTACCGGCACACCTGCGGGAAGCGTTATCGTGTATTGCACGTCGGCGGAGTATTTTATGCCTCCGTTAGCGGCCTGGTATGTTTTGCCGGCATCTGAAGCCATAACCGAAAAGCCTCCCTCGAAATTCCATGGCCCTACAGTCCCTGACGCAGCCGTACAGGTTGATGCAGAAAGCTCATAGATAGTGTTTGCCCGCACGCACATGGCTATACAGGCTAACAATGCTGTGAATAGTAGTTTTCTCATAATTATTTAGTCAATTGTTATATACGGTTTTTCTGACATTCTCATTCTGCCTGCGGCACAATCTTTACAAGGAACAGGTTCACCGACTTGTTCTTGGCAAGAGTATGCAGGCCGGCACTGAGAGTTGTTGTGTATGTATTGCCAGTTCCTGTAATCTTGTTTCCGTCAATTACCAGCGATGCTGTTTCCGAAGCTCCAAAATAGAACGTAACCTCAGATGTGGCGGCAAGAGTGAATGATACCGATGTAGACGTCTCCATCTTCAGACAGGTGCTGTATGTCACACCGTCTACTGTTATCTCTCCTTTTGAGCTGCTGCCGTTTCCCGTAACCGTAAATGATGACGAAGAAGGCTGGCCGTCGGCGCCAAACGACACGAGCAGTGTCTGCGACGGGTCGACAGGGGTCTCGGGATTGTCTGGGTTGTCTGGTGTCTCAGGATTATCATCCCCATTGTCTTCTGCGCCAAATAACCCAACAAGACTGGTCTTGTAAGACTGTAGGGCAGTCTTTAAGGCACTGTTTACAGCATAGTCGGCATCATCGGTCGTCTGGTTGAAAGTCCACTGGAAGTCGCCATGGCCCAGCCTGCCTGCGCCATAATAGCCAGTCACTTTCTCCGGAACCTCAGAGGCGGGACAAGGCTGATAACCATACATGAGGTCATCGTCGGTATCGAAATTGTTGTATGGTGTGCCACCATGATTTGTGACTATTGTCTGCGGCACCGTCTCAAACCTGTTTGCCGCCTCATACGCATCGAAACTCGACGGATTATCCTGCCATGACGTGTAGTTTTTCTTGCTGAGCCCAGTCATTATGTTTGCGAAAGACTTTATGAAACCGCCATCCTCGCCAGAGAAAGTTGTCTTTACCGAACCGCTTGTCGGCTCAGGATCATGTCCCTGACGCGCCATAAGCATCGGATACTTACAATTTCTGAAATAGTTTGCCTCAACAAATGCGCTTGCCCCCATCGTTGTACCGACACCGTATTTTGCATTTCCATCATAGTAGTTGTTCCAGAGATGCACGGTCATAGTACGTATACGCGGGTGTCTTGAGTCGCTGTGGTCAAACCAGTTGTCGTGATAACTGATATAGTTTGGCCCACTCTCAGATGTCATTCCGCACAGTGAGGACTTTCCGCTGTCAAAGAAATGGCACGACGATATAGTGATATACTGAGAGTTGCCCTTCAGGTCAACAGTTCCGTCGCCTTTCGCCTGATCAGAGTCACTTCCGGCATTGCCATAAAAAAGATCAAGATTGTGAACCCACACATGCCTGTTCTTCGTATCGATTGATATGGCATCGTCCATACACAGCATATTGGCGAAATTGCGCAACTCCACACTTACGGCATTACGTACGAGAATACCGAAACCCGAAAGCGTAGCATCGTCTCCAATGCCCTCTATCGTAACATTCAGAGTTGTATATCCAGAGTTTCCTTTTAGCTGCAGTCCCTCTGCCGAGCTGCCAAGAGTCCCCATATCTTCTTTTTTAAGCAGTCCTATCACCCTGACACACAGTGGAGTCGAGGCCAAGGTTCCCTTGCTGTACGAGGTGAGCAGCGGCTGCAGACTGGCGGCATTATCTTTAGTTATATACACCACCTTGGCGTTTTTCTTCAAAGTTCCATCATTGTTGTAGGCTCCAATCCCTTCTGTACGTCCGAAATGGGCATATCCCTCACGGCTGTATGGCAGCACTCTCAGACCATTTGCCACAGAAGCGGCCCCCTCTGTGCCGTCTTCCGATACGGGTACTACCTTTATGCTGTAATTGCCGGCCTTAAGCCCCACAACATCCACGCGCCCGTATGAGCCGTAGTTTCTGACAAGCTGTGCGTCAACCTTTGTGTAATCAGCATCGTCCTCACATTTTACATAAGCGTTATATTCCTTTGCGCCTTCCGCAAGCACAAACTTCGCATACAAGCTCTCGTGCCATCCGCGCGCCTCTATAATGGACGACGCACATACAGCCCCGCACGCATCTTCCCTTGAGCCTATTGCCACAACCTTATCCCTGTACACATCCGTACCGGCAGAAGTGGTCACGGTGACAGTGTTTGTATCATCGTCAATATCAAGCGATGTCACAGCAGCCTCATCATAAAGACGCTGTGTGCCGTCGGCGAAAGTCAAAACCACCGACATCAGCAGTGACAAAATACTATACATAGCTATTTTCCCTTACCGTTATTTAACCACACGTTTCTTGTTTCCCTGTATGACCACACCCCTATGCGATGTTTTGCCCACAGCCTTTCCATCAACGGTATAGCATTTCCCGTTTCCCGCACGCTCAACTTTAGGCATGGTGACAGCCGTAGCCGCCATATTTTTTATATATATGGCAAAGGCTGAGCGGTCGGCAGTCTGCGTGGTGCCATCGCTATATGTTATGTGTACCTTTGTACCTTGATAAGATACTGTTTTTACATTTTTATCTACCCTATTGCCGTCAACGACAACAACCTGCCTCTGTCCGGCATAAACAAATAACGCCGACAAAGCAAAGAATATGGAATAGTACAACCGTTTCATATCAATAATTTGTTTTATAGATTTTTGCAAAGATAGCACAAATTTCTTTATGAGCTATAATGAGATAAGTTAAAAACAACGAAAACGTTTTCATAGCTCATAACAATACCTGTGCCGGCTGTGGCTTGAAATCATCTGTTATAAAATCAGACGTAAGCCCCACAACAGCCGCTCATCGGTATAAAATCAGAAAGGTCTGCCGTTAAAGACAGACCTTTCATCCTGGCAAATTGCCCATGTGTAAGTTTATTCATTCTTAAGGTGAAGCGTCTCACTTTCCGAATTTTGCAGCCTGCTGCTGTATCAACTCAAAATCATTGAAGTAATCGATGCGCATGGCATGCCTTACCTCGTCCATGGTACTGGCGGCTGTCTCACGTGCCTTTTCTGTGCCCTTGCGCAGAATGTTGTATATCTCCGGAATATCCTTTTCAAACTCCGAGCGGCGCAGTCTTATAGGCTCAAGCATATTATTAAGTATAGTGTTTAGGAACTTCTTGCAGTTCCCGTCACCTATTCCGCCCTTAACATACTGTGCCTTCAACTCATCGAGACAGCTGAACTCGGGCCAATAGCTGGCAAAGTCATCATCGGTGCAGAATGCCTCAAGATATGTGAACACCGCATTTCCCTCAAGATGCCCTGGCTCATCCAGGCTCATGCGAGGCTCTCCGTTCGACATTTTCTTGACCTTTTTCCACACTTCTTTCTCCGAGTCGCTAAGATAAATGCAGTTTCCAAGGCTCTTACTCATTTTTTCCTTGCCGTCTGTGCCTGGCAAACGGCGCGCCGTGGCATTCTCGGGCAACATAATCTCAGGCTCTACGAGTACAGGCGCGTATGTCTGATTAAATCGGCGGACAAGCTCACGGGTAACCTCAAGCATTGGCTCCTGATCCTCGCCGGCGGGCACTGTGGTTGCTTTGAAAAGCGTGATGTCGGCAGCCTGTGACACAGGATAACAGAAGAAGCCAAGCGGAATGTTTGCCTCAAAGTTGCGCATCTTAATCTCTGTCTTGACAGTAGGATTGCGCTGCACACGGCTCACGGTGATAAGATTCATCAGATAAGTGGTAAGCTCTGCAAGCTCTGGTATGCCGCTCTGAATGAAGAGAGTACATTTCTCTGGGTCGAGTCCTGCTGACAGATAGTCGAGAGCAACCTCAACGATGTTCTGCCTGATTTTCTCCGGGTTGTCGGCATTATCGGTAAGAGCCTGTACATCAGCCATAAACACAAACATCTTGTCATAGCCTCCGGCATTCTGAAGCTGTACACGCCGGCGCAGACTGCCCACATAGTGTCCCAGATGGAGCTTTCCCGTTGGGCGGTCACCTGTAAGAATTATCTTTCCCATTTCTATATTTATTATTTTTTACTTATTATCTTTATTCCACAGAATTATTTATTGTTTGCAAAGGTAGTGCAAACGAATGGAATAAAAAAGAAAATTCGCATTTTCTTTCTTATTTCCGAGTACAGCCTACCTTATTCAAAGGTAGTGCAAAATTTCGGTTAAGCGAAGAGAATGCAAATGAATTTGTATTCTTGAGCGTGAGAAATTTATCTAAAATTTCGGTTAAGCGAAGAGAATGCAAATGAATTTGTATTCTTGAGCGTGAGAAATTTATCTAAAATTTCGGTTAAGCGAGGAGAATGCAAATGAATTTGTATTCTTGAGTGAGAGAAATTTATCTAAACGAAGTTTTATGGGAAGGAGGCGAGCGCAAACTATGTCGGCTGAAAACTTGTTGACGAGAGCTTATGCAGGGTAATTATTCTTGACGTTTTTACAAAACTCTTCAACACATACGGAAGAGTTTTATAAAAACGTCAAGAATAATTCCACCCGCCATCTCCTTACCACATAATGCGGCTTGAGTCAATACGCAGTTACAGACCATAAACTGAATGTTCTCATCCAAAGTCTGTCTAAAACAATATTAGGCTATAGTGTTGCGGAATTAAGGCATATTAAAAAATATTTTAAGCCACACCTACAAAGTATATCATTCCCCTTCCTTTTGGGGAGAAATTGTGAGTGAGGCTGTTTTTTTCTTTTTTGTTTTGTCATTTCGCTTGTTTGCACTATCTTTGCACAAAGATAGCTGAACTTTATCTGAAAGTCAATGGAAATTAAGAAAATTCTGACATTACCCTTGGTTCCCATTACGGGGAATATAGGTTTTTTCAGTTTTGTCTATATCTTGGGAGTTGTGTGCAGGCTATGCACGATTCCCGACAACCCTGGCCCGCAATTCTACAGCGAATGGTGGCTTGAGCTTTTTGTTGACGACTATGCCGCATGTCTGCTTTTGTCGTTGCTGCCAAAGAAAGTCCGCCCGTGGCTCAGGGCTGTGGCATACGTGATTTTATACGGAGTGGCAATAGCCGATGTTTATTGTTACAGCAAATTCGGGTCTACGCTAAATCCTTCGATGCTTCTTCTGCTTGGCGAGACCGACACCCGTGAGGCTGGCGAGTTTTTGCGTACTTACCTTACTCCTGAGGTGCTGAAAGGTCCTGTAGGCTTTGTTGCGCTTGTCATGGCTTGCCATGTGGCGTGGGCATTGCGTAAGCGCATTTTCCATTTGCTCCGTTACCGCCGCCGCATGCTCCTGCTTGGCAGAATGCAGCGGTGGAATGTTAAATTCGCTACGGTCAGACCTTTTGTCGGTGTGGCTGTTGCCGTATTTTTGATATGGGGCTTTGCTGCAACCATAAAAAACAAACTGCTTTGTGGAAAACTGATGTCGGCAAAAACCGTTGGAGAGATAGAACACCTTTTGACGGAAAAAGAACATGGAGCGCTTTATATGCCTATTTACCGTCTGGCATTCAGCATGCGCAGCAACCAGTTGGCCTCGCATCAGCTGACGACACTGAAAGCTGCAGCCCATAAAGCGCGGGTCGACAGCTGCTCGTTTGCCTCGCCCTGCATAGTCTTGATTATTGGCGAGAGCTTTGGCCGGCACCATTCGAGCCAATACGGGTATGCGCTGAAGACTACACCCCGGCAGGAGAAAATGGAGAAGCGCAAGAGATTGGTAAAGTTTACAGATGTGGTGTCGCCATGGAACCTGACGAGCTTTGTGTTTAAGAATATTTTCTCCATGCACGTGGTAGGGCAGGAGGGCGAATGGTGCGACTATCCGCTGTTTCCGCAACTTATGCGCAAGGCCGGCTATCATGTGACATTTTTGACAAACCAATTTCTGCCAAAGGCTAAGGAGGCAGTATATGACTTCAGCGGAGGATTTTTCCTCAACGACCCGGAACTGAGCTGCCAGATGTTTGACTCCCGCAACAGCAGCCTGCACAATCTTGACGAGGGACTGATAGATGATTACCGCAAATTGCAGCCGGAGATAGGCGAGCACGAGTTTACCATTTTCCACCTTTTAGGACAGCATGTGAGCTACAGGCAGCGCTTCCCGTCTTATCAGAAACATTTCTGGATAAGCTCATACGAGAAGATCCGGCCAGACCTTACGCCAAATAAAAAGCGTGTATTGTCAGACTACGACAATGCCACATTGTACAACGACTCTGTGGTTGCGCAGATTGTAGGGTTGTTCAGCAAGCGCGATGCCGTGGTTATCTATATGTCCGACCATGGCGAGGAATGCTATGAGGGCAACCGCGGATTTATATGCCGTAACCACTCGTCGGCCATAGATTACGACCTTGCCAGATATGAGTTCGAGATACCTTTCTGGATTTACTGTTCGCCACAATATGTCCGGCGGCATCCGGAAATGGTGAGAGAGATAAAGGCCGCAAAGGACAGGCGGTTTATGACAGACGCATTGCCGCACCTGCTGCTCCATCTGGCGGGCATAAGCGCACCCGACTACAGGCAGGAGTACGACGTGCTGAGTGACGGCTACAACGAGATGAGGCCACGACTGCTTAAAGCAACAACCGATTACGATAAACTGAGACAGAGATGACACTGCTTACAAGAACAGAGTGCAACATAATGAGAGGGTTCGCCATAACCGGCATCTTTCTGCACAACTTCTGCCACTGGCTCGGCCCGGTGGTTAAGGAAAACGAGTACACATTCAATAAAGGGAATGCAGACTGGCTGATGGCAGTCACGGCCAATGCCGACAGTCTGCTGCCCATGCACTGGGTGTCGTTCTTCGGGCATTATGGCGTGCCTATATTCCTGTTTCTGAGTGCCTACGGACTTGAAAAAAAATATGGCGGCACGCAGCAGCCCGGACACGATGCCGGTATATGGAAGTTCGTCAAGACGCACTATCTGAAACTGTTCTACATGATGATATTGGGCTTTGCCGCATTTACGATGGTGGATGCCATAACGCCTGGCCGCTGGCACTATAATGTTACTCAGATTGTCGCGCAGCTGCTCATGCTCAATAATTTGTTGCCCGCCCCCGACCACCAGATATGGCCCGGGCCATATTGGTTCTTCGGACTGATGCTGCAGCTGTATGTTGTCTACCGTCTGTTCCTCTACCGCAGGCATTGGGGCGTTACGGCGGCGTTTATGCTGGTCTTTTCCGGAGTGCAGCTTATGCTCGACCCTCTTGGCAACACTATGAACACCTACCGTTACAACTTTATGGGGGGGATGTTGCCTTTTGGCTCGGGTATACTCGTGGCGCGGCTGATGGACAAGCCGATAGAGCTGCGCCCTTGGCAATGGGCATTTGCGGCTTTGTCGCTCTCGGCTTTCATTGTGGCGCTGAGTGGAAATTTCGTAGGCTGGACATTTATGCCTGTGTTGGTTATTGCGGCATGCGTAGCTGTGACGAAGGCCATATCGGGTATTGCGGCTTTGGCAGACCCCATGGTGTGGATGGGAGAGATTAGTGCCGCGCTTTTCATAAGCCATCCTGTTGTCAGGAAAATATTCATCCCTATTACCCGTCATGGCGACTATTGGACAGGTCTGCTGCTGTATATCGTTGCCAGCCTTTGCGTAGCATGGATGTTCAGCATACTAATGAAGAAACTGGGAGGGCGGGGTTCCAATCCGCCACATAAGAAGGTGGCTTAAAATATATAAGAAGGCGGCGTTAAACATATAAAAGGCGGGTTGGAAACCCACCCTCACAGCCTAAAAAACGTACAATATGAAGATACCGGATATAGAGCTATTCAACATCAGCCGCTTCAGGGGCGAGCAGATGGGAGCGGCAATGCTCTTCATAATATTGTTCCATGTCGGTCTCGACCGTTGGGACCCTTTCTTCGGACTACGGCGTACGGGCAATGTGGGTGTCGACATATTTCTGTTTTTGAGTGGTGTTGGACTGTGGTATTCGTGGAGCAAGATGACAGAGAATGGCATGCCGGTGAGGGATATGCTCAAGAGATTTTTCAGAAACAGGTATCTGCGCATCTATCCCGCATGGCTCATCATGGCGTCACTGTATTACATTCCTCGTTTCCATGGCGGCACCCTGAAGGCCTGGATAGACCTTATTGGCGACATTGCCATAAACTGGGACTTCTGGCTCTACGACGAGCTTACGTTCTGGTATATTCCGGCAATAATGATGCTCTATACAATAGCGCCATTCTACATGATGCTCATACAGCGTCACCCCATGTACCGGTGGCTGCCGTTGATAAGCGTTATATGGTGTGTCATGGTGCAGTGGGTTATACCGATACATCATGCTGTAGGTCATCTGGAGATATTCTGGAGCCGTGTGCCGATATTCTTGTTGGGAATAAACTTCGGCTCTTTGGTGAAAAACCGCTATACCATAGACGGACAGGCGGTATGGATGCTTGCCGCCATCTGGCTCCTCACCTTTGGCACCTGTCTGTATCTTGAGCAGATGCGCCATGGGCATTTTCCGCTATTTGTGGAGCGGATGCTCTATATACCGTTCACCATAACGTCGGTGATGCTTCTGAACAGAATATTCCGCCGTTTGCCGTCACGGTGCAACACTGTGCTGCGTTTTGTGGGCATGGTGAGCCTTGAGGCATATCTTATACACAGTCATTTCGTGCTGTGTCATATAGAGAAACTACATATTGGCTACTGGCCGACATTCCTGCTTACTGCCATAATAACAATGCCTTTGGCGTGGCTGCTGCATGTGGTTTGTAGACAAGTTAACAAGTTGACAAGTTAACAAGTTGACAAGTTGATTGTCTGCATATTTACTAACAACTCGTCAACCCGTCAACTTGTCTACTCGTCAACTCGTTTACTTGTCAACTTAATAAAAAAAATAAAATGAAGAATATAATAAAACTGACACGTCCGCACCAATGGGTAAAGAACTTTTTCGTGTTCTTCCCCATGCTTTTTGGCGGCTCGCTGCTTTGTATTGACGAGATTATAGCCGCGGCCATAACGTTTGTGGCATTTAGTCTCGCCGCCTCGTCAATATATTGTTTCAACGATATCATAGATGTTGAGGCCGACCGTAGGCATAGTGTGAAATGTAAACGTCCAGTTGCATCGGGGGAGGTAAGTATAAGGCAGGCTTATTTTGTAATGTTCGTGTTGGCGGTCTTGTCTGCAGTCTTGGCTTTTATGGCGTGTGACAGTGGTGTTATGACATTGGCCGTGATTGCCGGATATTGGCTGCTGAATGTGGCATATTGCTTGTGGCTTAAGGACTATGCCATCATTGATGTGTGCATAATAGCCTTTGGCTTCGTATTGCGCATTCTTGCCGGAGGCTTTGCCACTGATGTGATAGTCAGCCATTGGCTGGTTCTGATGACGTTCCTGCTCACGCTGTTCCTGTCGTTTGCCAAGAGACGCGACGATGTGCTTCGCATGAATGCCACAGGAGAGGCTCCGAGAAAAAACACCATACGCTATAACCTTACATTCATAAACGAGGCTGTCACCATTACGGGTTCCGTCACCTTGGTATGTTACATAATGTACACAGTGTCGGCAGAGGTCGTGCAACGTTTCAATTCGAGCTATCTGTATCTGACAAGCATACTCGTGCTAATCGGACTGCTCAGATATATACAGCTGACGGTGGTAGACCAAAAAAGCGGCGACCCTACAAAAACGTTGCTCTCCGACAGATTGCTTCAGGCTATAGTTGCCGCTTGGGGACTCTCGTTTTTCGCAATAATTTATCTCGCATAACGGCTATGGAAGAGACGGTAAGAAAGAAACTCTACTGCTTTGACTTCGACGGTACGCTTACCACAAGCGATACCATGCTTGAGCTTATAAAGTTCGCACACGGCAAAGGCGGACTGCTGCGCGGACTGTTGGCAAATGCCTTCTGGCTTGTGCTGATGAAACTGCATTTTTATCCTAACTGGAAGTCGAAAGAAAAAGTGCTCACATGGTTCTTCGGAGGCATGGAGGTTGAAGATTTTAAGGCTATATGTCAGGTCTTTGCCATGCGCTGCCATACCCTTATAAGACCAAGTGCAATAGCCGAGATTACAGGCCTGATGTCGAAAGGCGATATGGTCGTGGTGGTGAGCGCAAGTGCTGACGACTGGGTGCGCCCTATGCTGGAGAAGGTGTTTCCGCACGTGCCCGCTCTTTTGTCTACCCGCTTAGAGGTTGTCGGTGACAAAATCTCTGGCCGCATATCGGGCAACAACTGCCATGGACAGGAAAAGGTTGAGCGGATAAAACAGTATCTGAAAGCCAACGGCATAAGCCGAAACGATTGTTATATATACGCCTATGGTGACAGCAAAGGCGACAAGGAGATGATGGAATATGCAGACGAATCGTTCTATAAGCCATTTAGAGACTGACCGCCGTGAAAAGCTGGCGGAGGCTGTTCGTTTTGCGGTAGTAGGCGTGGCAGCTACTGTGTTGCAATATGCTGTGTATCTGTCGCTGAACCGCCTGATGCACCCTGCTGTTGCAAACACCATAGCCTATGCGGTAAGCTTTGTCTTCAACTATGTGGCATCCACCCGCTACACATTCAAGGTTAAGTCTACGGCCAAGCGGGGCCTGGGATTTGCTTTCTCGCATCTGATAAACTATAGTTTGCAAACACTGGTTTTGACAACAATGCTGTGGCTTGGCGTGCCTAAAGACTGGGCAATGGCACCTGTATTTGCGGTATGCGTGCCGGTGAATTTCCTGTTAGTAAGATATTTTTTAAAGAAATGAACACTATTTTCCATATATTCGCAATAAAACGCGAGGAGAGGCTGGCTGCCTTGTTGCTCATGGTGTTGCTGCTGTCGGTCAACGCTATGGTGCTGATTCATTACTACAATCTCTTTACACCGCTACATGATAACTATTGGCGGCTGTTTATACGCAATTTCCACATTTCCGGCTTCGACCCCATAACGCTTAGCGTGGTAAGCGACTGGTCGGCAGGCTACAATGTCTACCGTCATCCGTTGCTCGCATTTTTTATGTATCCGCCATATCTGCTCAATCGGCTGCTGATGACGGTAACAGGCATCAACTGCGCCATCTTTATTGTGGCAGCCATGCAGATATTGTCAGCTTTCTATGCCGCAATTTTCCTGTTCCGCATATTCCGTGAGATAATAGGCGTCGACCTCTTAAGCTCATATATACTCTTGGCATTGTATCAGTCATTTGCCTACGTGACGTTGTCGGCAATGGTTCCCGACCATTTCATATTCTCGAGCCTCATGCTTATCCTTGCCTTGTATATTACAGGCAGAAGACTGCGCAGCGGCCGTCCCATGAAGATTTGGCAGACCGTGGTTTATTTCATCTTTACAGCGGGCACGTCGCTTAATAACGGTCTGAAGATATTTCTTTCTGCATTGTCCGCCAACGGCCGCAGGTTTTTCAGTCCCCGTTTCCTTTTTCTTGCCGTCTTGCTGCCGTCTATTGCCATCTGGGGCTTCTGCCGTTGGGAATACCGGGTATTGGTATATCCAGAGTGGCATGCAAAGAAAGTGGCGGCTGAGAAGAGAAAAGCAGAGAGGAAGAAAGCTGCGGAATTTAGTTCTGTAGGGCCGCTGCGTGTAGCGGCCGCAAAGAATGTAGAGCCGGATACGCAAAAAATCGTCACGGCAGAAAAAACAAAGCCTGCTACGGCTAAGAAGAAGCGTAGGGTGCAGGGCAGGCCTATCGGCAACGGTGCATTCTCCCGTTGGACCGACATATCCACACCCCGTTGGGAGTCACTTGTTGAGAACGTGTTTGGCGAGGGCATACAGCTTCATAAACGCCATCTGCTGCAAGATGTGCTGACCAAGCGCCCTGTTATGGTAAGCTATGATATGACATGGAACTACGTGGTTGAGGCTATCATAGTACTGCTGTTTATCTTGGGAATATTATGCGGCATAGGGAGTGCGTTTCTCAGGACTTGTTTGTCGTATTTCTTACTCGACATGGTGCTGCATGTAGGCCTTGGTTTCGGACTCAATGAGGCATATATTATGTCAGTGCATTGGATTTACGCTGTGCCCATAGCCATAGCGTATCTTCTGAGGCTCATACATCCCCGTTATGTATGGGCTGCGCATCTGCTTCTGCTTTTAGTGGCAGCATTCCTGTTTGGCTGGAATACCAGTCTTATCTATTCATATTTGGCATGATTTCTCAATTGTAGGACAGCTATGTATAGCGGCCGCAATAATGTTGCCGTTAGACCTCATCTTGTTTGCGGCCGCAATTTACTGTTGCCGTTGACTCCGTCCAATTCTTCCAACTCCAACAATCCATCCGCAGCCTGGAATGAGCGACACGAGCCATGTCGTGATGAAGCAGCAGATGAAGGTGAGTATTGCTATGGCTGGTATTGCCAAACTGACGTGGATGAGTGGATTTGCTGGATTGCCGTTGACGAATATCGGCGCAATGTTGCTCAGAAAAAGCAGGTGCATCAGATACATGCCAAACGAGAGCTTTGAGCCGAGCGTGATAAATTTAGGTACTGTTGGCTTGTCAATGCAGGTGAACAGGATGAAACCTCCAAAGGTTGCACACAACACGTTGGGCGTGCAGAATTCCCATGACCATTCAAGCATTGGTGTCTCAATAGCTACGCCTGGCACACCAGCGTGCCAGAACGACCAGCCTGTGAATACGCTGCCTGTAATAAAGCAGATGCTTCCGATAATCAGTCGGCGCTCACGGCTCCAGTTAAGATGTTTGCGGATATAGTGTGCCAAAACGAGATAGCCAAGATAGCCCGAGCAATAATAGAGCATTCCGAAATATGGGTTCCAGAAGCAATTTCCCCAAAGGTCGCTGCTCACAAATCTTGTAAGCCAGGGTACAAGGGTTGATGCTGCGAATATATAGAGAAACATCCTCTCGTCAGATGCCGTGGAACGCTCAAGCCATGGTGACACTATGGGAATTATCAGGTATAGAGAGATGAGAGGATACATAAACCACAGATGGCCAGCCATAGATGGGAAGGTGAATGGCAACATCTTGAAGTCATTCACCGACTGTTCCCATGTCATCTGCCCCCAAAGAAGCGGTAGGAAGGTGTAAATAAGCATGAAAACAATCATAGGCGGCAATATACGGAGCAAACGGCGCTTGTAGAACTGTCGCATTGTTACGCCCTCGCCTACGGGTACGAGCAAAAAAGCGCTTACAACCATAAACAGCGGAACGCATGTTCTGGCAATTCCTCCGTCGTAGAATGCAACCCAAAAGCGGTTTGCCTCATTAGCCAGCATTGATACGTTGCCTGCAAGTCCTGATGTGTCGGCGGCATAGAAATTCTCGCTCGCATGCACAAGCATTACAAGGAAGCATGCCACTATGCGGATGTAGTCGATGAATACAATTCTCTTTTTATTTTCCATGGGTTTAGGTAGTTTGTAGGGCCGCTATGTATAGCGGCCGCAATTAATGGCCTCACCTTGTTTGCGGCCGCAAAAATGGTTGTCTTGTTTGCGGCCGCAATAATGGTTGTTATTATGGCTCTTCTTGTTTGCGGCCGCTATACATAGCGGCCCTACATTTCCGTCTGTATTTATTTTGCTTTTGCAGCGTTATAGTTGTTTGAATAGCGGAGCATCTGGTCTGCATATCCTTCTCCGTATGAGACTTTCACATCCGTGATGTTGCCATCCTTGTCGTACTCGGCTGTATATACAGGATTTATAAAACCACGATATGGGGCAATATTCAGTTTCTTGTAGCGTTCCAAAACCTCTTTGTGAAGTGTGGGGTCTATCTTCACTCCGTAGGTCTCTACAAGCTTGCGTGCGCCGGCAAAGTCGCCGGTCGATTTTACACGCTGTATCTCAGCGAGCAATTCTCCGAACAGATTGCGCAGGGTCTCGTAGTCGTTTATTGTTACGTATGTCTTGCCGTCACGCTTCACGAACTCAATCACATCGCCGCCGTTTTTGGCTTTGCCTTTGCCGTGCTCGTATGCCCATCGTGCTATCAGGGCACGGTTTCTCATGTGAGCCTCCTCTATCTGGTCGCCTAACTTGATGCGTACAATCTGTGTTAGCAGACCGTTCTTTATCTGTCCAAGATAGCTTGCCTTGTAAGCCTCGGAATTTGGCAACAGACCAAG
The DNA here is from genome assembly GCA_902477645.1 of uncultured Prevotella sp. GTDB lineage: Bacteria > Bacteroidota > Bacteroidia > Bacteroidales > Bacteroidaceae > Prevotella. Next base: position 8,078 of record CABSIA010000014.1, on the reverse strand, counting down.
CTCTACAAGTTTCGGGTCGGCAAGATAGTAGAGGGCAAACAGATCGGCTCTTGCCTCCTCTATGGTGCTGCCGTATGCTTTCAGGGAGTCTGGGTCTACACCTGGCAACAGCTTTCCGCTGCCGTGTCCGAGACACTCGTGCAGGTCTGTGTGCAGGTCATCTGTGATGTCGCCATATTTCTTAATCAGCTCGATGTCCTCCTCGCTGTTTGAGAATTCCTCAAGCATGCCGCTGCCATTTGACGCCTGTGCGTAGGCGTGTGTCAGGTTTGCTATTGTCACCGACTTGCTTCCGTGCTCAGCCCTTACCCAGTTGCTGTTGGGCAGGTTTATGCCAATGGCGGTAGAAGGATATAAGTCGCCGCCAAGTATGGCTGCGCGTATGACCTTTGCCGATACGCCTTTTACTTTTTCCTTTCGGAATTTTGGATCAACAGGCGAATGGTCTTCAAACCACTGTGCGTTTTTGCTCAGTGCCTCTGTGCGTTTTGTAGCATCAAGGTCTTTAATGTTTACGATGCTTTCCCAAGAGCTCTTAAGGCCGAGAGGATCGCCGTATGACTCGATGAAGCCATTAACGAAGTCAACTACAGGGGCTGTGTTCTCTACCCAGGCAATGGAGTACTCGTCAAATTTCTTAAGGTCACCGGTCTCGTAGAATTCTATCAGTTTGTCCACAACAGCCTTCTGCTGCTCGTCTTCAGCAAACTCACGTGCCTTGCGGAGGTTCTCGACAATCTTTGTAATCAGAGTCCCGTATTTGCCAGTAGTTGTCCAACGCTGCTCATAAATTTTTCCGTCGGCACCTTTTACGAGGGTGGAGTTCATTCCGTGCATTACTGGATGTTGCTGGTCGCCATTGGCTTTTTCTCTCTCATAGAATTCCTCAGCCTCTTTCTGTGTCACGCCCTGATAATAGTTGCAGGCACTTGTAAGGATGAGGTCTTGTCCCTCTGCGAGATTTACTCTTTTAGCCATTATCGCAGGATTGAATATCACCTCGGCAATGCTGTCAGGGCAGTTGGTCTGAGCCACGAACCATTCACGGCTGAAGCCTGGAGTAAACTTCTCGCAGCCATAGTGGTGGTGGATGCCGTTTGAGAACCACACCCTTTTAAGGTATTCCTCAAAAGCCTTGAAATCGTCTGTCTGGCGGTCGCCGTCGTATTCTGTATACAGTTTCTCAAGAATGTTGCGTATCTCGAGATTGTACCGTCCGTTTTGGTCGAACAAAATGTCACGTCCCCAAAGGGCGGCCTCTTGCAGATGGTAGATAAAAGTTTTCTGTTTCAAAGTAAGATCCTCGAAGCCGTCGACTTTATATCTGAGCATCTCGATGTCGGCAAATCTCTCGTCGCTGTATTTAAAATCGTCCTGCTGTATCTTATCGTTAGAAGAGCAGGCTGCCAAAAATGTTGTAAACATTGTTGTTACTAAGAATTTATTCATGTTATTGTGGTTTTGGGTTTTATCTTTCTATCAGGCACACGGCGTATGCGCTGATGCCTTCCTCACGTCCGGTAAAACCAAGTTTCTCGGTAGTAGTGGCTTTTATTGATATTTTGTCTGCGGAGCATCCGATGACGTTTGCAAGACATTCTTTCATTGCATCTACGTGAGGGTTAATCTTTGGGCGCTCTGCGCATATTGTGGCGTCTATGTTTCCAAGCCTGTATCCTTTTCCGGCTATGAGCTGCATGGTTTTTCTAAGAATTATCTTGGAGTCCATATTGAGGGTCTCATCTGATGTGTCAGGAAAATGATACCCTATGTCTCTCATATTTGCCGCACCGAGCAGCGCGTCACAGATGGCGTGAATTAGCACGTCAGCATCGCTATGCCCTAAAAGTCCAAGCTTGTGGTCTATCTTTATGCCTCCGAGCCACAAGTCACGCCCCTCTGCAAGTTTGTGGACATCGTAGCCCATACCAACTCTTATTTCCATAGGCTGTCTATCTGAAAAGGTCTTTTATTCCGTCCATATCGAAGCTAAGTGTAAATCTCAGAGTCTGGTCGAGAGGGTTGCTCTTTGCGGTTGCTATCACGTAACCTGCATCGAGTGAGAATACGCTCATGCGGAAACCTGCACCTACGGTGAAGTATTTTCTGTTACCCTTGTTCTCGCTCTCATGGTGATATCCTGCGCGGATTGTGAACTGGTCGTTGTATACATACTCTGCGCCCACGCTCCACTGGATTTCCTGCAATTCCTCCTTGAAGCCGTTAGGAGCATCGCCGAAACTCTTGAAAATACCGCTTATGCTCGACACGTCGTAATAGTCTTTCTGCACACGCTGCTGATAGTCCTCGGTGCTCTCGCCCTCGTTTTGTTTCGGATATGTTGGCACCAGCAGCTTGTTGGCGTCTGCGGCAATGGTAAAGCGGTTGTACTCGTCGATAGGCACCATGAGCGATGCGCCAAGACGCATGTTTGTAGGAATAAACTCGCTGTCGTCGCTACCGCCAAATGTAATTTTGCTACCAATGTTTGAGATGTTGAGACCAAGTCCTAACTGGCACTCGCGGCTGCCAATGTTGAGATAGTTCTGATAGTACATAGAGAGGTCGGCGGCGAAAGCGGAGCCTGGAGATGTGTCTTCCGTATAGTCGTAAGTAAGGTCGGAGTAAATCCAGCGTACGCCGGCAGACAATGAGAAATGCTCGCTCAGCATAAGGGAGTAAGCCACATCGAGCGACATCTCGTAAGGATTAATGGTCATGTCGTTAGAGCCGTCGAGTGAGCTGTCGGTATAGACCTCGCCAAGTGAGAAGTAGCGCAACGAGCCTGATACGGCGCTGTAGTCGCCTATGCGGTAATAACCTACGAGATATGCGAGATCGATATCCGACACAAGCTGCCGCAGCCAAGGAGTATAGTTAAGTGCTACTCCGGCTCTTGAGATTGTGAATGGATATTTGGCGGGGTTCCAATATTGCGAGACAACGTCTGGGTCTGTGGCGGCACCGACATCGCCCATACCCGCAGCCCTTGCGTCAGGTGCTATGGTCTGCGATGTCACGGAGGTGTTGATAGGGTTGAACATGTCCTTCTTGTCTTGTGCCGACATGTTTAGGGCAAGCATCATAAGGCTGCATACCAGTAATATTCTTGTCTTTTTATTCATCTTTTTACTAATTCTAATTAGGAAGTCCGTAGGGCCGCTATTCATAGCGGCCGCAATTATTTTATCTTTGCCGCTTGCGGCCGCTATGAATAGCGGCCCTACAAATTAACGCTGTTATCTGTTATTTATTGCTTATTATCACAAGTTTGTTGGCCTTCGATGCCTTGCTGCTGCCCTCGCATGCCACTCTTGCCCTGTAAAGGTACACACCCGTTTGCAGTTGCAGGCCGCTGTTGGTAGTCAGGTTCCAGTCTACAGTATAAGTGCTTCCTGTGCTCACTCCTGTCTCGCTATGTGTCCATAGCAGTCGGCCGCTTGCGTCGAAAACATCGATGTCTACATCAATTTTTGCCTCTGTCCTGTCGTGATTGATGATGAAAGTGGTGGACGTTGTGGCCGGGTTTTTCGTCACGCTCACGCTCGTAAGCTGTGGTTTCAGACCTTTCACCACGTTGAAATCAAGAGTTGTCGTAGTCGGGTTGTTCAATATGTCCCATGCTCTGAATTTCAGCGTATGCCGTCCCTCCGGCAGCTCAGGTATGTTGTAATATGTCGTTCCGCTGGTATAAGTTCCGAAATCGTAGACGAAATTGTCGTTCAGGTTGTAGGTCTTGGCCATATCGCCGTCTATTATGAGCTGCAGGTCGTGACCTATGCCGTTTCCGGCGGTGTTGATACCGTCGGCATCCGTTATCTGCGCAACGAAATACGGAGTAGAGTTTACGTTGCCGCCATTGGTGAAGGATGGCGAGTTGAGGTAGCAGTAAACCGAGGGGCCTATTGAGTCGTTGTCGAGCTCGGCAGTGCCGCCCACGGTAAAGTCTGCGCAATGTCCGTGAGCTATGAGCGATTTATCATCACTCACGGCATGTAGGTTAATGAGTCCCTGCTCGTCGGAGTATTTTATGTCCATTGGTACGGCAAACTCAAACTGGAAGCGTCCGTCTCTCACGCTGTCGGTGCCGTTGTATAGAATCTTGTTGTAATCGTAGAACGTGAATGGCTCGTTTGTCTCCTTTGGCTTGTTTATGTTGCACGTAATTAGGTCGCGGGAGTCGCGGACTGTCATTACCACCAATCCGTTAAAGTCGGGCTTGTCCTTAACATGTCCTGCTACTTTTACAACGCTTCCAGCTTTTAGTATGGGCATTGTTGCGGCGTTTGCAACGCCAATGCCGTTTATGGAGTCTACTACAATCTCGGCAGTTGGCAGCTTCAGAGCCACAGCGGGGTCTCCAACCAGCTGATATTGCAGCTTGTTCTGGGTTTTGTCAAGGCTTGTCGTTATAAGCTCACATTTTGTAAGTCTCTGGGCCTCGCCAACAGTTACGGGCTTTCCCTTGCTGTCGTAGCTGAGCACATTTTTTATGAAAGCGGAATTTATATGTTTGTTAGTTGGAATGAAAGCTTCTCTTAACGTACCGAAGAAAGCCCATGCGCCTCCTTTTGCGTTTAATACCGCCGTCTCGCCAATTGTCGGCTCAACTCCGTCGTATGGCATTATGTCGCACGATGCCGTTACCCACAGTGGCAGATTGGTGTTTGTGAAGTCGCGGAAGTCGTTGATGCGTAGCACATTCTCGTGCGATATCTGATCGGGACGTCCGTGTCCGCCATAGTCAATGATGAGTGCTCCCGCAGCCTGCTGGCGTTTTACCAAATCCTCAACAGCCGGATATGTGTCGCCTGTTGCCGAAGTTTCTTGAATGTAAGCGTCCCACATAATCTTTTTCACGAGATATCCAGGGTGGTCACTTGTTGTCTTCTCTGCCACGGAATTTACGTCAATCATGTGAACGTTGTAATTTCCGTCGTCTGCTAAAAAGGCAATGGTGTTGAGCCAGTTGCCGGCATACTGGTTGGTTGCATAGGCAATAGTCTTGTCGACCATGATTTTTGCGTCCTGCCCGTTTGTTACGGGGAAGCGTCCGACAGCAATGTCCGGCCGGTCGGCTTCCAGCAGGTTGCCTCCCTCTCCGTCATCAAGCAGGCAGAAGAAACCGTCGTCGGCATAGCTGTATGCCTTACTGAACGAGTTTTCGCTCTCATATACCAGTAGATAGTCGTCTGCCTGGAGCTGACGGCAATCTGTGGTCAGCATTCGGTTGTCCCACACGCAGTCGCCAAATAGAAGCAGGTGGCTGGGCATCTCCTCCTCGGTCTCGGCTCTGTCGTACAGCATTTTCATATACCGTCTGTATGCGTTGGCATCTGGCGTTCCGCTTGCGAACTCGTTGTACAGTTCGTCTGCCGGCACAATCTTCACCTTCATTCCGTCGTTTTGCCGGTGGAATTCGGCAAGCCGCTCAGCCTGCTGTAGCAGTTTTTGCGATGTGGGAATAATGATAACCATATCCAAATCCCTGTCGGCATGCAGGTTTTGGTTTGTTATGTTGTACACGTATTGAGCCTCGGGCAGCGACGCGTTGAGCCTTGGGGCGGCTTTTGGCTTGTTCCATGCCATGGCTATATAGTCGAGCCTTACCACGGCATCGCTGCTGTTGGTAATGGTTATTGTGTCGCGTGTGTTCAGCCTTGGCAGAGAAAATGTCGACAAAGCCTCGTTTGCGACACTATATTGTGCAGGCTTAGAGATGCTGATGTTACCAACGACAGAGTTGCCAACCTCAACCTGCACCCTTGCCGGTGAGCCTGCCGATACTTTTACCGCTAATGTCGCAGAAGTGGCGTCCGCTGGTTTTGTAATTACAATTTTTTGCTGTCTGCCTGTAGCCAGCGGTGTAGGGTCGTAGAGGTTGCGTCCGCCATGGAACCATGCGTAGCCGTCGTTCTCATATAGGTCGTGCCAGTCGTCGTTTGCCGGATAGAAAGCCGACACAAAGCTTGCCGAGTCTACGGTCAGCGGCTCGGTGCCGTCTTCGGTCAGGAAGTAGTAGCCATAGTCTGAATACGGGTTGCGTGTGCGCCGTGGAGTGGTCTTGCTGCTCCATGACACAGGTCCGCGGGCATAGAACATTTTGCCGGCGCTTCCGCCGTCGTAGGTCGCCACTTCTTTCAGGTCATCGGTCTCAGTCAGCGTGGCACCGCTCAGTTTCTCGTCTTGCAGGTTTCCGCCATATCCGTAAACCTTGACTTTTGCCAGACTGCTGAATCCGGCTCTTCTGGCCAGGCTCTCCGTGATGCGGTAAACTCCTGTGGCGGGCACTCTGATTTTTGCCCACCGTCCGGTTGCCAACACCGAGTTTTCGGCATATCTGCCGGCTGCTGTCTTTGCGGCGGGCGCAGCCATTCGGCCTTGCTTTTTTGCCTTGGCAGTGAGTTTCAGCATGAAGCTCACAAGAATTTTGTATCGTCCCTCACGCCTAACCATCGGGCAGAAAAAAATCTCCAAATGTGCTTTTTTCCTCTCTATGGCGATGCGCTGGCTTACAACGGGCAGCTCCGGAAGCTGGTTTTCTCCCATCAGACGGTCGCAGGCTGCTATGTCTGCGGCTGTCATGTCGATGAACTCTGGGTACAGAATTTCTACCGTATAGAGCGAGTCGTCGTAGTTTTCGTACAGAGGAATGGCATACGTGAATTCGGGCATCACAGAGTCTACCGCAACCTCTGACGATGTGAGGTTGAAAAATCTCTGTCCTGCAGCGCCAAGGCTCCAGGCGAGAGTCAGCAAAACAGTAATCAGTCGGTATGCGTATGTCATAATTTTAAGTCTCAATATTTATCTGCAGTTAAAATCCAAAACCTTCCGGTCTTCAATATAGCCTTCTATATGGTCGCCGATGCTCACAGGCCCCACTCCGGCGGGAGTTCCCGTATATAGCAGGTCGCCAGTCTTCAGGGTGAAGTAGCGGCTTATGTAGCTCACTATCTCGTCAACCTTGAAAAGCATGTCGCTCGAACGTCCCTCCTGTACGGTGTTGCCGTTTATGTCAAGATGGAAGTGCAGCTGTTGGATGTCTCTCAGTCTCTCCTTGTCTACCCAGTCGCCGATGGCGGCGGAGCCGTCAAATCCCTTGCACAGCTCCCAGGGCAGTCCCTTACCGCGCAGCTCGGTCTGCAGCTCACGGGCGGTGAAGTCGATGCCCACGGTTACGGCATCGTAGTAACGGTGTGCGAACCGCACGGGTATATTTTTTCCCAGACGGCATATCCTCACCACAAGCTCCGTCTCGTAATCAATGCGTCCTAAGTGGTCGGGAACGAAAAAAGGCTTGTGGTCTTTAAGCAGAGCCGAGTCTGCTTTTGTGAAGATTACGGGGTTCTCTGGCTTAGATAACGTCTCGTGCAGCTCTTTATTGTGTAGGGCATAGTTCATGCCGATGGCGAATATCTTCATAATCTGTTTGGTTTTACGGTTTGGGTGAAAAATTTATTTTTGAGAATTCTGTAATTCCAGTGTATTTTTCACCGTCGAAAAATGAAACCTGCTTCAAAGGCTCATGAAGCCTGCTTCGTTGGCACTTGAAGCCTGCTTCATTGGGGAATGTGGCAGGCGGCGTTTTTTTGCGGGTTAACCCGGCTTTTTCTTTACGATGATTTTTTTTGCGAATTCCCATATCACGATGCCGGCGGCGACAGAGACATTGAGTGAGTGTTTGGTGCCAAATTGCGGTATCTCTATGCATCCGTGGCACTGGTCTACAACCTGTTGCTGCACGCCTTTTACCTCATTGCCCATCACTATGGCGTAGCCGTTGGGCTGAGACAGTGGCAATGTGAGATTTTCCAAAGATGTCGAGCCTTCTGCCTGCTCAACGGCATATATCTGGTATCCTTGTTTTTTCAGGTCGCTCACAGCGTCCATGGTGTCGGCGTAGTATTTCCACTCCACCGAGTCCTCGGCTCCCAATGCCGTTTTGTGTATCTCGGCCTGTGGCGGAGTTGCCGTTATGCCGCACAGCATTATGCCTTGAGCCCTGAATGCGTCGGCGGTGCGGAACACGGAGCCTACGTTGTGAAGCGAGCGCACATTGTCGAGCACCGCCACAA